>NZ_JCAFRH010000006.1:0-341070 GCF_059367875.1 Stenotrophomonas sp. YJH_SMC_16 | reverse complement strand
TTATCGACGTTCGTGTGCGGGATGGGGATCGCTCGACTCGTCTGTCGGCTGGTATCCGCAGATGCATGCTTGACGGTCCCTCCACCCTGGCTCCTACATACCGCGTAGGAGCCGGGAGGAACATACAAGCCATGCTCGACTCGGATCCAACAGCAGCCGAGCATGGCCCGGCTCTACAGAGAGCGGTGCCGGCTCAGTGCGCCGGGGCGCCGTTGCCGTCGATCTTGCTCAGCTGGTACAGCTCTAGGCCGATGCGCTTGATCAGGCCCAACTGCTGCTCCAGCCACCAGGCGTGGTCTTCCTCGGTGTCCTTCAGCTGCGCCAGCAGGATGTCGCGGCTCACGTAGTCGCCGTTCTCTTCGCACAGCTTCATGCCGGCGGCCAGATTGTTCCGAACCGCGTATTCAGTGTCGAGATCCTTCTGCAGCATCTCTTCCACGGTCTTGCCCGGCTCGGTGGCATGCGGACGCATGTCCGGGTCGCCGCCGAGGAACAGGATCCGGCGCAGCAGCGCATCGGCGTGCTGGGTTTCCTCTTCCATCTCGTGGTTCAGGCGTTCGTACAGCGCGAACAGGCCCTGATCCTCGTAGCGGCGGGAATGGATGAAGTACTGGTCGCGGGCTGCAAGCTCGCCGCGCAGCAGTTCCTTCAGGCAGGCGATGACGTCCGGGTTGCCTTTCATGGGGGGGGCTCCTGTGAATCGATGTGACATAGGGTGCCGCATTTCAAAATACGGTGATCTAATCGGAATCAGTCGCAGTTGCGCCTGCGGCTACAATCGGCCCACGAGTTCGGAAAGGACGTGCGATGCGACGTACATGGCGTTGGGTGCTGGGCGTGTTGATCGCCATCGTACTGGTCACCGCACTGGTCCTGTGGCTGCTGCTGCGCGGCAGCCTGGCCGACCTCGACGGCGAGCATGCGCTGCCGGGGCTGGCCAAGCCGGTCACCATCGAGCGCGATGCGCTGGGCGTGGTCACCATCACTGCGGGCAGCCAGGCCGACGCGATGCGTGCATTGGGCCGCGTGCATGCGCAGGAACGTTACTTCGAGATGGACCTGATGCGCCGCAGCGCCGCCGGTGAGCTGTCGGCGCTGTTCGGACCGAAGGCCATCGACGCCGACAAACGCATGCGCGTGCATCGCCTGCGCGCGCGCACCGAGGCGAACCTGCAGGCCGCGCTGGGCGACAACGGCGCGGCCGTGCGTGCCTACGTCGACGGTGTCAACGAAGGGCTGGCCGGCCTTTCCGTGCGGCCGTGGGCGTACCTGCTGCTGCGGCAGTCACCGCAACCGTGGAAAGCCAGCGACAGCGTGCTGGCCGGGCTGGCCATGTACGCCGACCTGCAGGACCCGGACAACCAGACCGAGCTTGCGCTCAGCCGCATCCGCGCAGTGGTGCCGCCCGCGCTGTACGCGCTGATCGCCCACGACGGCACCGAATGGGATGCACCGCTGTTCGGCGAACCGGCCGGCAACGCCACGCTCCCCGATGCCAGCCAGCTGGATCTGCGCACGTTGAAGGGGACGCCAGGCACCGGGCAGGAAGAGGCCGATGTCATCGGCAGCAACAACTTCGCGGTGGCCGGTGCACTCACCGCCGACGGTCGCGCGATCGTCGCCGACGACATGCACCTGGGCCTGCGCGCGCCCGGCCTGTGGTTCCGTGTGCGCCTGCGCTATCCCGACCCGCAGGCCGCGGGCGGCCAGGTCGACGTCACCGGCTTCTCGCTGCCCGGCCTGCCGGCGGTGATCGTCGGCAGCAACGGGCACGTGGCCTGGGGCTTCACCAACAGTTACATCGATACCGCCGATTACCGCACTGAACCGACCAACGCCGCCGTGACCGTGCATGAAGAACGCATCGCCGTGGCTGGCCAGGCCGACGTGCTGTTCCCGGTGCGCGAAACCGCCTGGGGCCCGATCCTGCATACCCATGCCGATGGCAGTGGCGATGCGCTGCGCTGGGTCGCCCACCTGCCCGGCGCGGTGCGCCTGGACTTCGGTGACCTGGCCCGTGCCGGTGACCTGGACGGTGCCCTGCAGTTCGCCGACCACGCCGGCATCCCCGCGCAGAACCTGGTGGTCGGCGACCGCAGCGGACGCATCGCCTGGCGGCTGATCGGCGCCCGCCCGGATCGTGGTCCGGGCTGTGCACCGGCCGGCTTCACCGCCGCCAGCAACCAGGACTGCGCGCCATGGCCAATCCGCAGCGATGCCTCACCGGCATTGATCGATCCCCCCAACCATCGCCTGTGGACCGCCAACGGTCGCGTCCTCGACGGCGAGGCGCTGGCTACCGTCGGCAACGCTGGCTATGACCTTGGCGCGCGCGCGCGGCAGATCCGCGACCTGCTGGCGATCCAGGAGCGCTTCGACGAACACGACCTGCTGGCGATCCAGCTCGACGACCGCGCCGTGTTCCTGCAGCGCTGGTGGGCACTGCTGCATGACGTCATCGAAGGCAGTAACGATCCTGCGCTGAAGCGGTTGAAGTCCGTCAGCCACCAGTGGGGCGGCCGGGCCTCGGCCAGCTCGGTCAGCTACCGGGTGGTGCGCGCGTTCCGCACGCAGGTGATGGATACCTTGTCCGATGCACTGCTGGCCCCGGCCAACGCGCAGCTGGGCGATGACTATCTGGATCCGCGCCTGGCGCAGCTGGAAGGTGTGGCCTGGCCGATGCTGCAGCAGCGCCCCGCCAACCTGTTGCCACCGGCCTACGACAGCTGGGACACGCTGCTGCTTGATGCCGCACGCCGCACCGAGAGCGAGCTGGCCAAGCAGGGCCCGCTGGCCAAGCGCACCTGGGGCGAACGCAACACCGCGGCGCTCTGCCACCCGATCGCACGGGCGTTGCCCGAGGTTGCCAAGCGCTGGCTGTGCATGCCCGCCGACCAGCTGCCCGGCGACCGTGATATGCCGCGGGTGCAGACGCCGAACTTCGGCGCCTCCGAGCGCATGGTGGTCTCGCCCGGCCACGAGGCCGACGGCATCGTGCACATGCCCGGCGGCCAGAGCGGGCACCCGCTGTCGCCGTACTGGGGCGCCGGCCACGAAGACTGGGTGCATGGGCGGCCGACGCCGTTCCTGCCCGGCAAGGCGCAGCACACGATGACGCTGGTGCCAGCGCGCTGACGGCGGCACCCACATGCCCAAGGGTGCGCTGCACGCTGTAGAGCCAAGCCCATGCTCGGCTGCTTCTGGCGCGGAGCCGAGCATGGGCTCGGCTCCACAGAATGTCGGCGCGGCGCTACCGGGTCAGCCCCTGCGCCGCTCGATCAGGTTCAGCAGCGGCCCGGTCATCGCCGTGGTCACCAGCGCCATGATCACCAGCACTGCAAACAGGCGGTCGCCGAGCAGGCCCAGCTCGTAGCCCAGGTTGAGCACGATCAGCTCCATCAGGCCCCGGGTGTTCATCAGCGCGCCCAACCGCCACGCCTCGCGCGTGGGCATGCCCGCACTGCGTGCGGCACTGAAGGTGCCCAGCAGCTTGCCGGCCGTGGCTACCGCGATCACCACCGCGCACAGCACGATGTCGCTGGCCTGCAGCGCATCGGCGCGCATGCGCAGGCCGGTCATGGCGAAGAACAACGGCAGCAGCAGGGTCACCGCAAACGGCTCGACGCGGGCCATCAACAGGTTGCGCAGCTGCGCGTTGGACGACACCGCCACCCCCGCAGCGAATGCACCGAACAGCGCATGGATGCCGAGCATCTCGGTGATCAGGGCACTGCCCAGCGACAGCAGCAGCATGCCGAGCAGCCAGCGCCCTTCACGCCCCGGCACGATCTGCTGGCGGGCGAACCACGGCTTCACCAGCCCCAGCATCAGCGCCACGAAGGCGACCACGCACAGCAGGTTGAGGCTGGCCGGCAGCCATCCGCTGGCCTGTGCAGCCGCCACGATCAGCGCCAGCAGGCACCATGCGGTGGCATCGCCCAATGCCGCGCAGGCGATGGCGGTCTGCCCCAGCGGTGTCTGCGTGATACCGCGGTCGGCAAGGATGCGCAGCAGCACGGGGAAGGCCGTGATGCTCATCGAAATACCAACGAAAAGTGCGAATGCAGTGAAGCCCACGCCCTGCGGGCCGTGCTGCGGATACAGCCAGATTGCGAGGGCGACGCCGAGCACGAACGGCACCGCGATGCCGGCATGACTGACCGTGAAGGCGAAACACCGGCGCCCGCGCAGCGCCGCCAGGTCCAGCTCGGCACCGGCCACCAGCAGGAACATCAGCACACCCAGCTGGCTGAGCATGCCCAGCGGGCCCAGCGAACTGACCGGGAACAGGGCACCATGCAGCTGCGGCAACAGGCTGCCGAGCACCAGCGGGCCCATCATCAGGCCGGCCGCCATCTCGCCGATCACCGCCGGCTGGCCCAGCCGCTTCAGCAGCGCACCGGCGCCCTTGGCTACCAGCAACAGCACCAGCAGCTGCAGCAGGAACAGGCCCAGCGGTGACGCCAGATGCCGTGCCCAGCTGCCTTCGGCAGCGACCGTGGTACGCGCAACCGCCTCGGGGGCGGCCGGCCCGGCATAGCGCGCCAGCAGCACGCCGGCCAGCAGCGGGACACCGGCCCAGGCCAGATAACGCCATCCCCATTTCGTGGGCCGCATGCCGCCGCTCGCCTGTACGTCCATGAACATTCCCCAATGCGCAGGGGGCGATCATACAAAAAGGGGACGGAGGGGATTAAGTCGTTTGTGCCCGCCGGGCATGGCCCGGCGCTACCATCGCTCGGTAGCGCCGCGCCGTGCCCGGCGGAAGCATTACGCCAGGGCTTGTTCGTGCACGCCGACGATCGCGCGGCCGGAAGGGTCGGCCGCCGCCGCAAAGCTGGCGTCCCAGGCAATGGCCGCCGGCGACGAACAGGCAATCGACTTGCCGCCCGGCACGGTCTCGGCGGCCGCGCGGCTCGGGAAGAACTGCTCGAACAGGTGGCGGTAGTAGTACGCCTCCTTGGTCTGCGGCGGGTTGTGCGGGAAGCGCTTGTCGGCAGCCGCCAGCACACGGTCGCTCACCTGCGCTTCGGCATGCGCCTTCAGCCCGTCGATCCAGCCGTAGCCGACGCCATCGCTGAACTGCTCCTTCTGGCGCCACAGGATGCTGTCCGGCAGGTAGCCATCGAACGCCTCGCGCAGCACCGCCTTCTCGATGCGACGGCCACCGAACCCGGCACCGACCATCTTGTGCGCGGCATCGAAGCGCATCGCCACGTCGAGGAACTCACGATCCAGGAACGGCACGCGCGGCTCCACGCCCCAGGCCATCATCGACTTGTTGGCACGCAGGCAATCGTAGTTGTGCAGGGCATCGAGCTTGCGCACCAGCTCGTCGTGGAATTCGCGCGCATCCGGTGCCTTGTGGAAGTACAGGTAGCCACCGAAGATCTCGTCGCTGCCCTCGCCGGACAGCACCATCTTCACCCCCATCGCCTTGATCCGTCGCGCCAGCAGGAACATCGGCGTCGATGCACGGATGGTGGTGACGTCGTAGGTCTCGATGTGGCGGATCACTTCCGGCAGTGCATCCAGGCCTTCCTCGAAGGTGTATTCGAAGCCGTGGTGCACGGTGCCGAGTGCCTCGGCGGCGATCGCGGCGGCGGCCAGATCAGGCGAGCCCTTCAAACCGATCGCGAACGAATGCAGCCGCGGCCACCAGGCTTCGGTCTGCCCACCATCCTCGATGCGGCGACGCGCGTAGCGTGCGGCAACTGCCGCCACCAGCGACGAATCCAGGCCACCGGACAGCAACACGCCGTACGGCACATCGCTCATCAGCTGGCGTTCCACCGCATGCTCGAACGCCTGGCGCAGTTCGGCCAGATCGGCCTGGCGGCCCTGCACGTCGGCATAGTCGCGCCACGGCTGCTGGTAGTAGCGCACCAGCTCACCACGGGCACTGTCGAAATAGTGGCCCGGCGGGAACTGCGCGACGTCGGCACAGGTATCGACCAGCGCCTTCATTTCCGAGGCCACGCGCAGGCGCCCCTGGGCATCGTGGCCCCAGTACAACGGCACCACGCCAACCGGATCCCGCGCCACCAGCACGCGTCCGGCAGCACGATCCCACAGGGCGAAGGCGAAGATGCCGTTGAGCTGCTCCAGCCACTGCGCCGGCGATCCGCCCTGGCGGTACAGCGCGTTGATCACTTCACAGTCCGAACCGGTCTGGAAGTCGTAGGCGGTAGTCAGTGCGGCCTTCAGTTGCTGGTGGTTGTAGATTTCGCCGTTGACCGCCAGCGCCAGCTGGCCATCGGCCGACAGCAGCGGCTGCGAACCACCGGCCGGGTCGACGATGGCCAACCGCTCGTGGACCAGCAGCGCGCCTTCGTCGAGGTACACGCCGCTCCAGTCCGGGCCACGGTGGCGCTGGCGCTGCGACAGTTCCAGCGCATGGCGGCGCAGGGCCGGAAGATCGTCACCGGCCTGCAGGCCGAAGATTCCGAAGATCGAACACATGGGGGAGCTCCTGTTGGGGAATTTCACGGGTGGGAAGGTGTTCGACCGGGCATCCAGGCCCGGGTGGGCGGCGCCCGGGCACAAAAAAACCCGCATCGGCTGATGCGGGTTTTCTGGTGTCCGGGCGTGTGTTGCTGTCTATCTACCCAGGGCGCAGTCCCGCATCGGCCGCGCACGATTATTCGCGCGCAGATTATTGCGGTTGTTGTTATTGACGGCGGTGGCCAGGCGGATCGACATGGCATCGACCCTACCCCTGTTTCCGGCGCGGCGCAACAGTTGCGTCGGCAACCACGCCTGAGGCGCATAATGGCGCGCCCTGAACCGGTGTAACAGGAATGCAACACTGCAATGGACGCATCGGGGCACTGGCCGCCCTGCTCTGCCTGGGCCTGGCGGCCTGCCAGACCCTGCCCCCGCCTTCTACGCTGCCGCAATCCCAGCGGCAGGCATTGGAACAACGCGGCACCGACGGCAGCTTCGAGGGTGCCTTCGATACCGCGCAAACCTTCGAGCGCTTCAACGATCCGCGCGCCATCGCCTACTACGAGCGTGCCGCAGCGGTCGCCCCCTGGACCTTCCACAACACCAAGGCGGAAGAAGCACTGGGCCGGATCTGGATCTCCGGCACGCTGCGCCATGCCGACAGCCCCCACATCAACCCGGCACCGGTGCTGCGCGCATCCTGGCGACGTGGCGAACGCGCCTATCTGGCGGCGGCCTACCACGGCAATCCCTATGCGTTCTACGAACTCGCCAAGGCCTATCGTCAGCGTGGCGACGCGCAACAGGCGCTGCGCTGGGACCTGCGCGAAATGATCTACAAGCGATACCCGAGTTCGTCGTCGCGACTGCCGGATGCGGTGGCCGCACAGGATGACACCGTGCATCCGCGGGTTGCGCAGATCCAGCGCCGTGCCGAGCGTGGCGATGCCGAAGCGCAGGTAGACCTGGGCGCGCTGCTGGAGGGGGGCATGGGACTGCCGCGCGATCCGGCGCGTGCGCTGCAGCTGTACCAGCGCGCTGGCGAGAAGGGCAATGTGTTCGGCCAGTACTTCGCCGGGCTGCTGCTGGGCCGCAGCGCGCCGGGGGTGGAGAAGGACACCGAGGCGGCGGCGCGCTGGTTTGCCAAGGCCGAGGCGCAGCGCTTCTACATGGCGGCGCCGAGTTACTGGAAGAAAGCGGTCGAGCCGCCGTTCTTCCTCTTTTCGGAATAGTGGAGCCGAGCCATGCTCGGCTGCTTCTGCCGGTAGACATCAGCCGAGCATGGCTCGGCTCTACAGAGATGTAGCTCCGGCGGGGGGCGTGCCGACCAACGGTCGGCACCCACCGTCGCAGGCTCACACCAGCAGCCGTTCCACCAGCCGCTGGTACAGCCCGGGCAGTGCTTCCAGTTCGTCCACGCGCACGTTCTCGTCCACCTGATGGATGCTGGCGTTCACCGGCCCCACTTCGATGCACTGCGCACCCAGCGGCGCGATGAAGCGGGCATCGGACGTGCCGCCGCCGGTGCTTTCTTCCGGGGCACGGCTGATGTGCTCGGCCAGCACTGCACGGGCGGTGGCGCGCAGCGTGCCTTCCGGGGTGTAGAACGGCTCACCGCTGCGGTGCCACTTCAGCGTGTACTGCAGGCCATGCCGGTCCAGCAGTGCGGTGATCTCCGCCTCCAGCTTCGGCGCATCCCAGTGCGGGTTGTAGCGGATGTTGAAATCCACTTCGAGCTCGCCGGGAATCACGTTGTTGGCACCGGTGCCGGCGTGGATGTTGGAGATCTGCAGGCTGGTCGGCGGAAAGCTCTCGTAGCCTTCGTCCCAGCGCCGTGCACTCAGTTCGGCCAGGGCCGGAGCCGCCTGGTGAATCGGGTTGCGTGCCTTTTCCGGATACGCCACGTGGCCCTGCACGCCCTGCACGCGCACCTTGGCCGACAGGCTGCCACGACGCCCCACGCGCAGCAGGTCGCCCAGGATCGCGGTCGATGACGGCTCACCGGTGATGCACCAGTCGATGCGCTGGCCGCGTTCGGCGAACAACCGTGCGACGTGGCGCACGCCATCGATGGCGTCGCCCTCCTCGTCGCTGGTCAGCAGCACCGCCAGCGTACCGGGGTGATCGGGATGCGCGGCGACGAACTGCTCGGCGGCGACCACGAACGCGGCCACGCTGCCCTTCATGTCGGCGGCGCCACGGCCATACAGCACGCCATCGCGGATCTGCGGCGTGAACGGGTCGCTGGTCCAGGCCTCGCGCGGACCCGTCGGCACCACGTCGGTATGGCCCAGCAGTACCAGTACCGGCGCGCCCTGGCCGTGGGTCGCCCACAGGTTGTCGACCTCGCCCAGGCGCAGGTGATCGCACTGGAACCCGGCCTGCTTCAGGCGTGCCGCCAGCAGTGCCTGGCAGCCAGCATCATCCGGCGTCACCGAGGGTCGTGCGATCAGTTCGCAGGTCAGGTCGAGGACCGCGCTCATGCGTCACCCACGCCGAAGCGAGCCTTGAAGCCGTTGTCACTGAAACCCTGGCTGACCGTGCCGTCGGCGGTGACCACCAGCGGGCGCTTGATCAGCTGCGGGTACTCGCGCAGCAGCAGCTTCCATTCGGCCTCGGAATCGGCGGCCTTGCGGTTGTCCGGCAACTGCCGCCAGGTGGTGGACGACTTGTTCACCATCGCCGCCAGGCCACCCAGCTGCGCTGCCCACGCCAGCAGGGTTTCCGGACTGGGTTTGTTGTCGCGGTAGTCAACGAAGGTGTACGGCACGCCGAAGCGGTCCAGCCACTTGGTCGCCTTCTTGCAGGTATCGCAGTTCTTCAAACCGTAGACAGTGGTGCTCATGGCCATCTGTGATGCTGGAAAACAGAGGGCCAGAATCTCACAACAGGCGCTCGGACACGACCCGGAACGGCACCCGTGGCAGCAGGAAGGCCAGCCCCTCGGTCAGGTTCACACCCAGCGCCTGCAGGCGCGGGCACTGCAGCTCGCCTTCAAGCTGCAGCGGCTGCAGGCGGTCGATCTCGACCGGCAGCGCGATACGGGTGCTGGCCCAGCGACAGTCGCAGGTACGGGCGATGGCCTCGTCCTGGCAGGTGAGGAAACGCAGGAGGGCCTGATGGCCACCGAAAGCCGCCGTCCATGCCGCGTCCTCCCAGCCCGCAGCAGCCTGCCACTGCAGGTACAGCTCCGGCGCACTGCCCTGCCCGCCTTCGATCCGGGTATTCCCACGGCCATCAGTGCGCACCGCATGTTCGAAGCGGGTGGAAAGATGCGGCTGCATGGCATCGCTGAAGGCACGCGCGCCGGCGACGAAGGGCAGCTGGTCCATCACGTTGCGGTCGAACAGCACCACCGGTGTCCCGTCCGGAGCGTCGTCACGACGCAGGTACCAGCGCCAGTTGCTCTGCCTTGGAGACGGCATCAGGGAGCGCAGCGGTCCGGCCAACGCCGGCCCGAAGTGGCCGTGACGGTAGCTGAGGATGGTGTAAGGCGTACGTCCGGCATGGACCACGTAATGATGGCCCGGCGGTGGCGATGGTGCGTGGCGCACATCGACCCACCAGCTCACGTAGACCACATCGCGCACATCGCTGACCATCGCCGGCATCGGCCAGCGCCGCGACAGTGCGCGGCGCAGCCGGGTCCAGCGCGGGGCGTGCAGCAGGCGCGGCAGCATCCGCCCGAACAGGGTGTCGGACGGATGCCGGTAGATCGCGGACTGCGCCAGATCCTCCGGCGCAGCCACCTTCAGTCGGCCAGGCCGCGCAGCAGGTCGTTGACGCTGGTCTTGCTGCGGGTCTTGGCATCAACCTGCTTGACGATCACCGCGCAGTACAGCGAATGGGTACCGTCCTTGCTCGGCAGCGAGCCGGACACCACCACGCTGTACGGCGGGATGTAGCCGTAGGTGATCTCGCCGGTGGCGCGGTTGTAGATGCGGGTGCTCTGGCTGAGGAACACGCCCATGCCGATCACGCTGTGGTGGCCCACCACCACGCCTTCCACCACTTCCGAACGCGCGCCGATGAAGCAATGGTCCTCGATGATGGTCGGGCTGGCCTGCAGCGGCTCCAGCACGCCGCCGATGCCGGCGCCACCGGACAGGTGGCAGTGCTGGCCGATCTGCGCGCACGAACCGACGGTGGCCCAGGTGTCGACCATGGTGCCTTCGCCGACGTAGGCGCCGATGTTGGTGAAGCTCGGCATCAGCACCACGTCCTTGCCGAAGTAGGTACCGCGGCGGGCGATCGCGCCCGGCACCACGCGCACGCCACCACGGCGGAACTTCGCTTCGTCATAGCCGGCGAAGCGCGATTCAACCTTGTCCCAGAACGGCGCCGGGCGCGCATCGACCACCGCCATGTCGTTGACGCGGAAATACAGCAGCACGGCTTTCTTCAGCCACTCATTGACCTTCCAGCCGCCCTGGCCGTCCGGCTCGGCGACGCGGAACTCACCGCTCTCCAGGCCGTCGATCACGCGGTTGACCAGCGGCTTGGTCGAGCCTTCCAGCTCGTGCAGGGTCAAGGTGGCACGGCGCTCGAAGGCACTCTCGATACCAAACTTCAGCTCTTCCACACCCGGTGCCGACGGCTTGCGCAGCGACTTGCGGGCGATGGTTTCGGCGCGGACGGCTTCGGCGCTCCTGGCCGGTGCCTTCTTCGCTGCAGCCGCTTTCTTCGCCGGGGCCTTCACCGCAGCGGCCTTCTTCGGCGCAGTGGTCTTCTTCGCGGCCGTTGCGGCAGCAGCAGGTTTCCGGGCCGCTGCGCTCTTGGGGGTCGCGGCGGTCTTCTTGGCGGGCTTGGTGGCCATCAGGCGGGGTCTCCGGCGTTTCGATCAGGGTCCAGGCAGGCCAGCATCGCGTCATGCAACTGCTGCCGGGCAGGTTCAGTCAGGGGGAGGTCGTGTTCGTCACTGATCACGAAGGTGTCTTCGGCGCGTTCGCCGAACGTGGCAATGCGCGCATCATGCACGCGCAGGCCCTGGTTGCGCAGCACGAACGCCACATCGGCCAGCAGGCCGGGGCGGTCGGGAGCGACCAGGGCGAAACGGGTTGCACCCGGCTCATCGCGGAATTCGATGCGCGGGGCAAAGCGGAAGTGCCGCAGCTGCCGTGGCACCACCCGGCGTGACGGCCGCAGGCGCGACAGGTCACCACTGAGTGCCTCGCGCAGCGCCGCTTCCAGATTGGCACTGCTGCCATCGGCGAAGGTATCGGCCGGGTTCACTTCGAAGGTATCGAAGATGGTATCGGCCGGGCCGTCCAGCACGCGTGCGCGGTGGATGCCGTAGCCCTTGCGGTCCAGCGTCATCACGATGGCGGCAAACAGGCCGTCGCGGTCCGGCGAATGCACGAATACTTCCAGCGCGGGGTCGTCGACGCTGATCCGGCGTACCTTCACCAGCGCCTGGCCCTGCTTCACCGGCACCAGCGCGGCGGCCTGCCAGGCCAGCTGCTCCGGGCGCAGGCGGATGAAGCCCTCATCCGGCATCACCGCGAACTGGCGGTCGATGGTGGCATCGTCGTAACCCCGCTCGCGCACCAGCGCGCGCACGCTGTCACGCGCCTCGGCCACGCGCTCGGCTGCCGGCACCGGGTGTTCCAGCCCCTCGCGCAGCGCGCGCCGGGTGGCGAAGTACAGGTCGGCCAGCAGGCGGTCCTTCCAGGCATTCCACAGCTTCGGGCTGGTGCCGGCGATGTCGGCGCAGGTCAGCAGGTACAGGTAGTCCAGGCGGTCGCGGCTGCCGACCAGGGTGGCGAAGCGATGGATCACCTCCGGGTCGGCGATGTCCTGCTTCTGCGCGGTCACCGACATGCGCAGGTGCTGCTCGACCAGCCACGCCACCAGTTCGGTGTCGGACGTGCTCAGCGCATGCGCCTGGCAGAACGCGCGCGCATCGACCGCGCCCAGCTCCGAATGGTCGCCGCCACGGCCCTTGGCGATGTCATGGAACAGGCCGGCCAGCAGCAGCAGCTCCGGCTTGCGCAGGCGTGGCCACACTTCATGCGCGATCGAGAAGCGCTCGTCGGCACGGCTGCTGGCGAACAGGCCGATGTTGCGCAGGACCATCAGCGTGTGCTGGTCGACGGTGTAGACATGGAACAGGTCGAACTGCATGCGCCCACTGACCTGGGCGAAGGCGGGAATCCACTGGCCAAGCACGCCCAGCCGTGCCATGCGCGAGAGCGTATCGACCGGGCGCTGGCCGCGCAGCAACGCCAGGAACTGCTCGCGCGCATCGGCGTCGGCCTGGTCGTAGGCCGGCAACAGCGGCAGCGCTTCAGCCAGCGCCCGCGCGGTCAGCGAATGCAGGCCGCGCACCTGCGGATTGTTGGCCCAGCTGGCAAACAGTGCGAACACCTGGCCGATATCGCCGCGCGGCCAGTCGGCTTCGTTGGCCGCCAGGTAGCCACGGCGCAGGGAAAAGCCCACGGTCAACGGCTCCGGCTGCGCCTCGCCGTCGAACTGCTCCTCGAAGCGCTGCAGCAGGCGGTCGCTGATCCGGCGCACCACCAGCGCGGCGCGGTAGAAGCCCTGCATCATCTTCTCGACACCGAGATTCTCGGCATCGTCTTCAAAGCCCAGGCGTGCAGCCAGGGTCTTCTGGTAATCGAAGCGCAACCGCTCTTCGGGGCGTCGCGCCACCAGGTGCAGGCCGAAACGCAGCCGCGCCAGCACCGCACGTTCGCGCTTCAGTGCTGCCGCTTCGTCGGCGCCCAGATGGCCGAGCCCGACCAGCGCCTCCAGGTCACGCACGCCGAAGGCACGCAGTGCCATCCAGCCCAGCGTGTTGAGATCGCGCAGGCCACCGGGGCCATCCTTCAGGTCCGGCTCCAGGTTGTCGGCGGTGTCGCCAAAACGCTGGTGGCGGTTGCGCAGCTCTTCCAGCTTGGCCAGGAAAAACGCGCGTGCCGGCCACAGTTCCCGATCGTCGATGGCCTCGCGCAGCGCGCGGCGTGCCGCATCATCGGCCAGGATCGGGCGCGCCTCGATCAGTGCAGTCAGCACGGTCTGGTCCGCCGCCGCCTCACGGCACTGCGGCGCCGAACGCACCGCATGGCTGACTGCGAGCCCGCAGTCCCACAGCAGCGCGAACAGGCGTGCCAGTGCGGATTCATGCGCCAACTGTGCCGGCGGATCACCGAACACCAGCAGGTCGATGTCCGATCGCGGGAACAGTTCACCGCGGCCATAGCCCCCCACCGCGAACAACGACAGCCCGCTATCGGCCGCCAGGCAACGCTGCCACGCCAGGCGGATCAGATGGTCGGCGGCACGCGCGCGCAGCGCCAGCAGGCGCTCGATGTTGTCGCCCTGGTCGAAGCGGCGGTACAGGCGCGCGTCGGCCTGCTGCAGCGCCTGGCGCGCGGCAGCAGCCCAGTCCGGGTCGTTGAGCGACGCGGCCGGCGTGTCCAGCAGCGAACTCGCCGGCAGCATCCTCAGGAGACCTGCGACTCGCCCGGCGACAGGGTCAGCACGTCCACGCCGGTCTCGGTGACCGCGATCATGTGCTCCCACTGTGCCGACAGCTTGCGGTCCTTGGTCACCACGGTCCAGCCATCCGGCAGCACCTTGTTGTAGCGGGTGCCCTCGTTGATCATCGGCTCGATGGTGAAGGTCATGCCCGGCTGCAGCACCAGGCCCTGGCCCGGGCGGCCGTAATGCACCACCTGCGGCTCATCGTGGTAGACCTTGCCGATGCCGTGGCCGCAGTACTCGCGCACCACGCTGAAACGCTCGCCTTCGGCATAGCTCTGGATGGCATGGCCGATGTCGCCCAGCGTGGCACCCGGGCGTACCGCGCGGATGCCGCGCCACATGGCTTCGTAGGTGGTTTCCACCAGGCGGCGGGCCATCACCGACGGCGTGCCGACGAAGTACATGCGGCTGGTGTCGCCGTGCCAGCCATCCTTGATGACGGTGACGTCGATGTTGATGATGTCGCCATCCTTGAGCACCTTCCCTTCGCTGGGGATGCCATGGCAGATGACGTTGTTGACCGAGGTGCACACGGTCTTCGGGAAGCCGCGGTAGCCGACGTTGGCCGGAATGGCGCCCTGCACGTTCACGATGTGGTCGTGGCAGATGCGGTCCAGTTCCTCGGTGGTGACACCGGGCTTGACGTGGGGGGTGACGATGTCGAGCACTTCGCTGGCCAGGCGGCCAGCGATTCGCATCATCTCGATTTCCTGCGGGGTTTTCAGATTCACGCTCATGGCCGCCATTATCGCCGATCCGGCCACAATCTGAACGAACGCCACCCAACTGGCGATCCGGGCCATGCACGGTTCCGGCAAGGAAAGTGAAAGCGTGACCCCCGCCACCCTTTCGCCTCCTCATTTATCACGGAATACAGACACTTACGCCACCTAAGCTGGGGTCACCGTCGCCGAAGCGGTGCCGAACGTGCCGCCTTCGCCTTGTTCAACGGACCTTCGGGTCAGGGAGGTTGTCCATGCGATCCGCGCTTCGTTCCCCGCTTGCCTGGGCTTTGACCGGGGTTCTGCTGTCCAGCCCGGCCCTGGCCGCAGACACCACCACCTTCAATGTCACCCTGGTGGTCACCAAGGCCTGCACCATCACCGCCGCGGCGGCCACCAACGTCGACTTCGGCACCGCCGCCTCGACCACGGCGACCCCCACCCTGGGCCAGGGCACGGTCACCGCCCAGTGCTCGGCACTGACCCCGTACACGATTTCACTGAATGCAGGTGCCAACGCCAGCACCGCCAATGACGTCACCACCCGCCGGATGAAGAACACCAACGCCGCGGTGACCGCCAACAACTACGTCGGCTACCAGCTCTACCAGGACGCCGCACACACCCTGGTCTGGGGTGCCACCTCCGGCACCAACACCCAGGCTGGCATCGGCACCGGGCTGGCCGTGCCCTACATCGTCTACGGCCAGATCCTGAACCTCAGTACGAACAACCCGGCGACCGGTAACTACCTGGATACGGTTACCGCCACGATCACCTATTGATGGAGCACGCCCGCATGGCCCGACCCCGCCCGTGGCGCGCCACCGGCGTGGCGCTGCTCGTCCTGAGCCTGGTACTCGCCGCCCCGGTCGAAGCCACCAGCCTGCAGGTCGCCCCGACCAGCCTGCAGCTGGAAGCGCGCCAGCGCGCCGGCGAGCTTTGGCTGACCAACAGCGGCACCTCGCCGGTGAAGCTGCAGGTGCGGGTGTTCCGCTGGGTGCAGCAGGACGGGCAGGAACAACTGTTGCCCACCGATGGGCTGGTGGTCACCCCGCCGATGCAGGAACTGGCTGCCGGACAGCAGCAGCTGGTCCGGGTGATGCGTCCGGACAGGACGCCACCGCCTGCACAGCAGCATTACCGATTGATCGTCGACGAGGTGCCCGATCTGGCCACCCGTGCCGAAGGGATGCAGTTCGTGCTGCGCTATTCGATACCGGTGTTCGTGCAGCCCGCCGCCGGCAAGCTCGCGCCGCAGCTGCAGGCCCGCCTGGTGCAGTTGCCCGATGGCCGCAACGGCGTCGAGGTGGCCAACGCGGGCAACAGCTATGCGCAGATCGCCGATCTCGCGCTGGGTAGTGCCACGCGCCCGCGCATCGTGCATCCCGGACTGCTGGGATACGTGCTGCCCGGGCAGGTGATGCGCTGGCCGATCGAGCGCACGGCGATCGACCGCGACAACGACCAGATCACGGCCAAGCTCAATGGCGAGTCGGAACAGACGCCGCTGTCGCCTCCATCGGCTCGCTGAGGCGTTGATGGGTGCGCTGCTTGCTGCCTTGGCTCCTGCGGCGATCCAAGCCGCCGATGTGTCCGGTGCAGCGGCCACCACCGCCGCCGATGTATCAGGCATCTCCGCCGATGCGATCCTGCCACCGCCCACACCATTGACCGCCAACCAGACGCTGTACCTGGACGTGGCGCTCAACAGCACCCCACGCGGCCTGATGCCTTTCATCGAGAACCGTGGCCGCCTGCAGGCCAGCCCCGACGTGCTGCGCCAGCTCGGCTTCAACGCCAACGGCGATGCACCGGTGTACCTGGACCAGATCAGCGGCGCGGTGGTGCGCTATGACGCACGCCTGCAGACCCTGGCGCTGGACGTGCCGCTGGACCAGCTGACCCTGCCGACTACCGTGCTCAGCCGCCCGCAGACGCGCGCCCCTGCAGGCAGTGCCTCACCCGGACTGCTGCTCAACTATGACGTGTATGGCAGCCGGGTGGATACGCTCGGCAACCTCAGCCTGAGCTCGGAACTGCGCCTGTTCGGCGTCGGCAACGGTACCTTCGAAAACACCGCGGTCAGCCGACGCTACCAGCAGCCCGGCGATCGTCGCTGGCGCGGTGAGAGCGTGCGCCTGGATACGCGCTGGAGCCTGGATTTCCCCGACAAGGCGATGACGCTGGAGGTCGGCGATTTCTACAGCGGCTTCGTCGACTGGACCCGCCCGGTGCGCTTGGGCGGCCTGCAGATCGGCCGCAACTACGGCCTGCAGCCGTATCGCGTGCTCACTCCCACGCCCAGCTTCCTCGGCCAGGCCGTGGTGCCCTCCACCGTCGAGCTGTATGTCGACGGCCTGCGCCAGTACAGCGGCCAGGTCCCGGTCGGCCCGTTCCAGCTGGCCGCGCAGCCAGGCATCAGCGGCACCGGCAACGCACAGGTCGTGGTCACCGACGCATTCGGCCGCATGCAGACACTGGATTTCAGTTTCTATGGCACCCAGCAACTGCTGGCCAAGGGACTGTCCGACTGGTCGGTCGGCGTCGGCCACCTGCGCCAGGACTTCGGCCAGCGCTCCTTCGCCTACGACGATCGCACCGTGGCCAGTGCCAGCTGGCGCGGCGGCATCAGCGATACCTTCACCGGTGAAGCGCATGCCGAGGGCGGAGGTGGCCTGGCCCAGGCCGGCATCGGCGGCTGGTGGCTGCTGGGCGGCGCCGGCGTGTTCAATGCGGCCTACGCGCACAGCAACCATCACGGCCTGCAGGGCGGGCAGTGGGCACTGGGTTACAGCTGGAACAACCGCCGTCTCAACGTCAACCTGCGCAGCGTGCGCAGCCACGGCGACTACCGTGACCTCGGCGCGCTGCAGGGCAACCTGCCGCCGAGCATCAGCGAACAGGCCACGGTCGGGCTGGATCTGCTGCGGCTGGGCACGCTCAGCGCCAGCTACCTGCGCCTGCGCTACCCCGATGGCGAAGACAACCGCTATGCCAGCCTGTTCTGGTCGCGCACCTGGAGCCAGCGCTGGTCGGCCTACCTGTCGGTGAACCAGAACCTGGACCAGAGTGATGACCGCAGCATCTATCTGTCGGTGACCGCCAGCCTGGGCAACAACCGCCAGGCCAGCCTGTCCAGCCAGCGCAACGGCGACAGCCAGACCTGGGTGGCCGACGTCACCCAGCCGGTGCCCGGTGATGGGAGTGCAGGCGGCATCGGCTGGCGCGCGCAGGTGCGCCACGGCGAGGACGGCAACGGCGGCCTGGCCGAAGTCGGCATCCTCAATGACATCGGCCGCTATTCGTTCGGCGCCTCGCGCCAGGGCGGGCTCAACTATGCCTACGGCAGCGCCAGTGGCAGCCTGGTCTGGATGAGCGGGCACGCGTTCGCCACCCGCGAGGTCTCGGACGCGTTCGCGGTGATCAGCACCAACGGCGTCGGCGGCGTGCCGGTGCGTCTGGAGAACCGCCTGATCGGCGTCACCGATGATCGTGGCCTGTTGCTGGTCAGCCCGCTGCTGTCCTGGCAGCGCAACCGGGTCTCGATCGACACCCTGGACCTGCCCGAGGACATGCGTGCCGACCGCATCGAGGACTGGGTGACGCCGCGCCAGCGCGCCGGTACCCACGTGACGTTCCAGTTGCGCTCGCGTCCCTCTCTGAGCCTGACGCTTCAGAGCATGGACGGGCAGCCACTGGAAGTGGGCAGCGAAGTGCAGCTGCCCGATGGACGCCAGGCCACGGTGGGCTATGACGGCCTGCTGTACCTGGAAGACATCGCTGCCGGCAGCGTGCTGTACATCACCACCAGCCGCGGCCAGTGCCGGGTGAAGGTACCCGACCAGCCCAAGGTGGTGGCGTCTGGCGCCCGGCCGAAGCCGGCACCGCTGCAGTGCATTCCGGAGGTCGCGCCGTGAGGGTGCTGCTGCTCGGCGTGCTGCTGGTCGCCGGCCTGCTCGCGGCACTGCCGGCCCGGGCGACAGCGGTCTGCACGGCAATCGCGAACCCGACCCTGCCATTCGGCAACATCAACAGCAACGCTCCCGGCCCTACAGCGGCAACGCTGAACATCACGGTGACCTGCACCACCGCCGCACTGAGCCTGCTGGCCACCACCGGCGTCCGCGTCTGCGTGGGTATCGGCGCCGGCAGTGGCGGCGGCAGCAGCTCCACCTTCCGCACGATGTCCACCTCCACCAGCGACACCATGAACTTCCAGTTGTACAACACCGCCAGCTACAGCCAGGCCACCGGCCTGGTGCCGCGCGGCACGCCACCCGCGCAGGAACTGACCATGAGCTACAGCGTGCCGCTGCTGACCGGCGGCAGCGGTGCGCAGTCCGTGCAGCTGTTCGCGCAGATCCCTGCCAACCAGATCCTCGCTTCGGGTGCCTACAGCAGCACCTTCAGCGGCGCCAACGTGGTGCTTACCTGGGCCTGGAACGAAGTCCTGCTCGGCACCGCCACCGTGCCGGCCACCTGCAACGGCGGCGCGACCGGCACCAACAGCGCCAGTGGGGCTTTCAGCTTCACCGCCACTGCCAACGTGCTGCCGCAATGCGGCAGCTACGTCACCACCAGCATGGACTTCGGCAACGTCACCGGCAGCATTCCCGCCAACATCGACCGGACCGCCACGCTCACGCTGACCTGCCTGAAGAACACTGCCTACCAGATCAGCCTCAACAATGGCCAGAACAACCCCGGCGCCTCCACCACCCGGCGCATGGCCACCACCATTGGCAGCGGCACCTACTACCTCCCCTATGAGCTGTACCGCGATGCCGCGCGCAGCCTGCGCTGGGGTAGTACCCTCAACGTCGATACCGTTGGCGGCACCGGAAGTGGCAGCGCGCAGCAGCTGACCATCTATGGCCGGGTGCCGCCGGTCACCGGCCAGCCCGCGGCCGGTACCTACAACGATCTGGTGCAGGTGACGATCACCTATTGAGTCCCCTGTGGAGCCGAGCCCATGCTCGGCTTCATTTTCTGGCATCCGGCAAGCCGAGCATGGGCTCGGCTCTACAGTTCCGGCGCAACCTGCCGATACCGCGCAACGGGTCCTACAGCACGGTGGATGGCAGGTGGTTCGCGCACTTCTGATCGGGGCGATGCTGGTCGCCAGTACGCCCGCGTGGGCCGATCCCGGCAGTACACCCCTGCAGATCCGGCTGACCGTGGTCGAGGGCTGCAGCGGTGATGCCGGCAACACCCGATGCGCGGCACCGCACAAGCGCAGCGACGCGCCCGAGCTTCCGCAACAGATCCGCGATCTCGCGCCGCCGGCCGACAGCGACGACGCGGCGCCCGCCGTGACCGTCATCTACTGATGCGTACCCTGCTGAGCCTGCTGGTACTGCTGCTGGCGCTGCCCGCGTCGGCGCTGGACCTGGTGCCGACCACCCTGCAGCTGCCAGCCGAAGGGGAACACAGCGAGCTGTGGCTGTACAACCCCGGTCCCGGCCGCTGGCAGGGCGAGGTTCGGATCCTGGCCTGGGAACAGCAGGCCGACGCGGAAAAGCTGCGGCCCAGCGACCAGATCCTGGCCAGCCCTGCCCGGCTCGACCTCCCGCCCGGCACCCGCCAACGCATCTGGCTGCTGCCCCGGGACAGGTCGCCCATTGCCGTCGAGCAGGCCTACCGGGTGCTTCTGGCTCCCACTGAACCGGACCTGCCACGGTACTCACTGCCCTTGTTCAGGGGACACGCCATGCCCTTGGCGTGGCCGGAGCTGCATGCCGGGATCGAACCCGGTACGTCACATCCCTTTCTGCGATTGAGCAACGCAGGTACCGTACACGCCCGCCTGCACGATCTTGCGTTCGTCGCCGACGATGGCCGCCGCACCCTGCTGCTGCCGGGACTGGCCGGCTACCTGCTGGCGGGCCGGGAGCGTCGCTGGGCCCTCCCCGCCCATGCCGACGGCTATGCCCGTGGCCATTTCCAGGCCCGGCTGCAGGACGACCGCGTGGTCGATCTGACCGTGCCGGACCCGGCAATTGCAGCGAGCGCACCGAGCGGGCTATAATCGACCGGATTCCTGCCGCCTGCGTGCGCGGGAGACCGTCCACACCGGACGTCACCGGTGAATCCACACCTGCTGCCCCCATCCGTGCCGGGGTGCTCCGCAAGGAGTTCGGCCACGGAGGCAACAGGGAAGCCCAACCCCGGAACCGATCGCGCTTCCACGCGTCCCGCATACCTATCCCCGCGGGCGGAATCGCTGGTTCCATATCAGGAGTATTGCAATGCCCCAGGTCACCATGCGTCAGATGCTGGAAGCCGGCGTCCACTTCGGCCACCAGACCCGCTACTGGAACCCGAAGATGGCTCCGTACATCTTCGGCGCCCGCGGCAAGATCCACATCATCAACCTGGAAAAGACCGTCCCGCTGTTCAACGACGCGATGAACTTCATCTCGTCGGTTGCCCAGAAGCGCGGCACCGTCCTGTTCCTGGGCACCAAGCGCAGCGCCCGCGAGACCATCAAGGAAGAAGCCGAGCGTTGCGGCATGCCGTTCATGAACCAGCGTTGGCTGGGCGGCACCCTGACCAACTTCCGTACCGTCAAGCAGTCGGTTGCCCGCCTGAAGGAACTGGAAGCCGGCGAAACCGACGGCACCTTCGAGAAGCTGGTCAAGCACGAAGTGCTGGGCCTGCGTCGCGAGCGCGACAAGCTGGAAGCCTCGCTGGGCGGCATCAAGGACATGAACCGTCTGCCGGACGCCATCTTCGTGATCGACATCGGCCACGAAGACATCGCGATCAAGGAAGCCAAGAAGCTGGGCATCCCGGTCATCGCCGTGGTCGACACCAACTACAACCCGGAACTGGTGGACTACGCCATCCCGGGCAACGACGACGCCATCCGCGCTGTGCAGCTGTACGCCCGCGCCGCTGCCGACGCCGTGCTGGAAGGCAAGGCTGCTGCTCCGCACGCTGCCTCGGTGCGTGAGGAAGAGTTCGCTGAAGCCGCTGCTGAAGGCGAAGAGAAGCCGGCCCGCCGCGCTCCGGCCAAGAAGGCTGCCAAGAAGGGCGACGACGCCCAGGCCTGATCCAGGCCCCGGGGTGGACGCCCGGCATCCACCCTCCCTGCACGCAGCCTTTGGCGCGTGACAGGACCGTGTCACACGGGCCGGCCACCATGCCGGCCCAACCCCTTTCTTTCGTGAGGTAATCCCGTGGAAATCACTGCTTCCCTGGTCAAGGAACTGCGCGAGCGCACCGGCGCCGGCATGATGGAATGCAAGAAGGCTCTCACCGAAGCCAACGGCGACATCGACGCTGCTGCTGAAGCCATGCGCAAGTCCGGCGCCGCCAAGGCCGACAAGAAGGCTGACCGCGTGGCCGCCGAAGGCCGCCTGGGCCTGGCCCAGGATGGCGGCAAGGCCGTGCTGGTCGAAGTCAACTCGGAAACCGACTTCGTCGCCAACGATGACAACTTCAAGTCCTTCGTCAATGCCGTCGCCGCTGCCGCCCTGGCATCGGGCGCCACCGACGTCGAAGCCGTGAAGGCTGCCAAGCTGGCCGATGGCCGCACCGTTGAAGAAGCCCGCGCCACCGCCGTGCAGACCCTGGGTGAGAACATCCAGATCCGCCGCATGGTCAAGGTCGACACCACCGGCAACATCGGTGCCTACGTCCACACCAACGGCAAGGTTGGCGTACTGGTCGACCTGATCGGCGGCGACGTCGAGCTGGCCCGTGGCCTGGCGATGCACGTGGCTGCCCTGAAGCCGCCGCACAACAAGGCGTCGGACGTTCCGGCCGACTTCGTCGAAAAGGAAAAGGAAATCGAGCTGGCCAAGATGTCCGAAAAGGACAAGGCCAAGCCGGCCGAGATCCTGGAAAAGATCATCAGCGGCAAGATCAACAAGATCGTCAGCGACGTGACCCTGTACGGCCAGACCTACGTGCTGGGCGACACCACCGTCGAGCAGGTGGTCAAGGCCGCTGGCGCCGACGTGGCTGGCTTCAAGCTGCTGATCGTCGGCGAAGGCATCGAGAAGGTCGTGGAAGACTACGCCGCTGAAGTTGCCAAGGCGATGCAGGTCTGATTCCAGCCTTCCGGCTGCGAAGCGACCAGAGGGAGCCGCGGGAAACCGCGGCTCTTTTTTTATGCCCGGGACAATGGGAGGCTCATGCTCCAACTGTTGTTGCGCACACCGACGCCGCGCACACCGGCACCTTTGCGTTGCGCGCGAATCAAGCCGATACTCGGCGCAGGGAATCCACAGTCACATAGCAGGAACGAAAATCGCGGACTGTGATGCATTCCTAGGTATTCTTGTCCCAATGGAATTGAACGACCCGACATGCCTCCCGAGCTGACAGCTGCCCTGGCGCTCTGCCGCAACCTGCCTTCGCCACCCGGTATTGCCCTGCGCATCATCGAACTGGCACAGGACCCGGAAGCGGACATCGCCACCGCCGCCGACATCATCGCCATCGACATGGCGCTGAGCGCTCGCATGCTGCGCATCGCCAATTCGCCGCTGTACGCCAGTCGTCGCCGCATCGAGAACCTCGGCCAGGCACTGACCATGCTCGGCCTGAATGCCACGATCAGCCTTGCCCTGGGCTTCACCGTCACCCAGGGCCTGACCGGCGGCGCCGGTGCCGACCACGACCTGCGCCAGCGCGCGTGGAAGCGCAGCATTCTCAGCGCACTGGCCGCCAGCCAGCTGGGCCAGGCCCGCGGCCTGCGCCGCCTGGAGGAACTGATGCTGGCCGGGCTGCTGCAGGACCTGGGCGTGCTGTGCCTGGCCCAGGCCGAATCGGAGCGCTACCTGCCGCTGCTGCGCGAAGCCCGTGACAACACGGACCTGGTTGCCCGCGAGCGCGACGCGCTCGGCTGCAGCCACGCCGATGTCGGCGCCTGGGTGGCCGAGCAATGGGGCCTGCCGCGCTATCTGGTGGAGAGCATCAGCCACAGCGAGGACGACGACGCTGCCGATTCGCCGTTCCAGGCCTGCGTGCAGCTGTCCGGCGCGGTCGCCGACATCTGGCTGGACGAAGATGCCGATGCCGCCCGCGAGCGCGCCCTGCACCAGGTACATGACCGGCTGGAACTCGACAGCGCCCGTTTCGACCAGGTGCTGACCCGCATCAGCGAGGCCCTGCCGGACATCGCCAGCCTGTTCGAGGCCGGGCTGAATTCGCCCTCGCGGGTCCGTGAGCTGATCGACCACGCGCAGGAGCTGGCCACCCTGCGCAACCTGCGCGAGCTGCAGGATGCCGACCAGGCGCGCCGCCGCGCCGACGAATTCGAGGCGCGGGCCAAGCGCCTGGCCGACCAGGCCCACCGCGACGCCCTGACCGGCGTGCTCAACCGCCGCCAGCTGGAGGCGGTGCTGGAGCAGGAGTTCCTGCGCGCCGGGCGCCAGGGCTGGCCGCTGTCGGTGGCCTTCATCGACCTGGACGACTTCAAGAAGATCAACGATGCCCACGGCCACCTGACCGGCGACGAGGTGCTGCGCGCCTTTGCCGGCAAGCTGCAGGGCCAGCTGCGCAACAGCGACACCGTGGCCCGCTTCGGCGGCGAGGAATTCGTCGCGCTGCTGCCCAATACCAGCGAAAGCGTGGCCCTGGACGTGATCCGCCGGGTACTGGCCAACATCGTCGCCACGCCGATGGCCGAGCTGGAGGGAGGTCCGTTGTTCGTCACCTTCTCCGCCGGCGTGGCCACCCAGGGCGGCTACGAGCGCTTTGCCGACGTGCAGGACCTGCTGCGTGCCGCCGACGATGTGCTGTACCGATCGAAGAACCTGGGCCGCAACCGGGTGATCGCCCGCTCCCCAGGCGCCCTCGGCCACGACAAGCTTTCAGCCACCGCCGGCGCCGAGCTGGGCTGAACGGGACGCCCCGCGTGACCGGGGCGGATGGCAGGATTTTGCGCCGCAGTGCACAAAACACTTTGGCCCGACGCCGCATGCGCGTAGAATCGCCCGCGATTTCCACGCACCCGAGGTCCCTATGTCCAAGCTCGCCTATCGCCGCATCCTTCTGAAACTGTCCGGGGAGGCGCTGATGGGAGATGAGGACTACGGCATCGACCCGAAGATCATCAACCGCCTGGCCCGTGAGGTCATCGAAGCCCAGCAGGCAGGCGCCGAAGTTGCACTGGTTATCGGCGGCGGCAACATCTTCCGCGGCGCCGGCCTGGCCGCTGGCGGCATGGACCGGGTCACCGGCGACCAGATGGGCATGCTGGCCACGGTCATCAACGCTCTGGCCATGCAGGACGCCTTGGAAAAGCTGGGCGCCAAGGCCCGGGTGATGAGCGCGATCAAGATCAACGACGTGTGCGAGGACTACATCCGGCGCCGCGCCATCCGCCATCTGGAAAAGGGCCGCCTGGTGATCTTCGCCGCCGGCGTCGGCAGCCCGTTCTTCACCACCGACTCCGGTGCCGCCCTGCGCGCGATCGAGATCGGCGCCGACCTGCTGCTGAAGGCGACCAAGGTTGACGGCGTGTACGACAAGGACCCGAACAAGCACAGCGACGCGGTCCGCTTCGACAGCCTGAGCTACGACGAAGTGATCCGCCGTGGCCTGGAAGTGATGGATACCGCCGCCTTCGCACTGGCCCGCGACAGCGACCTGCCGATGCGCGTGTTCGACATGGGCCAGCCGGGCGAGCTGCTGAAGATCCTCAGCGGCGAGAACATCGGCACCCTGGTCCAGGGCCGCGACCCGGCCTGAGCCTGAGTGCCAGGCGAGCTCCGGGCCGATTCAGGCCCGGCAGCGTCCCGTATTCGCCTATAATCGCCCGATTCCAGTTACACCCAGGACCGGGCGATGCTCAACGACATCAAGAACAACGCGCAGACGCGCATGGCCAAGAGCATCGACGCTCTGAAGCACACCCTCACCTCGATCCGCACCGGCCGCGCCACCCCGGCCCTGCTGGACCGCGTCACGGTCAGCGCCTATGGCAACGCCAGCACCCCGCTGAACCAGGTCGCATCGATCTCCAACGCCGACGCCCACTCGCTGCTCGTCACGCCGTTCGACAAGAGCATGATCAAGGAGATCGAAAAGGGTCTCTACAACGCCGAGTTCACCCCGAACACGCTGGGCACCGCGATCCGCATCAACATGCCGCCGCCGACCGAAGAGCGCCGCAAGGAGCTGGTCAAGCAGGTGCAGAAGGAAGGGGAAGGCGCCAAGATCGCGATCCGCAACATCCGTCAGGACGCGAACAAGGAAATCGCCAAGCTGGTCAAGGACAAGGCGATCAGCGAAGACGAGAAGAAGCGCGGTGAAGACGACATCCAGAAGTTGACCGACACCCACATCAAGGACGTCGACAAGGTCGTTGCCGACAAGGAAAAAGAACTGCTGTCGGTCTGAAGTCGATGCCTTCAGTCCCGCCTCCGTTGCCGGCCGCCCTGCCCCGCCACATTGCCATCATCATGGATGGCAATGGGCGCTGGGCACAGCAGCGCCGTCGTCCGCGCGTGATCGGCCACCGGGCCGGCGCGCGTGCGGTCAACCGCACCATCGAGCGCTGCCTTGAGCTGGGTATTCCGGCGCTGACCCTGTTCGCGTTCTCCAGCGAAAACTGGGGCCGGCCGCAGGAAGAAGTCGATGCGTTGATGAAGCTGTTCCTCGGCGCGCTCGACCGCGAAGTGGACGAGTTGCATCGGCGTGGCGTGCGCGTGCGCTTCATCGGCGAGCGCGAACGCTTCGGCGCCGGGCTGGTCAGCCGCATGCAGCTGGCCGAGCAGCGCACCGCGGACAACAGCACCCTGACCCTGTCGATCGCCGCCAGCTACGGTGGCCGCCAGGACATCACCCGTGCCGCGCGCGCACTGGCCACCGAAGTCGCCGCCGGCCGCCTGCTGCCCGAACAGATCGACGAATCGCTGCTGGGCAGCCAGGTCGCCCTGGCCGACCTGCCGCCACCGGACCTGTTCATCCGCACCGGTGGCGACACCCGCATCAGCAACTTCCTGCTGTGGCAGCTGGCGTACACCGAGCTGTGGTTCACCGAGGCGCTGTGGCCGGACTTCGATCCCGCTCTGCTGCAGCAGGCGCTGGACGCCTATGGCAGCCGTGAGCGTCGTTTCGGCCTGACCAGCGCCCAGATCGCCGCACTGGCCACCGAGACTTCCAGCCCATGACCAAGACCCGAGTCCTTGCCGCGCTGATCATGGCGCCGGTCGCCATTGCCGCGATCCTGCTGCTGCCGACCCAATGGTTGGCAGCGGCGGCGGCTGCGGTGCTGCTGATCGGCCTGTGGGAGTGGCTGAAGCTGGCCGGCATCGAAGACACCCTCGCGCGCACCGTGCTGCTGGTGCTGAACCTGCTGCTGATGGTGCTGCTGGTCTGGGCCGATGGCAGCACGCTGGTGCTGTTCCAGATAACCACCCTGGCCGGCGTCGCCTGGTGGTTGGCGGCGCTGGTCTGGCTTCGCTTCTTCAATTTCGGCGCGCAACCGTCGGCACCCTCGCGCATCGTGAAGATGCTGGCCGGAACGCTGGCCATCGTTCCGGCCTGGGCCGCGCTGGTGCTGATCCATGCTGGCGGCGATCCGCCGGGCAAGCAGGGCCACCTGTGGCTACTGGCTGCCCTGGCACTGGTCTGGGCGGCCGATTCGGGCGCCTATTTCGCCGGCCGTCACTTCGGCAAGCACAAGCTGGCCCCGCGCATCAGCCCCAACAAGACATGGGAAGGCCTGTTCGGCGGCCTGCTGGCCGGTGTCGCCGTGGCCGTCGGCCTGGGCTGGCTGGCCGGCATCGATACCGCACATCTGCCGGGCCTGCTGATCACCTCGGTGGTGGCCGTGTTCGCCTCGGTACTGGGTGATCTGTTTGAAAGCCTGATCAAGCGTCACGCCGGCGCCAAGGACTCGGGCCACCTGATTCCGGGCCATGGCGGCGTGCTCGACCGTGTCGACGGCGTCTTGGCTGCAGTGCCGGTGTTCGCACTCGGCAAGGAAATCTTCGGGTTCTGACCATGAATGCTGTCGCAGACCTGCGCCGGGTCGCCGTGTTCGGCGCCACCGGCTCGATCGGTGCCTCCACGCTGAACGTGATCGCCCGCCACCCGCAGCGCTATCAGGCCACCGTGCTGGCCGCCGGCCGCCAGGTGCAGGCGCTGCTGGCGCTGTGCCGCCAGCACAAGCCCGCGCACGCGGTGATCGCCGACGCATCTCTGTTCGCCGAGCTGCGCGACGGCCTGCGCGATGCCGGACTGGCCACCGAGGCGCATGCCGGCCATGCCGCGCTGGATCAGCTGGCCGCCAGCGATGCCTGCGACACCGTGGTCGCCGCCATCGTCGGTGCGGCCGGGCTGTCTTCCACCCTGGCCGCGGCCGCCGCGGGCAAGCGCATCCTGCTGGCCAACAAGGAATCGCTGGTGCTGGCCGGTGAGCTGCTGACCCGCACTGCCGAACGTGCCGGCGCCGAAATCATCCCGATCGACAGCGAACACAGCGCGATCTTCCAGTGCCTGCGCTCGCGCGACGCCAGCATTGACGGTGCCGGTGTGCGCCGCATCCTGCTGACCGCCTCCGGTGGCCCGTTCCGCGGCCGCAGCCGGGCCGCGCTGGCCCAGGTCACCCCGGCCCAGGCCGTGGCCCACCCGAAATGGTCGATGGGCCCGAAGATCTCGGTCGATTCGGCGACGTTGATGAACAAGGGCCTGGAAGTGATCGAGGCCCACCACCTGTTCGGCATCCCCGGTGAGCGCATCGACGTGCTGGTGCATCCGCAGAGCCTGGTCCACTCGCTGGTCGAGTTCGTGGACGGTTCGACCCTGGCGCAGATGGGCCTGCCGGACATGCGCACCACCCTGGCCGTTGGCCTGGGCTGGCCACAACGCATCGAATCGGGCGTGGCGGGGCTGGACCTGCTGGCCCAGGGCCGTCTGGATTTCGAGGCCCCCGACACCGACGCCTTCCCCTGCCTGGCCCTCGCCTGGCAGGCGATGCAGGCCGGTGGCACCGCGCCGGCGGTGCTGAACGCTGCCAATGAAGAGGCCGTTTCAGCGTTTCTTCAGGGCCGGATCGGTTTCCTGACCATCCCGGAACTGGTTGCTAACGCTCTTTCAACACTGCCGACCCAGCCAGCCGATACACTGGAGGTCCTGTTGTCCGCCGACCAGCGGGCACGCCAGCTCACCCTGAACGCCATCGACGCCGCCTGAACGACCGCCTCGCACACGCATGACGACGCCGCCCCTGCCCGCCACTGTGAGCCTGCATGACTGACTTCATCGGATCGGTCTGGTGGATGATCGTCAGCCTCGGGCTGCTGGTCACGTTCCACGAGTTCGGGCATTACTGGGTCGGGCGCCTGTGCGGGGTCAAGATCCTGCGCTTCTCGGTCGGCTTCGGCCGGCCGCTGTGGTCGCGCCGGGACAAGCACGGTACCGAGTTCGCCATCGCCGCCATCCCGCTGGGCGGTTATGTGAAATTCCTCGACGAACGCGAAGTCGAAGTCCACCCGCACGAGCGCGGCCAGGCCTTCAACCACAAGACCGTCTGGCAGCGCATCGCCATCGTCGCCGCCGGACCGATCGCCAACCTGCTGCTGTGCATCCTGCTGCTGTGGGCGATGTTCGTGATCGGCAAGCAGGATTATTCGCCGACCATCGGCCGTGTCAGCGGCATCGCCGCCAGCGCCGGCCTGACCAGAGGCGACCGCGTGCTGCGCGTGGACGAGCGCCCGGTGATCACCCTCGGCGAGGCCAGCATGGCGCTGACCGCCGCAGCGATGGACCGCCGCGACGTGACGCTGGAAGTGCTGGACCCGGCCGATCAGGTGCGCGTGCGCACCCTGCCGCTGTCGCAGCTGCCCCCCGGTTTCGATGAACGACGCGTGCCGATCCTGGCTGGCCTTTACTGGCAGTCGTGGCTGCAACCGGCACGGGTCGATTCGCTCACCGCGGACTCCGTGGTGGCCGGGCAGCTGCAGCCGGGCGATCTGATCGTGGCGATCGACGGCCAGCGCATCGACGGTGCCGACCAGGTCATCGGCGAGATCCAGACGCTGGGCCGCGCTGGCGGCCCGGGCATGATCGAGGTCCTGCGGGGCGGCGAACGCCTGGCGCTGGAAGTCACCCCGCGCCAGGGCAAGGATTCCAAGGGCGAGCCGATCTGGCAGATCGGCGTGCAGTTCCCGACCTCGTTCAGCCCGCCCTATGACACCCTGCTGCGCTATGGCCCGCTCGACGCGGTCACCGTGGCCGTGCGCGAAACAGGCCGCCTGGCGGCCGATTCGCTGGGCATGATGGGCCGCATCGTCACCGGCAAAGCCTCGCTGCAGAACGTTTCCGGACCAGTGACCATCGCCCGCGTGGCCAATGTTTCAGCCAAACGCGGCCTGGACTGGTTCCTGCAGTTCCTTGCCCTGCTGTCACTCAGCCTGTGCATCATCAACCTGTTGCCGATCCCGATCTTGGACGGCGGCCACCTGCTGTATTACCTTATCGAGTTGGTCAAGGGCAGCCCGCTGAGCGAGCGTGCCATCGCCGCCGGCCAGTACATCGGCCTGGCGTTGCTGGCCGGGTTGATGGGGTTGGCGTTCTACAACGACATCCTCGGCCTGGTCCCGCGATGAACTTTTCCATGTTGTTGCCGTCTACAGCGTCGGCATCCCGCACCAACGAAATCGACCTTCCTACCGGACGTGACATGACGCGACTCCCCAATCGCCGCCTGCTGGCCCTCGCCCTCGCCGCCGTCACCGGCGCTCCCGCCCTGGCCCAGGCAGCCGAGCCCTTCACTGTCAGCGACATCCGCGTGGATGGCCTGCAGCGCATCAGCTCGGGCACGGTATTCACCTACCTGCCGGTGGAGCGTGGCGAGACGGTCACCGACAACAAGGTCGGCGAGACCATCCGCGCCCTGTACAAGACCGGCTTCTTCGAAGACGTGCAGCTGGACCGCCAGGGCAGCATCCTGGTGGTGACCGTCAAGGAACGCCCGGCGATCAACAAGCTGACCGTGACCGGCAACAAGGACATCAAGTCCGAGCAGCTGCTCAAGGGCCTGTCCGACATCGGCCTGACCGAGGGCGGCACCTTCGATCGCCTGAGCCTGGACCGCGTGACCCAGGAACTGCGCCGCCAGTACAACGACCGCGGCAAGTACAACGTCGAGATCACCCCGACGGTGAGCCCGCTGGACCGCAACCGCGTGGACATCGCGATCGCGATCAAGGAAGGCAAGGCGGCCAAGATCCGTCACGTCAACCTGGTCGGCACCGAGAAGTTCGAGAGCAAGGACATCCTGGAGACCTGGGAGTCCAAGGAGCACAATTGGGCGTCGTGGTACCGCCGTGACGACCAGTACTCCAAGGAAAAGCTGTCCGGCGACCTGGAAAAGCTCAATTCCTGGTACCTCGACCGCGGCTATGTCGACTTCAGCATTGATTCGACCCAGGTGTCGATCAGCCCCGACAAGCGCGACATGTTCCTCACCGCCGGCGTGACCGAAGGTGCGCAGTACAAGATCTCCGAGATCAAGGTCAGCGGCGACACGATCCTCCCGCAGGAGGACGTCGAGCGCATGGTGATCCAGAAGTCCGGCGACACGTTCTCGCGTGCGCTGCTGGAATTCAGCTCGGACACCATCACCAACTCGCTGTCGAACATCGGCTATGCGTTCGCCAAGGTGAACCCGATCCCGACCACCAACCGCCCCGAGCAGACCGTGGCGATCAACATGCAGGTCGTGCCCGGCCCTCGCGTGTCGGTGCGTCGCATCCTGTTCCGTGGCAACACACGTACGTCCGACGAAGTGATGCGTCGCGAAATGCGCCAGTTCGAGAACAGCTGGTACTCGCAGGCCGCGATCGACCGCTCCAAGATCCGCCTGCAGCGCCTGGGCTACTTCGAGTCGGTGGACGTGGAAACCCCGGCCGTCAGCGGCAGCAACGACCAGGTTGACGTCGTCTACAACGTCAAGGAAACCACGTCCGGCAGCTTCGTGTTCGGCCTGGGCTACTCGCAGTCCTACGGCATGACCACGTCGGTGCAGCTGTCGCAGAACAACTTCCTCGGCGGCGGCAACCGCGTGTCGGTCGAAGCCTCGCGCAGCAGCTACCTGCAGCGCTACGGCTTCAGCTACACCAACCCGTACTTCACCGATGACGGCGTGTCGCTGGGCTACAACCTGTCCTGGCGCGAGCTGGACTACTCCGACTTTAACACCGCGCAGTACAACAGCACCAATGGTTCGGCGCAGGTGGTGTTCGGCGTGCCGATCACCGAGACCGATACCGTCTCGCTGATGTTCGGCATCGACAGCAACCAGATCACCACCTACCAGGGCTCGACCCCGCAGTCGATCATCGACTACATCAACGTGCTGGGCAGCAAGACCTTCCACGCGTGGCGTACGGAGCTGGGCTGGGCACGCGACTCGCGCAACGACTACTTCATGCCGACCCGCGGTACCTACCAGCGTGTTGGCCTGGAAACCACCCTGCCGGGCTCGACCATCGAGTACTACAAGCTGAATTACCAGATCAGCAAGTACTGGCCGATCATGCCGTCACTGGTCATCAACACCCGCGCCGAAATCGGCTACGGCGACAGCTACGGCAAGGACCAAACCGCAATGGTGCCGGACGAGAACGGCAACCTGCGCTCAGTCACCGCCAAGGGGCTGCCGTTCTACGAGAACTTCTACGCCGGTGGCACCAACTCCGTGCGAGGCTTCGAGGACAACACCCTCGGCCCGCGCGAAGTCACCCGTGGCTATCCAGAAGGCCAGCCGCTGGGTGGATCGCTGAAGACCGTCGGTTCGGTCGAAGCCTACTTCCCGCGCCTGTTTGACAGCCCGTCGGCACGCGTGTCGGCCTTCGTCGACTTCGGTAACGTCTATACCGGCGTGGACAACTTCAAGGCCAACGAGCTGCGTGTCTCCACCGGTGTGGCCTTGCTGTGGCGCGCCCCGGTCGGCCCGATCTCGATCAGCTACGCGTTCCCGCTGAAGAAGGAAGACGGCGACAAGATCGAACGGCTGCAATTCACGTTCGGTGGCCAGTTCTGAGGAACGTTGTTCCCCAGAACTGATCCACCTCCGGTGAATTGCCCGCGCATTTCACCTATCCCCCGCGCCGCTGGCGCGCCCCCCTTAACAGAAGGGGGGCTCTCCACCAGACGGGTCTCGAATCGCCGGGCATTGCCCGGCGTTTTCGTTTAGAAGGGCTGGCGGAAGCGAGCGCTCCGCTTTTGATCTTTCCTGTTTTTCCGTGGCTGGCACTCGCGCCACGCCGTCGGAGGACGGATGGGTGGGGCCTGCGAGGGTGTGAGCCGCATGGATGCGGCGACCAAGGCTACATGGACGTACTTGCGCCGTCCCTCGCGGGCCCCACCCGTCCGACCCAGCCCACGGGCCTGACTCTGCCAGCCACGAGGGGCCCCGCCGTTGGCCGCAGAACCGCCCCGCATGACCGCAATGGCGTCACACGTTAAACTCCCGCCGTGAATACTCCCACCTACACCGCCCAGCAACTCGCCGAGCAGTTCGGCCTGCAGGTCCATGGCGACCCCGCCACCGCCATCCATGGCGTGGCTACCCTCGCCCATGCCGGTACTGGCCAGCTGACCTTCCTCGCCAATCCACGCTACCGCGCCCAGCTGGCCGACAGCCAGGCCTCGCTGGTGGTCCTGCGTGCCGACGACGCCGAGGCCGCCCCCGGCGCCGCGCTCGTGGCCAAGGACCCGTACACCACCTTCGCCAAGATCGCCGCGCTGTTCGATATCGCGCCAACGCGCCCGCCGGGCATCCACCCCAGCGCCGTCATCGATCCCAGCGCCCAGGTCGCCGCCAGCGCCCATATCGGTCCCTTCGTCTCCGTCGGCGCGCGCAGCGTGGTCGGTGAGAACTGCATCATCGGCACTGGCAGCGTGATCGGCGAAGACTGCAGCCTGGACAACGGCTGCGAGCTGATCGCGCGGGTCACCCTGGTCACCCGGGTCAAGCTCGGCAAGCGCGTTCGCGTGCATCCCGGCGCCGTACTCGGCGCCGATGGCTTCGGCCTGGCCATGGACGCCGGCAAGTGGATCAAGGTGCCGCAGCTCGGCGGCGTGCGCATCGGCGACGATTGCGAAATCGGCGCCAACACCTGCGTCGACCGTGGCGCGCTGGAAGACACCGTGCTGGACGAAGACGTGCGCCTGGACAACCTGGTGCAGATCGCGCACAACGTGCAGATCGGCGCGCACTCGGCCATCGCCGGCTGCACCGGCATCGCCGGCAGTGCCAAGATCGGCCGCTACTGCCTGCTCGGCGGCCACGTCGGCGTGGTCGGCCACCTCGAGATCTGCGACAAAGTCGTGATCACCGGCAAGTCGGTGGTCCGCAATTCCATCCATGAGCCGGGCGAGTACTCGTCCGGCACCCCGTTGACCGACAACCGCACGTGGCGCAAGAACGCCGCGCGCTTCAAGCAGCTGGACGCATTGGCTCGCCGCGTCCTGGCTGCTGGCAAGGAGAAAGAATGAACGACACGCTGCAGCTTCCGATCGACGTCTGCCAGATCCAGGAACTGCTCCCGCACCGCTACCCGTTCCTGCTGGTGGACCGGGTGCTTGAGCTCGACATCGAGGCCAAGCGCATCCTTGCGCAGAAGAACGTCAGCATCAACGAGCCGTTCTTCCAGGGTCACTTCCCGGGCCGCCCGATCATGCCTGGCGTGCTGATCATCGAAGCGCTGGCGCAGGCCGGTGGCGTGATGACCCAGCTCACGCTCGGCCGTGACTCGCAGTCCAAGCTGTTCTACATGGTCAAGGTGGAAAACGCCCGCTTCAACAAGCAGGTCGTGCCCGGCGACGTGCTGATGCTGGATGTGCAGATGAAGCGCCTGATCCGCAACATGGGCTGGTACTACGGCGAAGCCAAGGTCAACGGTGAAGTCGTTGCCTCGGCCGAAGTCATGTGTGCCGGCGCCAAGGGCTGATCCACTGGAGGCAGGAATGACTGACAACGCACCGCGGATCCACCCGACCGCCGTCATCGACCCGGCCGCGCGCCTGGCCGATGACGTCCAGGTGGGCGCGTTCACCCTGATCGGTGCCGATGTGGAAATCGGTGCCGGCACGGTGATCGGCCCCCATTGCAGCATCCACGGCCCGACGAAGATCGGCCGCGACAACCGCTTCATCGGCCACGCAGCGGTCGGTGGCGAACCGCAGGACAAGAAGTATGCAGGGGAGCGCACCGAGCTGGTGATCGGCGACCGCAACGTGTTCCGCGAGTTCGTCACGCTGAACCGTGGCACCGGCGGCGGCGGCGGCATCACCAGCATCGGCGACGACAACTGGATGCTGGCCTACACGCACGTGGCGCATGACTGCCATGTCGGCAACTTCTGCGTGTTCTCCAACAACACCACCCTGGCCGGCCATGTGACCGTGGGCGACTACGTGATCATCAGCGGCTTCGCCGGTGCCCACCAGTTCTGCCGGATCGGCGCGCATGCCTTCCTCGGCATGGGGGCGCTGACCAATGGCGACGTTCCGCCGTTCACCATGGTCGGCACCGATTCGCTGGGCCGCCCGCGCGGCATCAACAGCGAAGGACTGAAGCGCCGCGGCTTCGATGCCGAGCGCATTTCCGCCATCAAGCGTGCCTACCGCACCCTGTACGTGGCGGGCCTGCCGCTGGCCGAAGCCAAGGTGCAGCTGACCGAACAGGCGCGTGACAGCGATGACGTGAAGGCCATGCTGGACTTCATCGAGCACGCCGAGAGGCCCTTGCTGCGATGAGCAGCACGACCGGCCAGGCGCCGGCCGGCGCCGCTGTGATTCCGCTGGCCTCGATGACCGGCAGCGTCCCCGCGCAACGGGTGCTCAGCGAGCGCCCGTTGCGGATCGCCCTGGTGGCCGGTGAGGCCTCCGGCGATCTGCTCGGTGCGGGCCTGGTTCGCGAACTGAAAGCGCGCTTCCCGAATGCCGAGTTCGCCGGCATCGGTGGCGACGCCATGCGCAGCGCCGGCTGCCAGACCTGGCACGATGCCAGCGAACTGGCGGTGATGGGCCTGACCGAAGTACTGCGCCATCTGCCGCGCCTGCTGAAGCTGCGCTCGGCGTTCCGCCAGCGTGCGCTGGACTGGCAGCCGGACGTCTTCATCGGCATCGACGCCCCCGACTTCAACCTGGGCATCGAGCGCTGGCTGAAGCAGCGAGGCGTGCGCACCGTGCATTACGTCAGCCCCTCGGTCTGGGCCTGGCGTGAGAAGCGAGCCGAGAAGATCGGCAGCAGCGCCGACCTGGTGCTGTGCCTGTTCCCGATGGAACCGCCCATCTATGCCAAGCACGGCATCGACGCGCGCTTCGTCGGCCATCCGATGGCTGACGACATTCCGCTGCAGGGCAACCGCGAGGAAGCGCGCGCCGCGCTTGGCCTGCCGACCTCGGCCAAGGTGCTGGCGGTGCTGCCGGGCAGCCGCCTGGGCGAAATCTCGCGCCTCGGCGAGCCCTTCTTCGAGGCTGCGTGGCAGGTCTCCGAACGCATCCCGGGCCTGCACGTGGTGGTGCCTGCCGCCAACCCCGCCTGCAAGCGCCTGATCGAAGAGCAGCTGTCACGCTCGGCGCTGCCGGTCGCGTACTCGCATGTGCTCGACGGCCAGGCCCGCAACGCCATGATCGCCGCCGACGTGGTGGTGCTGGCGTCCGGTACCGCGACCCTGGAGGCGATGCTGGTGAAGCGGCCGATGGTGGTCGGCTACCGTGTCAACGAACTGACTTACCGTCTGGTCAAGGCATTCGGCCTGATCAAGGTCGACCGCTTCGCCCTGCCCAACATCCTGGCCGGGCAGGACCTGGCACCGGAACTGATGCAGCACGACTGCACGCCGGACAAGCTGGCCGCGGCCATCCAGCAGTGGTTCGACCACCCACAACGGGTAACCGACCTGCAGGACACCTATGCACGCCTGCATGAGCGCCTGCGCCGCAATGCTTCGGCACGTGCCGCCGACGCCGTCGGCGAGCTGCTGATGCGCGACCAGGCCCAGGCATGAGCCGCCGCCACGCCGCAGCGGCCAGCCTGGCCCTGTTCGATGGCAGCGCGGTAATCGAGCCGGAACGCCTGGTTGCCGGCGTCGATGAGGCCGGCCGTGGTCCGCTCGCCGGGCCGGTGGCGGTGGCGGCGGTGGTGTTCGACCCGGCACGGCCACGCATCAACGGCCTGGACGATTCCAAGCAGCTCACCGCGGCGCGCCGCGAGCAGCTGCATGACCGCATCATCGAGCGCGCCCTTGCCTGGCACGTGGTGCTGGTGGACGTGGACACCATCGACCGCCTGAACATCTACCAGGCCACCCTGCAGGGCATGCGCGATGTCGTCGCCGCGGTCGCCCACGTGGCCGGCTTCGCGCGCATCGACGGCAACGTGGTGCCCAAGGGCCTGGTACTGCCGGCGCAGGCGCTGATCGGCGGCGATGGCATCGACCGCGCGATCATGGCCGCATCGATCCTGGCCAAGGTCTCGCGCGATCGCTACATGCAGGACGTGCACGCCCGCCACCCGCAGTACGGCTTCGAGCAACACAAGGGCTATGGCACCCCGGCCCACCTGGCCGCCCTGCGCGAGCACGGCCCCTGCATGGAGCACCGGCGCAGCTTCGCCCCGGTACGTGAGTGCCTGCAGGCCGAGCAGGCCGAGCAGCCCGCCACGATCGCCTGAACAGCCGCCGGGCATGGCCCGGCGCTACCACGGCAATGTGAACGCACCCGGTAGCGCCGGGCCATGCCCGGCGGTATTCGCGCAATCGACGTACCGTCAAGTCCTTGTCGCCTCCCCCCGCCCTCGTTACCCTGACCGGGCACTCCAGCGCTTCCCGACCCCGGCGACGATTCCCCCGTCAGCACCCGGGGCCCGCGCGCTCCAACCTGGTCCGGCATGTCCAACTCCCGCTTCGTACATCTCCACGTCCACACCGAGTTCTCGCTGGCGGACTCCACCATCCGTGTGCCGGCCAAACCGGACCAGGCGGACCCGAAGAAGGCCAAGCAGGCCAACCTGCTGTCGCGCTCGGTCGAGCTCGGCCTGCCCGCGCTGGCAGTGACCGACCTCAACAACCTGTTCGCGCTGGTCAAGTTCTACAAGGCCGCCGAAGGCGTGGGCATCAAGCCGATCGCCGGTGCCGACGTGCTGATCGCCGAGGAAGGCCAGGACCCGTGGCGGATGACCCTGCTGTGCCGCGATCGCGAGGGCTACCTGAGCCTGTCGCGGCTGCTGACCCGCGCCTGGATGGAAGGCCATCGCCCGGAAGGCGGTGTGGCCATCCATCCGGACTGGCTGAAGGCCGGCAACGCCAACCTGTTCGCGCTGGCCGGCCGGCAGAGCCTGGCCGGGCGCCTGGCGCTGGACGGCAAGCATGAGCTGGCCGAGCAGCAGCTGGCCGACTGGCAGCGCGTGTTCGGCGACGGCCTGCACCTGGAACTTACCCGTACCGGCCGCGAGGGCGAGGAAACCTTCAACCAGTTCGCGCTGATGGCGGCCGGCCAGCGTGGCCTGCCGGTGGTGGCCAGCAATGATGTGCGCTTCCTGTCGCCCACCGATTTCAGCGCGCACGAAGCGCGCGTGTGCATTTCCACCGGCCGCGTGCTGGACGATCCCAAGCGCCCGCGCGAGTACAGCGACCAGCAGTACCTGAAGTCGGCCGAGGAGATGTGCGCGCTGTTCGCCGACATCCCCGATGCGATCGACAACACGCTGGCGCTGGCCGAGCGCTGCAACATCGAGATGCGGCTGGGCACCTACTTCCTGCCCAACTACCCGGTGCCCGACGACGAGACCCTGGACACCTGGATCCAGAAGATGTCGCGCGACGGCCTGGAAGAGCGCCTGGAGAAGAATCCGCTGGCGCCGGGCAAGACCCGCGAAGAGTATTTCGAGCGCCTGGAGTTCGAGCTCAACACCATCATCAAGATGGGCTTCCCGGGCTACTTCCTGATCGTGGCCGACTTCATCCAGTGGGGCAAGAACCAGGGCATCCCGATCGGCCCGGGCCGTGGTTCCGGTGCCGGTTCGCTGGTGGCGTGGGCGCTGAAGATCACCGATCTGGACCCGTTGCCGTACAACCTGCTGTTCGAGCGCTTCCTGAACCCGGAACGCGTGTCGATGCCCGACTTCGACATCGACTTCTGCATGGACCGCCGCGACGAGGTGATCGACTACGTCGCACGCAAGTACGGGCGCGAGCGCGTCAGCCAGATCATCACCTACGGCACCATGGCCGCCAAGGCGGTGGTGCGCGACTCCGGTCGCGTGCTCGGCTTCCCGTACGGCCTGGTCGACGGCGTTTCCAAGCTGATCCCGAACATCCTGGGCATCCACCTGAAGGATGCACTGGGCAAGGGCAAGGAAGGCCCCAGCTCGGAAATGGCCTCGCCGGAACTGATCCAGCGCTACGAGACCGAGGACGATGTCCGCGACCTGATCGACCTGGCGCTGCAGCTGGAAGACCTGACCCGCAACGCCGGCAAGCATGCCGGTGGCGTGGTGATCGGGCCCGAGCCGCTGAGCGAGTTCTGCCCGCTGTATGCCGAACACGACGAGAACGGGCTGGGCAAGAACCCGGTCACCCAGTTCGACAAGAACGACGTGGAAGAAGTGGGCCTGGTGAAGTTCGACTTCCTCGGCCTGCGCACGCTGACCATCATCGACTGGGCGGTGAAGGCGATCAACAAGCGCCACGAGCGCGCCGGCATTCCGCCGGTGGACATCGCCGCGATCCCGCTGGACGACACGCCCACCTACAAGGACATCTTCGCCAACGGCAACACCGGCGCGGTGTTCCAGTTCGAATCCTCGGGCATGCGCCGCCTGCTGAAGGACGCGCGCCCCGACCGTTTCGAAGACCTGATCGCGCTGGTGTCGCTGTACCGCCCTGGCCCGATGGACCTGATTCCTTCGTTCAACGCGCGCAAGCACGGCCAGGAAGAAATCATCTATCCCGATCCGCGCACCGAAGCGATCCTGAAGGACACCTACGGCATCATGGTGTACCAGGAGCAGGTGATGCAGATGGCGCAGATCGTCGGCGGCTACTCGCTGGGCGGCGCCGACCTGCTGCGCCGTGCGATGGGCAAGAAGGTGCCGGCCGAAATGGCCAAGCACCGCGAGATCTTCCGCGAAGGTGCGGCCAAGGACGGCGTGGACGAAGCCAAGGCCGATGCGATCTTCGACCTGATGGAGAAGTTCGCCGGCTACGGCTTCAACAAGTCGCACGCCGCCGCCTATGCGCTGGTCAGCTACCAGACCGCGTGGCTGAAGCGCCACTACCCGGCCGAGTTCATGGCGGCCACGCTGTCGTCCGACCTGGACAACACTGACAAAGTGGTCGGCTTCCTCGACGAGGTGCGCAACCTTGGCCTGACCGTGCTGCCGCCCAAGGTGAACCAATCGGCCTTCATGTTCGAAGCGGTCACCCCGGACACCATCCAGTACGGCCTCGGTGCGATCAAGGGCGTCGGCCAGGGTGCCTGCGAGGCGGTGGTCGAGGAGCGGCTGAAGGGCGGCCCGTTCAAGGACCTGCTCGACTTCTGCACCCGCGTCGGCTCGGCCAAGCTCAACCGGCGCACGCTGGAAGCGATGATCAACTGTGGTGCGCTCGATGAACTCGGCCGCAACCGTGCCTCGCTGATGCTGCAGCTGCCGGAAGTGATCAAGGCCACCGACCAGATGGCACGCGAGCGTGCGTCCGGGCAGAATTCGCTGTTTGGCGGGCCCGATCCGAGCACCGTTTCGATCCAGCTGGACCTGCCGGAAGCCGAAGAATGGCCGCTGCTGCAGCGCCTCAACGGCGAGCGCGATACGCTGGGCTTCTACCTCAGCGGCCACCCGTTCGATCCCTGGCGCGACGATGTGCGCGATCTGGTAGGCAACGACCTGGGTTCGGTGGAGAAGATCTGGAGCGCCAACAGCGGCGGCGGTGGCGGCGAGAAGCGCTGGCGCCCGGAAGTGCAGACCGTGCTGGCCGGCCAGGTGGTCGGCGTGCGCCGCAAGGGCGAAAGCCAGATCTTCATCCAGCTGGAGGACGGTCGCGGCCGGGTGGAGTGCAGCGCGTTCTCCGATGCGATGGCCGAGTTCGGCCACCTGATGACCAAGGACCGCATCCTGGTGGTCAAGGGCGGCCTGCGTGAGGACGAATTCAACGGCGGCTTCGCGTTGCGCATCCGCCAGTGCTGGGACTTCGACGAAGTGTGCGCCAACTACGCCACGCGGCTGTCGCTGCGCCTGGACCTGCGCCAGCAGCGCCCGGTCTGGGAGCGCATCAATGCCCTGCTCGACCGCCATCGCCCGGGGCGCACGCCGCTGCGCCTGGACCTGCTGCTGAAGGGCCCGCAGGGTGGCATCGCCGGCATGCTTGATGTGTCCGGGCAAAGCGCGGTACGCATTGATTCCAAGCTGATGGAGGCGCTGCGCGCCGACCCGGCCGTGCGCACGCTGAAAGTGCGCTACAGCCCACCGTGGGCCAGCTGAGGCTGGCTCCCTGGTTTTCCTGCCCCCCTGTTTCCCCGTTCCAAGTATCAAGGACGATTGCCGATGAAGACCCTGCTGTTCCCGTTTGCCGCCGCTCTGGCCCTGGCCGCCTGCTCGCCGTCGAAGATCGAGTTCCAGATCGACAACCCGACCGACACGCCGCTGGCGCTGAGCATCGATGGCAAGGACCTGCCGGTGGCCGCACAGGGTTCGCGCCCGATCTCGCTCGCCGTCGGTGAGCACCGCCTGCACACCGACAAACTGGGCGACGTGCGCTTCATCGTCTACGTCGATGGCCGCGGCGGACTGATCAACCCGACCCTGAGCGAGTACGTGGTCGCCCGCGAGATCTACGTCACCGACGAGAGCAAGCTGAAGAACTTCGGCACCGGCAAGGCCGGCATCGAGCTGGGCGGCGTCGACTTCGAAGGTCCGTTCGAGAAGCACCACGAACTGTTCATCGACAAGACCTGGACCTACGGCGTGCGCGAGCCCTTCCCGAAGGAAAAGGTGGTGGCCCACGTCGATTCCAGCGGCGGCCAGATCGTGGCCAAGGTATTCACGGCCCCGGATTTCATCGCCTACGTCGAGGAAGGCATGGGCGAACCCGGTGCATTCAAGCGCGAACAGCCGGCCGGCTACGTGGCCCCGGCATTCAGCCTGGAACCGGCCCCGGCCAGCCTGCCGGCACTGGACCCCGCCTTCGAGGCGCACGCCGCGCCGCTGCGCGAGGTCTATGCGCGCTGGCTGAAGGCCACCACCGCCGATGAACAGAAGGCCCTGCGCAAGCAGGACTTCGACGCGCAGATGGCCTTCACCTCGGCCACCGCCACCCTGGGCAGCGGCCTGGGCCGGGAAGCCAACGAGGCCTACAACGACTTCGTTTCCCAGCGCAGCCAGCTGATGGGCCGCAGCGCGCTGGTGGTGCCCTGAGCTGACTGGCGCGCCCTGCCCGGCTGCGCTACCGTCGCCTTCCAGACGAAGGCGTACGGGTGGTTTGCACGCATTCGGCTAGAATTCCCCTCTTCTTTACACGACGGCTTCCGATGAATCCGAACTACCTCGACTTCGAGCAACCCATCGCCGACCTGGAAGCCAAGATCCAGGAACTGCGCAACGCCAGTGCCGGGCCGGCGGTCAATGTCGAGGCGGAAGTGCACGCGCTGCAGGACAAGCTGCGCATGCGCACCGCGCAGATCTTCCGCAACCTGACCTCGTGGCAGGTGCTGCAGCTGGCCCGCCACCCGTCGCGCCCGTATACCGCCGACTACATCCGCGTCATGTTCGATGAGTTCCAGGAGCTGGCCGGTGACCGCGCCTTCGCCGACGACAAGGCCATCATGGGCGGCCTGGCCCGCATCAATGGCCGTTCCGTGATGGTGATCGGCCACCAGAAGGGCCGCGACACCAAGGAAAAGATCAAGCGCAACTTCGGCATGCCCAAGCCGGAGGGCTACCGCAAGGCCCTGCGCCTGATGAAGATGGCCGAGCGCTTCGGCCTGCCGGTGCTGACCCTGATCGACACCGCCGGCGCCTGGCCGGGCATCGACGCCGAATCGCGCGGCCAGTCCGAAGCGATCGCACGCAACCTGATCGAGATGGCCGAACTGAAGGTGCCGATCATCTGCACCGTGATCGGTGAAGGCGGCTCCGGCGGCGCACTGGCGCTGGGCGTGGGCGACCGCACCGTGATGCTGGAATACGCGGTGTACTCGACCATCACGCCGGAAGGCTGCGCCTCGATCCTGTGGAAGGACGCCGGCAAGGCCAAGGAAGCCGCCGAGCAGCTGGGCCTGACCGCGCCGCGCCTGAAGAGCCTGGGCCTGGTCGACAAGGTCGTGCGCGAGCCCACCGGCGGCGCCCACCGCAACCCGACCCAGATGGCCAAGCGCCTGAAGGCCGTGCTGCTGAACGAACTGGACGCGCTGGACAAGCTGTCCACCGAACAGCTGCTGGAACAGCGCTACACCCGCCTGCGCAGCTACGGCACGTACGAAGCGGCCTGATTCATCGGCTTGTTACTTTCTTGCTCGTGCAAGAAAGTAACCAAAGAACACGCCGCCGAACGCGAGCCGGTGCTATGCACCGGTTCCCTGCGCTTCTCGGTGAATCAGGGGGCGGCGCCGAACTCGCTGCGCTCAGACATCGGCGCCTCTTCGCCCCTGTTTCACCTGCGATGCTCGGCTCGCTCACGGCGGACCTGAACATCAAAAGCCACAGCTGCACCCAGTAGATCCAGGCCATGCGTGGATGCCTCTGCTTTGGCGAAGAATCACGCGAACCCGTAGAGCCAAGCATGGCTCTACGGATAACAGACTGTCAGAACGGCTTGGCCAGCACCAGCCACACGATCGGAATGAAGGCCAGCAGCGGGATCTCGTTGATCCAGCGCAGCGCGCGCGACGACGGCAACGCCCTGCCCTTGGCCACGCCCTTCAACAGGCGGCCGATCCAGCTGAAGTACACCAGCAGCACCACCACCAGCCCCAGCTTGGCATGCAGCCAACCGGCACCACCGGGCGCGACCATGGTCGGGAAATCCGGGATGACCTTGTAACCCAGCCACAGCACCAGGCCGAGCAGGAATGCCAGGCCGAACATCGAGTGGCCGAAGCGGTACAGGCGCAGGCCCATCAGCTGCAGGCGCTCGGTCACGGCCTGCTGGCCTGCGGTCTCGGCCAGGTTGACCAGAATGCGCGGCAGGTAGAACACCGTGGCCATCCACGCCACCACGAACACGATGTGGAAGGTCTTCACCCAGTAGTAGCTCTGCATGCGCTCGCTCCAGCGGCTGGCGTAGATGGGCGGCCATTCTCGCACGCGGTGACCACCGCGCCCCACGCACCGCCGCCGCGACACATCGACGCATGGCGCGCCGCAACACCGTACGATAGGCGCCGTTTTCCCCGACCGCGCACCGCCCCATGGACAAGACCTACGACGCCGCCTACTTCCAACGCTGGTACCGCCGTGCCGACATCGGCGGCAGCGCCCGCCTGGCGCGCAAGGTCGCGTTGGCCGTGGCCAGCGCCGAGTACTACCTGGAGCGGCCGATCCGCAGCGTGCTGGATATCGGCTGCGGTGAAGGCGCCTGGCGCGCGCCGCTGCTGAAGCTGCGTCCGAAGGTCGAATACCTCGGCTTCGACAGCAGCGAGTACGCTGTGCGCCGCTACGGTCGCACCCGCAACCTGCACCTGGCCCGCTTCGGCGATTTCGCCTGGCTGCGGCCCTGTGCCCCGGTCGACCTGCTGATCTGCTCGGACGTGATGCACTACGTGCCCGACCGCGAGCTGCGTGCAGGACTGGCCGGCGTGGCCGAGCTGACCGGCGGCGTGGCCTTCCTGGAGACCTTCGCCGCCGAGGACGCGTTCGAGGGCGACCACGACGGCTTCCAGGCCCGCCCAGCGCGCTGGTACCGCCGCACGCTGGCCCGGCACGGCCTGCAGCCGGTAGGGTCGCATTGCTGGCTCGGCCCCGCCCTGGCAGGCGATGCGGCCGCGCTGGAACGGATGTGAATCCGGATTCATTATTTTCAGCCGACTTAACCTGCGGGACACCCGGATGGGATATGCTGCGCGGCAACATATGACCATACATATTCGGTCGTCATGCTCTATCAACTGCACGAACTGACCCGCAACCTGCTCGCCCCCTGGGTGCATCAGGCCCAGGCCAACGCCAGATTCTTCGCCAACCAGGGTCACTGGTGGTCGCAGATGCCGGGCGCTGATCGCCTGGCGGCGGTCAATGAACTCTTCCATCGCATCGGCAAGGATTACGAGAAGCCCGAATGGGGCATCAACGAAATCGAGGTCGACGGCGAGCGCGTGCCGATCGTGGTGCACGAGGAAGTGAGCAAGCCGTTCTGCAAACTGCTGCGCTTCAAGCGCCACAGCAATGAAGCCGACCAGCTGCATACCATGCTCAACCAGCCGTTCGTGCTGGTCGTTGCGCCGTTGTCCGGCCACCACGCCACCCTGCTGCGCGACACCGTGCGCACGCTGCTGCGCGACCACCGCGTGTACGTGACCGACTGGGTCGACGCGCGCATGGTGCCGTCCAGCGAGGGCGAATTCGGCCTGGACGACTACATTGCGTACATCCAGGAATTCATCCGCCACCTCGGTGTCGAGCGCCTGCACGTGGTCAGCGTGTGCCAGCCCACAGTGCCGGTGCTGGCCGCGGTTTCGCTGATGGCCAGCCGTGGCGAACCGACGCCGCGCACGCTGGTGATGATGGGTGGCCCGATCGATGCGCGCTGCAGCCCGACCGCAGTGAACAACCTGGCCACGCAGAACCCGCTGTCGTGGTTCGAGAACAACGTCATCCACACGGTGCCGGCCAGTTACCCCGGCGCCGGTCGCCGCGTGTACCCGGGCTTCCTGCAGCACGCCGGCTTCCTGTCGATGAACCCCAGCCGCCATTTCAGCTCGCACTGGGATTTCTACACCGACCTGGTCAAGGGCGACCTGGAAGATGCCGACGCGCACCGTCGTTTCTACGACGAGTACAACGCCGTGCTGGACATGCCGGCCAAGTACTACCTGGATACGATTTCCGTGGTGTTCCAGGACTTCCTGCTGCCGCGTGGCGAGTGGGTGGTCAACGGCGAGAAGGTCGATCCGTCAGCGATCCGTGATACCGCGCTGCTGAGCATCGAAGGCGAGCTGGACGATATCGCCGGTCTCGGCCAGACCGAAGCCGCGCAGGCGCTGTGCACCGGCATCACTGCGGACCGCCGTGAGCATTTCATCGTCGAAGGTGCCGGCCACTACGGCATTTTCAGCGGCCGTCGCTGGCGCGAAGTGGTGTACCCGAAGGTGCGCGACTTCTTCGCCGCGCATGCCGAAGCACCGGCGGCGAAGGCCGCGAAGAAGAAGAGCAACGTCACCCCGCTGCGGCGAAAGGCGGGGTAACTCGCCGCCGTGGGGTCGGATCCCTTTCCAACGGAAAGGGCTCTGACCCAGCATGATGGGATCCGGGGTCAGAGCCCTGTTCTGCGAACAGGGATCCGACCCCTGGCCTGTTACAACCGCACCAGCAGGTTCTTGGCAATCAGCCCGTGCAGCTTGCCGATGCCCCGTGCCAGGTGCATCGTCAACAGCAGCAGCAGCACGCCCACGGCTGCGATCACGATGCCCACCAGCGGCGAGGCGGCCATCGGCAACACGTTCACGCCATCGATGTAGACACCCGGAATGTCACCGCTGAACAGCGCGGCCACCGGCGCCCAGATGAACCCCAGTGACAGCGACAGCAGCGTCACCGCGATGGTGAAGTAGACCACGCCCAACGGCAGCATCAGCACGAAGTACAGCAGGGTCAGCCAAGTACGGCCATCGGTGAACATGTCGCCGATGCGCTGCAGCCACGTGCGGCTGCGGTCGGTGTAGCGCGGACGGCGCGGCATGCGTTCTCCCAGCAGCGCTTCCACCAGCCGTCCTTCCAGCAGCGCCAGCCCGCGCACCGAGCCGAAGAACAGCACGGTCAGCGGAATGCCCACGATCAGGATCAGCAGGCCCAGCGACAGCGACAGGCCAGTCACCACCCAGGTGAAGAAGAAGATGCCGGTGGCCAGCGACAGCAGCATGTAGAACAGCGCACCGTAGGTGTGCGGATCGGTCACCACGCCGAAGACACGCGCCAGCAGCGAACGCTGCACCGGCGCCGGCGGCGGTGAGGCCGGCTCGACGCCACTGGCTTCCGCCGCCGCACGCAGCACCGGCGTGGTATCCGCACGCGGCGTGCGCAGCGCGCGGTTCACCGTCACTTCGGTCTCGCGGTAGATCTCGGCCACTTCGTCCGGGGCGCCATAGCTGCCGGCCACATCGGCGATGACCTCGGCTTCGCTGCGGCCTGGCTGCGCCGCCAGCTCCGAGCGCAGGTATTCTTCGGCGTCGTACAACGCGTCCTGCACCATCGCCGGATCGGCACCTTCCAGCGCCGCGCGCAGCTGCGCCAGATACTGCGGGATGGTGGTCGGCAGGGCGCGGCCTGCCAGGCTCGGGTCGTTCATTGCGGTACCCCCTCCAACACGGAATCGACGGAATCACGGGTGGCCTGCCAGGCCTGGCGCCACTGCGCCAGCACGCCGCGGCCACGTTCATTGATGCGGTAGTAGCGCCGGGGCGGACCACTGCTGGATGGCTCCACATGGCTTTCCAGCAGCCCGGCGCCCTCCAGGTTGCGCAGCACCGGGTACAGCGCGCTCTGCTTGCCGCTCAGCACGCCCTCGCCCACCCGCTCCAGCTCCTTGGCGATCAGGTAGCCGTACAGCGGCTCCCCGGCCCGGGCCAGCACCGCCAGCAGGGCCAGCGACACGGTTCCGGCGCTGAGCTCCTTCTGGAACTTCTTCAGGTGGACATCGTCCTCGGACATGGCCGGCCCTCCACTACGTTGAAGTCCACAGTAGTGCGAAGTTCGGTATAGCGAATGTGTCGTTAGTCATCGTGCCGGTTGGCGCGGCTGCGCGGCTCACGCAGAATCGAAGCCTCGTTCATGTTCCGGGGTTCCCATGCCGCACCGCCGTCGCCTTGCCCTGACCGCCCTCGCCTTGGCCTGCCTGCTGCCCTCGCTGGCCAGCGCTGCCGCCCCGTACCGCAGCCCGCAGCAGATCCTCGATGCCTCGGCGGCCAGCGACTGGCGCACACCGGACCCGGCCAACCTGCTGTACATGGACCTGCCCGCCGGGCGGGTGATCATCGAGCTGGCGCCGCAGTTCGCCCCGCGCCATGTCGCCAACATCCAGACCTTCGCCCACGAGCATTTCTGGGACGGCACAAGCATCTACCGCTCGCAGGACAACTTCGTGGTGCAGTTCGGCGATGCCGACGCCGATGACGCAGCCAAGGCCAAGCCGTTCGGCAGTGCCGCGCGCAAGCTGCCGGCCGAGTTCGAGCGCGCCAGCGCCGGCCTGAAGGTCAGCGTGCTGCCGGACCGCGATGGCTGGGCCGCGCAGACCGGTTTCGTCGACGGCTTCCCGGTCGGCCAGGACCCGCAGGCCGGCAAGGCCTGGCTGGCGCACTGCTACGGGATGCTCGGTGCCGGCCGCAGCAACGAGGAAGACAGCAGCATCGGCGCCGAACTCTATGTGGTGACCGGCCAGTCACCGCGCCAGCTCGACCGCAACATCACGCTGGTGGGTCGCGTGCTGAAGGGCATGGAACTGCTCAGCGCGACGCCGCGCGGCCCGGCGCCGATGGGCTTCTACACCGACCCGAAGCTGCGTACGCCGATCGTGTCGATCCGCCGTGCCAGCGACGTGCCGGCGGCAGAGCGCACGCCGATCCAGGTGCTGCGCACCGATTCGAAGACCTTCGCCGATACGGTAGAGGCGCGACGCAATCGCGTGGATGATTTCTACAAGCGTCCGGCGGGACATATCGATCTCTGCAATATTCCGGTGCCGGTGCGGTAGGAGCCTGGCTTGCTGCGCGTTGCGCGTGCTGAAGGTACGTCACTGTTCATGGGCGTTACTTTTCTTTGTACGCAAAGAAAAGTAACCAAAAGAAACGTTCCGCCGGTCGCGAGCCGGCGCTGCGCGCCGGTACCCTGCGCTCCTCGGCCCGTCGAGGGACGGCGCGGAGAGCAGCCGAGCATGGCTCGGCTCTACAAAAGTGCGTGGCGCCTCTTCGCCCTCGCCGGACCTGCGGTGCTCGGCTCGCTCAAGGCGGACTGGAAGGTCAAGATCAACAGCAAGAGCATCCACGCATGGCGTGGATCTACTGGGTGCAGCTGTGGCCTTTGATCTGGGTCCGCCTTGAGCGAGCCGAGCATCGCAGGGGAATCAGGGGCGAAGAGGTGCCGATGTCTGAGCGCAGCGAGTTCGGCACCGTCCCCTGATTCACCGAGAAGCGCAGGGGACCGACGTGCGAAGCGCGGCGGCTCGCGACCTGGCGGCGCGTTTCTTTTGGTTACTTTTCTTTTCGCGCGAAAAGAAAAGTGACGCCCATGAACAATGAAGCACCTTCAGCACGCGCCACGCGCAAAACGCCAACGCCTCAGCCCTTCTGACTCACCGCCACGCTCCCCAGAATCAACGCCCCCGCCACCAACATCTGTACCGTCACCGCCTCGCCCAGGAACAACCACGCAAACGCCGCGCCGAACAGCGGAATCAGGTACGTCACCGTCGACGCGCGTGACGGGCCGATGCGGCCAATCAGGCGATAGAACATCAGGAATGCCAGGCCGGTGCAGGCCACGCCCAAGGCGATCGCTGCACCCCAGGCCTTCAGCGGAATGGCGGCCTGTGGCCAGTGCGTCACCGCCATCGGCAGCATCCACAGCGAGGCACACGACAGCGTGGCTGCCGCCGCCGCGGCCGATGGCAGGCCGGTCATGTGCCGCTTCACCAGGTTCACGCCCAGCCCGTACAGCAACGACGCCGCAGCGCCGGCGATCACTGCGGTACCAATACTCAGGCCGGACACCTTGGCGGTGGCCAGCACCACCACGCCGGCGAAACCAACCAGCAAGGCGCCGGCGCGGCGCATGCCTATCTTCTCGCCGAAGAACAGGAAGGCGATCAGCGCGGCGAACAGCACGGTCATCGCATTGCAGATCGCGCCGATCGCCGCCGGCGCCTGCTCGGCAGCATAGGCGAACAGCACGAACGGCAGCGCCGAATTGATCAGGCCGATCGGTGCCAGCCACAGCCAACGACGCGGCGGGAACTGCGCGCGGGCGCGCCACAGGAACGGCAGCAGCACCAGCGCGCCCAGCACCAGCCGCACCTCGACCAGCGCGAACGGGCCGAACGACGGCACCGCCACCCGCATGAACAGGAACGAGCAGCCCCAGATGGCGCCCAGCAGGGTCAATTCGAGCGGCGTGCGCCAGTCGCGCTCGACCGCCTGTGGGACCGCATTCATACCCTGCCTCCGTCCATCGTCTGTTTCTCGCCAAGGCAGACAGGATCGGGTGCAGACGCCCGCCGCACAAGCGAGTAGTATCGCTGCCAGCCACAAATATGGTTTGAGGCTCGCCGTGCAGCTACGCCCTTCCCTGCTCCCCGCACTGGCCGTCTTCGCGGTCGCGGCGCGCCATCAGAACTTCGCCCAGGCCGCGCAGGAACTGCACCTGACGGCCAGCGCGGTCAGCCACCATGTGCGGCGCCTGGAAGAGGTACTGGAGACCCGGCTGTTCCTGCGCCATGCCCGCGGCGTGCGCCTGACCGCGGAGGGCCGGCAGTTGGCCGACGCCGCCAGCGCCGCCTTCACGGATGTCGCGGCGGTCGCCCATCATCTGCAGCCGGATGCCGACAGCGTGCCGCTGCGGATCACCACGCTGCGCTCGCTTTCCTACTGCTGGCTGCTGCCTCGACTGCCACGCTTCACCCAGGCCTATCCGCACATCCGCATCGAGCTGCACACCGGCAGCGGCCTGGATCGCTACGACGACAATGGGCCCGAGGTCGGCATCCGCTACGGCCTGGGCCAATGGCCGGGCCTGCGTGCGCAGCATCTGATGGACGACTACCTGTTCCCGGTGGCCTCACCCGCGCTGGCCGGGGTCGAAACGCTGGACGATCCGGCCCGCATCGCCGAGCTGCCACTGCTGACCGACCTGTCACCGCAGGGTTGGCGCGACTGGTTCCGTCACGCCGGCGTGCGCCCACCGTCGCCGCTGCCGCCGATGCACACCTTCGCCGACAGCACCGATGCGATGCGTGCAGCGGTATACGGCATGGGTGCGGTGCTGGCGCGCACCCACATCGCTCAACCCTACCTGCAGCGCTACGAGGTGGTGCGCCTGCCCGGCCCGGCGCTCAAGGCGCGCTATGCGTATCACGTGGTGCATGCCGAAGGACAACCACCCAGCCCCACCGCGCGCCTGTTCATCGACTGGTTGCTGGAGCAGGCGCAGGACGAACGCACGCCCATTCCGGCATTGCCGGACAGCCTGCTCGGGCGCCCGGCCACACGCGCCTGACTGCGCCCTCACCCGCTCTTTGCTTCACGCTGGCTAGGCTGCTGGCGAACCCACAACGTACCTATGCCATGGCCATGCTGCGACTGCGCATCACCGGAACCGAAGACGACGCCCGCGCCATCAGCGACCTGCTGCTCGGCCTGGACGGCATCGAACATGTCGAGGAAACCGACGACCTGATGCCGCACATGGACGACGACGATTCCAGTTCGGCCGGGCTGTCCGATGACATCGGCCCGGGCATCCACGAGGTGGAAGTGGAAGTCGGCAATGAAAGCACCGCGCAGAAGGTGCGCGATGCGGTGCAGGAGCTGGCCCTGGAACTGGATGTGTTCGTCGAGTACGAGACCGACGAGGGCTGATGCCGGCAGGCTACCGGCATCAGCCTTCACCTCAGAGGTTGGGGGGTAGCTTGCGACGACGGCGACGCCACCACGCCCGCACACCCCAGGCCGCGATCAAGGCCAGCACCGCCACCGGCAGCAGCGCGGCAACCGCGCGGATCAGGAACGCCACGCTGGTGCTGAGGATGCTGCCCGACTCGCTCAGCGCCTCACCGATTTCGCTGCGGCTGCGTTGGCCCGAGGTGGTGTCGAAATGGATCGTCACCAGCTGCGTATCGATGCGCCGGCGCTGCTGCGCGGCATCCTTGTTGGCCTGCTCGACACCCGCTTCGATCTCCGACAGGCGCGTGGTGATCGCCATCAGGTCTTCAATCTTCAGGTCCTTGCGGTCCTGGTAGGACAGCAGCCGCGCGTGCTCCTTCTCCAGCCGTGCCTTGGTCAGTGCCGTATCGGCCACCGCCTGAGCGAGGTCCTCGGCGCGCGTGTTGCGCGACTGCAGCGTGCCCCCCTCACCGGCCAACGCGATCAAGGGCTCAGTGCCCTTCGGCGCGATACGTACCTTGACCTCGCCGCTGGGCTGCTCGCCACTGCGCTGGTCGACCTGCAGCACCGCACAATCGCCGAACTTCGCGCTCTGGCAGGCCTGCGCCACCTGCTGGATGCGGGGTGCGATCTGCGCCGCTTCCAGCTGCACCTGCACGTCGTGTTCGTAGGCGAGGAATGCGCCTTCCGGTGAAGCGACGGCAGCTTCGGCGGCACTGGCGCCCGCATCGGCCGCTGCATCGCCGTGTTTGGCGCAGGCTGCCAATGCAAGCAGCAGCACCGGCATCGCCGCCACGCGCGTCCACGCGCGCATCGGCCTCACAGTGCAGCTCCGTCATAGGAAGTCACCGCCAGCGTGCCCAGATCCACCTGCGGTACGCAGCGCACGTTCACCGCCACCATCGGCGTGCCGGTGCGCGGGTCCACCGCTTCGCTGTAGGGCGCGACACCGCACTCACGGCAATGGTGATGATCGATATGGGCCTTGTTGAAATGATAGGTGGCCACGTCCGCCGGATCGGTGGCCAACTGGAACGCCTCGCGCGGGGCAAACCACAGCAGGCTGCCGCGGCGGCGGCACATCGAGCAGTTGCAGTCGATGACGTCGCTGATCGGCGCCTCGGCCTGTACGGTGAATGCGATCCTGCCGCAATGGCAGCTTCCCTGGTATTCCATGTCCTGCGCTCCGCTGGAGGGTCCGTGTCTGCGCCCATGGTAATCCTATGGCACGGGGACAAAGCAGCCCCGGGGCCCTATGCTCGGGGTTTGACCCTGTACAGGAACGCCGATGCGCCCGCATCTTCTTGCCCTCGCCCTGGTCGCCGCCCTCGCCGGTTGCCAGCCGGCCGACGCCCCGACCAACGCTTCCACCCCGGCCACCAGCCAGCAGGCCGGTGACGCGGCGGTCGATGCCGCCTTCGCCGATCTGTCCAAGCGCGCCCTGGACACCTGGATGCAGCTGTCGCCGGTCAGCGCCACCCAGATCGGCGACCACCGCTACGACAGCGAACTGGACGACCTGAGCGCCGCCGGCCAGCAGAAGACCGTGGCGGCATACAAGGCGCTGCTGGGCGAACTGGACAAGATCGAGGTAGCCAAGCTGGGCCGCGAGAACCAGGTGGACGCGGCGATCCTGCGCAACCAGCTGCAATCGGAAATCTGGAACGCCGAAGTGCTGCAGTCCGGCAAGTGGGACCCGCAGCTGTACAACGGCATCGCCGGCAGCGCGATCTACGGCCTGATGGCCCGCGAGTTCGCGCCGCTGCCGGAGCGCCTGAAGTCGGCCACCGCGCGCATGGAAAAGCTGCCGGCGATCTTCGCCCAGGCCCGCGAGAACCTGGATCCGGCCCGCGTGCCGAAGATCCATGCCGAGACCGTGGCCAAGCAGAACAAGGGCATCCTCAGCATCGTCGATACCTTCATCACGCCGCACATCGGTGAACTGCCGCAGGCCGACCAGCAGCGCCTGCAGGCGGCCATCGACGGCCTGAAGAAGGCGGTGGACGAGCAGCAGACCTGGCTGGACAAGACCCTGGTGCCGAACGCAAAGGGCGATTTCCGCATCGGTGCGGAAAAGTACGACCAGAAGCTGAAGTTCGCGCTGAGCTCGTCGCTGTCGCGCCAGGAGATCGGTGAGCGTGCACGTGCCGAACTCAAGCGCGTGCGCGAAGATATGTACGGCATCGCGCAGACCGTGCTGAAGGACAAGCCGGGTGCGCCGGAAATGCCGGCGCAGCCGACCGACGAGCAGCAGCAGAAGGCGATCGAGGCCGCGCTGGAACTGGCCTACGCCGACAAGCCGGCACGCGACAAGGTGGTCGACGATGCCAAGGCCGCACTGGAGCAGTCCACCGCGTTCGTGCGCGAGCACGACCTGATGACGCTGCCCGATGCGCCGGTGGACATCATCCTGATGCCGGAATTCCAGCGCGGCGTGGCCGTGGCCTACTGCGATTCACCGGGCCCGCTGGACAAGAACCTGAAGACCTTCTACGCCGTGTCGCCGATTCCGGACGACTGGAACGACAAGCAGGTCGACTCGTTCCTGCGTGAGTACAACTCGCGCATGATCCACCTGCTGAGCATCCACGAAGGCACCCCGGGCCATTACCTGGAAGGCTGGCATTCGGCGAAGTTCCCCTCCACCCTGCGTGCGGTACTGCGTTCAGGCCTGTTCGCCGAGGGCTGGGCGGTCTACACCGAGCGCATGATGCAGGAGCAGGGCTACCTCAACAACGACCCGCTGTTCCACCTGGTGCAGCTGAAGTTCTACCTGCGCACGATCTCCAACGCGATCCTCGACCAGGGCGTGCACGTGGACAACTGGGATCGCGAGAAGGCGATGCACCTGATGACCCACGATGCGTTCCAGCAGGAGAGCGAGGCAGCGGGCAAGTGGGTGCGTGCACAGCTGACCTCGGCGCAGCTACCGACCTACTTTGTCGGTGCGCAGGAACACTTCGACACCCGCAAGGCGATGCAGGACAAGCTGGGCGACAAGTTCAACCTCAAGGCCTACCACGACCAGATGCTGTCCTACGGCGCACCGCCGGTGCGTTTCGCCCGCCAGCTGATGCTGGACCAGCCGATCGAGTGATCGCGCCGGTGTGAGCTGAATGATAACGGCCCGGGGAAAAACCCGGGCCGTTTTCTGTTCTGGCGGTTGCAAACTGCCATCCTGGCGGTGCGAACTGCCATCCTGGTGGGTGCGAACCTTGGTTCGCACCGCTTCTGCCGCCACTCAATCAGACGATGTGGATATACAGCTTCCTCGAGTCCAGTCTCAAATCGAGGAAGTACTCCACACCACACCCGCGGCAGGCAGCGGGACAATCCTCATCGCTCCCACGTTGGTTCTCCGAGGCATCAGCCACCACCGGATATCCACAATCAAAACACGTAAAGGCAATGTTGCTGCCATGGGGGTCGGCCCATATTTCATCTCCATCGCCGTCCATTACAAGAAAGTCCGTGATGTTCATGATTCACCGGGATCGCTTGGTTGATTGCTGGAGACTACTCGAATCCGAGCATAAGGGGCGCGAAGCTGCTTCCGTCTCATCACACTGCGACGCCACCATCCATCCCGGATTCAAGGTGAATGCAACAGGTTGTTGAACTGCGCTTCACTGCAACCCGACTGCGCGCAGCCCGGCAGCATCAGCTCCGCCCGGCCCGGCGGCTGTGCGTCGGTCAACGGGATCGCACCACGTAGCTGCTCGCGCGTGGGATAGACATACACCAACCGGTAACGCACTTCACCGGCCCCACGATCACGCCAGCGCTCGAACTGCAGCAGGCCGCCGATCGGCGTCTTCTCGTACTGCCCCGGCAGGCTGTAGTCCGTGATTCCCAACGCCACCAGCACCGAACCGATGTTGGAATCGTGGCCGACCAGCAGGCTCACCTTTGGCGATGCCGGGTCCTCGAACAACGCATTCACTCTTGCCAGCAGCGGAGCGGCCACATCGCGCGCCACTTCGGGCGTTCCGAACAGGATGTCCTGGTAGCGATTGCGGATCTGCGCCAGCGCCTGCCATTGCGCCTCGGTGGTCAACCGGCCCCAGCCTTCGCGGGGGACGCCACTGCCCTGGTAGTGCTCCATCAACAAGGCATCGACCAACCCGCTGGCCAGGGCCAGCGAACCGGACGCGCGTGGTTCCTTGCCCGGTTCCGCATTGAAGATCGTGTCGGCCAGCATCAGATGGCACTCGCTGTGCCCCGCACAGGCCGCCGACTGCGGGTAGCGGGTGATCTGCTCCACCACGGACAGTGCCGGTGCCAGTCCCGATGCGGCCAGCGCTCGCTGCATTGCCGACAGTGCGCGCTCGCGGAAGACCGTGTCTCTGTTGTGGATCACCGGATTGAACAACGGATCCATCGTGCCCAGCGCCATGCGCTGCTCGACTGCGACATGACAGCCCGGGAAGGCACCGGCAACGAAGAACTGCGCGGTGGCCTGGGTGCGCTGAAGGCTGTTGGCATGGGCGTGGAAGTCAGCCAGCTGCGGGCAACCCGAAGCCGGCAACAGCTGCGCCTGACGCAGCCACTGGCCCATGTAACGGCCCATGTAGACCTCCAGCACGCCGCCTTTGGTGGTGAGCTCGCCTGCGCCCACGTCCCAGCCTGGCCAGCGCTCCGGAGTGGCATTGGCCAGCGCGCCCGACGCCACCACCGGCGCGCGCAGGTTGTGGCGGCTGAGCAGGATGACCTGCTCAAGTGAGCCCTCACGTGTTCTGCTCACCTCGCCATTGTCCGCCATGGCTGGAACAGCGGTCACAAGGCTCGTCACCAGCGATAGGCAACGAAAGATACGGAAGTGCATCCGAGTCTTTGAGCACGATTGAACCTGCATCACTGCTCCTATAGTGCAGATAGAGTCTCGAGCCCATGTCTGCTGATCAACGGTCGGCACGGCAATGTCAAAACGGTGAACAGACCGTTCTCCGAGCTACCGAATGGGGATGGTAGCACCGTCAACCCATGACCTCCCCGACACGCGATGCAAACGCATCCAGTCGTGAAATATCCAGTGATCGCCTCCCACTCGAGGATGCTCCCTGAGTCACGTCCTCGTCTGATTGATACACGCGAGCGCCGAACCGATCCAGGATCTCGACGCCGCCCTGCGCTACATCCCCGGCCCCGACATTCAAGAGAAGCTCCACGCATCAGAACAAGCCACGGACACAACGCGCAGAGCAGCTTGCTCGACTACGAGACTGATGCAGAAATTAGAAGAGAAGTCCTACGCAACGAACCCGCTACCACTGACAGCAAGTAGCCATACGGACGGCGCATTCTTGATGCCGACCAAGGGATGTGCCCTGGTCATCAACACACACCTATAAAAGGAAATACGTCATGCACGCATCCGCAACCATTTCAGATCCAAGCGCCGTCGCCGCATGGATGAAATCATCCAGCGCAAATGCAAGATCCCTCGACGCAGTGTTTGAAACCGAGGCGGACGAAATCAAAGTAGCCGCATTCAGCAGTGACTGCTGCGGATCGAACAATTACGAAGAGCGCTGACAGACTCCGTTGATGGCACGCGGCGTGGATGCGTGTCATCAACACTATCAAACAGGATCAGAATCACGATGACTCGCAGTCATGACGGCATGAGCCGAATAGCACAAAGCCCAGAACAAAGCCGCATGCGATGCGATGGAACATTCCCCTTGCCAAACGACACATCATCATCGACCGCAATCATTGCCGCGACGACTCGATCCAATATTAATCGCGCTATCGAACTCCGCAGAAGGGGATTGATCACCGAGATAATTGGCACAGATCCCGCTTACTCGACAACGCCATCCGACGCGATTCGCAAACTGGAGGGTGATGCGGGAATTCACACCATTATCGTGTTCAGTGACCAGCTTACATCCAGCCTTGACGCTCCTGTCTTGACATCCCACCACGGGCAGCAGCGCTACCTGCCTCTGGTGGAAGGAGTCCTCAACAGCATCCACGAATTTCAAATCATGACAGGCACATGCGATGACACGATCACATTGCCACCCTGCTCACCCATCACTTCCGTTCTGCGCACTATTTCGAACCATCTGGATTCCAACCAGAAGCTTGGAGGAGACTGGCTCGCGCAACCAGTTCAGACAAAGCGATGGCCTGCTACACGGCTAGCCGAGAGCAGATTCCGTCAGCGTGTCTTTCACTCAGCTCTGATGCACATGTACTGGAAGCATCCTGACTTCAATCCCAAGCATTTCGATTGGCTCCATGGACAACTCAAGAACCTCTACCGCGCATCGCAGCGAGCAAAGGAGGTCCAGGATGCACGAAAGTCAAGCACATGAGAGTCGTCAGCCTGCCCCGGAGGCCACCTTTCGGCACAGCGTCCAGACAGAGCAACAGCTTGGATTGACCCTTTCCGATAGGGAAAGGAAAGCCATCCTCTCCGCATGCGAAGTCAGCGGACTCGATATGGATTCCTACTACAGCTGGTATCAATCGAAAGCCTCCATCAGCTCCCAGTTGGCTGACCTTTGCCGCCCGTCACTGTTGGAGGCGGTCCACAGCATCGACCGTTCCGACTACTCCTCAATCGATGGAAAGCTCCCTGCCGACAGGGGAGTTGTGATCGCACTGCCGCATCACGGCCACTATATCCTGTCTGCGGTCCGTCTGATGGAGCACATTCGCCATCTGCGTGACATCTACATCTTCTATGGCGACCCAAAGAACCATGCAGGCAACGAATTGTTCGACGACCTGTACCACCGGCTCTTCAATCACGCCGGATGCCGCGCGAGCATCATCCACTCGAATGCCAGAGGGATAGGCATAGCGCTTCGCGCACTGAAAAATAGAGCTGCAGTCATCATGATGCCCGATGTCCACCGCTTTCGCGAAGAAACCTATTGCATTCCATTTTTGGGGCGCCCCTTGGACATCATGCTGGGAACCGCCGCAATGGCGCGCAAAACCGGAAGTTGCATATTGCCAGCCATCTCCGTCGTTGACCGGGATCTTCGAGCAACTATTACTTTCGGAGATGCCATCGAGCCTATACAGACGCGAGCATCGCTTCCATCTGAAGTAGCTGACTACTGGACGATGGCTGACGTCTATCGTTTCCTTGAGCGTGCAATGGGACCTCAGGCCATCTATTGGCAGTACATCAGGCAACACTTCATGAAATCCTCCAAGTTCCCGATGTTCCACCCCGAAACAATCGATGAAGCTTGGCACATGTTCTCCAATGACCCGCGAACCAAGCCACACACGCGTTATACGGCATGCCTGGATTGAACATGGATAGATTTCATTCTCCTTCCATTACCTTGGCGGCCATCGCCCTGATGGCGATGGCGCCCATCAATGGATACGCAACGGATCAAGAGAATGCCGATGCAACTCATCTTCCTGCGATCCACGCGGTCCACTCAGCCCCCGGCCCGCGCATCTGGCAGTTCAGAAAAGGCTCTTCAACGCTGCTTGTACTGGGCACGATTCAACCCCTAAGAAAGAGCCTATCCATCGATACTCGCAGCGTTGAAGCAGCAATCTCGACGTCTGATGCAATTCTGAGCCCTCCGGGCGTGACCGTGGAGCACGATGGCGGGGTATTTCGCAGCCTCATTCTGTGGCCCGCCATCCGCAAGCTCAAGTTCCTTTCAGGTAGAAGAACGCTTCGTGACGAGCTCACCGAAGAAGAGTACACGCGATTGAGCGATCTCAAGATTCTCTATGGCCTGCATGACGCGAGCATTGAGAGGATGCGCCCAATGTACGCGGCTTGGAAAATTCATGATGCTGCACTGCAATTCAGTGGAGCCCGAGCCGGTGAGCCACTTTCTCGAGCCATTGACCGCATGGCCCGCGATCATGGGATCCCGATGATCAACGCCCGCTTCCCGATGCGGGTAAGAGGGGGCAGGGAAACTATCCAGAATTTTCACATTGACTCCGTGAAAGACCGCAAATGCTTCTCGGATGCCACATCAAGCCTGCGGCCCTGGCTCGATAACCTAGATGAGCTAGGTCATGCGTGGGCAGAGGGAGATATTGAATCGGGCGCGCTCCTGCATGCCCCTCCATCGCCCTCCCGGTGCTGGGCTCGTCTGACCAACGACGCGATCGCCACTACGATGAATATTGACCTTGATATCCAGAGACGAACTCACTGGGTTGCAGTGCTCCGCTCAACTACTTCGCGGCACAGTACGGTTTTCACCACTCTGCCCTTGGATGATCTTCTGCATTCAAGAGGCATGGCCGCGGTACTCGTGGACGAGGGATACATCCCCGATGCCAGGGTGTTCTTTGGCGATCAGCCGCGACCTCCAAACATCGGAGCAAGTGAAACCTCAAATCATCCGGACGGGTGACGATGTAACTTGGCACCTTGCAACGCGGTCACATCGAAGTCACTGATCGGCAGCCACAAAGCCACCGGTCTGCCGCGCCCACAAGCGCGCATACAGGCCACCGGCAGCAATCAGCTCGGCATGGGTGCCGGTCTCGACGATGCGGCCCTGGTCCATCACCACCAGCCGGTCCATGCGCGCGATGGTCGACAGCCGGTGCGCGATGGCGATCACCGTCTTGCCTCCCATCAACTGGTCCAGGCTGTCCTGGATCGCTGCTTCCACTTCCGAATCCAGCGCCGAAGTCGCTTCGTCCAGCACCAGGATCGGTGCATCCTTCAGCAGCACGCGGGCAATGGCGATGCGCTGGCGCTGGCCACCGGACAACTTCACGCCACGCTCGCCCACATGCGCGTCGTAGCCACGACGCCCCTGCCCGTCCACCAGCGTATCGATGAAGGCTTCGGCACGTGCCTTGGCTACGGCTGCACGCAGCTGCTCATCAGTCGCATCCGGGCGGCCGTACAGCAGGTTGTCGCGGATCGAGCGATGCAGCAGCGAGGTGTCCTGGGTAACCACGCCGATCTGCTGGCGCAGGCTTTCCTGCGTAACGTAGGCAATGTCCTGATCGTCGATCAGGATGCGGCCGCTTTCCAGGTCGTACAGGCGCAGCAGTACGTTGACCAGGGTCGACTTGCCGGCGCCGGACGGACCGACCAGGCCGATCTTCTCGCCCGGCTTCACCACCAGGTCCAGGCCGGCAATCACACCGCCCTTTTTACCGTAATGGAAATGGATGTCCTGGAAATGCACGCCGCCTCGGGTCACCTGCAGCGGCACCGCATCCTCGCGGTCCTGCACGGTCAGCGGCTGGGCAATGGTGGTGATGCCATCCTGCACCGTACCGATGTCCTCGAAGATGCCGTTGATGGTCCACATGATCCAGCCGGACATGTTGTGGATGCGGATCACCAGGCCGGTGGCCAGGGTGATCGCGCCGACGGTGATGTGGCCGCCATTCCACAGCCACAGCGCGAGACCGCAGGTACCGGCAATCAGGAAGCCGTTGACGATGGCGATGGTCAGGTCCATGCCGGTGGTGATGCGGGTCTGTGCGCGGTGCTTGACCGCCAGCTCCCGGATCGACTCGGCCACGTAGGCCTGCTCACGCCCGCCATGGGCGAACAGCTTCAGCGTGGGAATGTTGGTGTAGCCATCGACAATGCGGCCCATTGCCTTCGAACGTGCTTCCGAGGCGATCCATGCCCGTTCCTTCGCGCGCGGCACGAAGTAGACCATGATCACCACGTAGGCCAGCAGCCACAGGATCAGCGGCAGCATCAGCCGCCAGTCGGCCTGCGCGAACAGGTACAGCGCGGTGCCGGTGTAGACCACGATGTACCAGAGCGAATCGACCATCTGCACCGCCGACTCGCGCAACGAGGTACCGGTCTGCATCACCCGGTTGGCCACGCTGCCAGCAAAGTCGTTCTGGAAGAAGCTCAGGCTCTGCCGCACCACGTAGTTGTGCATCAGCCAGCGCGAGCGGTTGCTCAGGCCGGGCACGATCGCCTGGTTCACCAGCAGGTTGTGCAGGCCGACCAGGATCGGCCGCGCGATGACCGTGATGAACAGCATCCAGCCCAGTTCATTGGCGTGGCGCTTGAAGAAGCCGGCACCCGGCTGCTCGGCGACCATGTCGACGATGCGGCCCAGGTAATCGAACATCGCCACTTCCACCAGCGCCAGCAGCAGGCCGGCGATCAGGGTCGCCAGCAGCACTGGCCACACCGGGCGCAGGTAGTGCAGGTAGAACGGCAGCACCTTGCGCGGTGGCATGCGCCCATCCACGGGCGGGAACACCGGAATCAGGGATTCAAACCAACGGAACATTGCATTCCCTCGCCTCTTGCAAGCTGCGAAGTATCCCACGCCGGATGTGTACGCCAGCCGATGATCACCCGCTCCCCCGGTAGTCGCCCACCTTGGTGGGCGCCTTACCGCATGCCGACCAAGGTCGGCATTTACCCATCAGTCGGTGTGAACAGCAGGTCCTGGAAATCGAAGCTGAAATCGGTCAGGTCGGAGATCGACTGCATGCGCACCTCGCGTACCCTGCCGTCCGGGTCCAGGCTGAAGTTCACGAACGCGTCGGCGTTGAGCGAACGGTCGTCCCAGCGCACGATGAAGGTGTCGTGCTGCCAGTGCTCCAGGCGCCCGCTCAGCTGCGCGGTCTTCATGAAGCGCAGGCGCAGGCCCTTGCCTTCGGCGCTGATCTGCATGTCGCCATACCAGCGGTCACGGAAGCTGCCGGTGTAGCCGGCCAGTGCCAGCGACGGCTTGCTGCCCTTGTCGCGCGCGCTCTGGTGCTTGGCCCAGGCTTCGTCGGCCTTGTCCTGGCCCTTGGCCACGGCCTTGGCATAGGCGTCCACCCAGTCGTGCTTCCCGCCGCCCAGATAGGCATCGAGCACGCTCAGGGTGATCGCATTGAACGCCGCGCCCACTTCCTGGTTGGTCAGCACCACCACGCCCAGCTTCTCGCCCGGCACCAGGGTCAGCCGCGAGACCATGCCCGGCCAGCCACCGGTGTGCCAGACCAGCTTCTGCCCACGGTAATCGCTCAGGCTCCAGCCTTCGCCATAGCCGGCGAAATTGGCTCGCGCCGGTGCCAGCTCCGGCACGCTCGGCGCCGGGATCGACTGCGGGGTGATCATCCGCCACATCTGCTGCTGGCTCTTTTCACTGAACAGCGGCGTGCCATCGGCCAGTTTGCCTTCGGCCAGCTGCACCTTCATCCAGCGCGCCATGTCATGCGCGCTGGAATAGATGCCACCGGCGCCGGCGTTGTTCGACCAGGTCAGCGGTGCAACTGTGCGCAGGTCCTTGAAATCGTACTTGGCGTGGCCGACCGCGGCCTTGTCGCCGGGCTTCAGGTGATCGGCGTTGTAGCGCGTGCCGGCCATGCCCACCTTGTCGAAGATGCGGGTCTGCAGGAACTGCTGGTAACTCATGCCAGAGACATGCTCGATCACCTGCTGGGCGACCGCGTACAGGATGTTGTCGTAGGCATAGCTTTCGCGGAAACCGCCCTTCAGCGGCACTCTGCCCAACCGCTCCACCACTTCGGCATTGCTGTAGGACGTGGTCGGCCAGAACAGCAGGTCACCAGCGCCCAGGCTCAGGCCACTGCGGTGGGACAGCAGGTCACGGATCGTCATCTGCCCGGTCACGAACGGGTCGGACATGCGGAACGACGGCAGGTGGTCGATCACCTTGTCGTCCATCTTCAGCTTGCCGTCCTCGGCCAACAGGTTCAGCGAGGTGGCGGTGAACGCCTTGGTGTTGGAAGCAATGGCGAACAGCGTATCGGCCTGCACCGGTTCCGGCTTGCCCTGCTCGCGCACGCCCCAGCCGCGCTCCAGCACCACCTCGCCATCCTTGACCACCGCCACGGCAATGCCGGGCACGTCGAACTGCGCGCGCACGCGCTCGACGGTCGCATCCAGGTCCTGCAGCTGCGCCGGGGTGGCAGCACTCGCCATGGTCGTGCACGCCAGCAGCACGGCTCCTCCAATCCAGGGTTTCATCCAGCACGATCTCCGAACAGGGGTGGCGGCCATGTGCAGGCCGTCACCGGGGTTTCGCGGGATGGTAACGTTCTGCGGCGCACCCTGCCCTGTGCCATAGGAGGGGTGTCATGGGCGGGAACGGCCAACCGAGCAACGGCTCCACCATCATTCCGTGCCTGCGCTATCGCGACGCGCAGGCCGCCATCGACTGGCTGCAGCGCGCCTTCGGCTTCCATGCCCAGGCTGTCTACGCCGATGGCGATACGGTGTTCCATGCGCAGCTGACCTTCGGCAGCGGCATGATCATGCTCGGCTCGGCCGACAGGGAAAGCGCCTGGAGCCAGCATGCCGCGATGCCGGACGAGGTGGGCGGCCGCCAGACCCAGAGTGCCTGCGTGATCGTCACCGATGCCGACGCCCATTACGCCCGGGCCAAGGCCGCAGGCGCCCGCATCGTCATCGACATCGCCGACCAGGACTACGGCGGCCGTGGCTATGCCTGCGCCGATCCGGAAGGCTACCTGTGGTGGTTCGGCAGCTACGATCCGTGGCGCGCGGACCACGACCAGTGACCGCCGCAGCGATCCGCTGCGGCATCGGCGGCTGGGTGTTTCCCGAATGGCGCGGCGGCGTTTTCTACCCCGTGGGCCTGCCGCAGCGTGAAGAACTGGCCCATGCCAGCCGGGCCCTGCGCTGCATCGAAATCAACGGCACCTTCTACCGCACGCCCACCGCAGCACAGTGCGCGCAGTGGGCCGCGCAGACGCCGGAAGGCTTCCGGTTTTCGATGAAGGCACCACGCTACCTGGTGCAGCGCCGCGACCTGTCCAGCACGGTGGAGGCAGCCGCGCCCTTCCTGCAGGCCGCACTCGCACTCGGCGACCGGCTGGGCCCCCTGCTGTGGCAGTTCGATCCGCGGCATCCGGCCGACGCCGAAGCGCTGGAACGGCTGATGGCGCAGCTGCCCAAGCAGCTGGGCGGCGTGCCGCTGCAGCACGCCCTGGAAGTCCGCAATGCCGAGGCGCATGGCCCGGCACTGGTTACCGCCGCACGCGCGCATGGCGTGGCCGTGGTGATCGAGGACAGCGACGAGGCGCCATTGCGTGGCGATGTCAGTGCCGGCTTCGTCTACGCGCGGATCAAGCGCAGCCAGGCCCGCTTGAACGAGGGCCTGCCAGCATCCGTGCAGCAGCGCTGGGCCGAACGCGCACGCCGCTGGTCGCGCGGCGAGCCGGTGGACGACCTGCCCTGCCTGGCAGGGCCCGCCCCTGAAAGCCCGCGCGAGGTCTACCTCCTGTGCATCGGCGCAGGCAAGGCGCGCAACCCGGCGGCAGCGATGGCGCTGCAGCGGCAGGTTGACCAGAGCAGTCATTCCACACGCGGGTAGCGCTGCGACGTTCGCCTTGCCTCACAATAGGCAGATGAGCACACCCGACACCCGCAAAGCGCTGTGGCAGATTCATTTCTGTGTCCTGCTGTGGGGCATCACCGCCATCCTCGGCAAGCTGATCACCCTGCCCGCATTGCCGCTGGTATGGTGGCGCATGCTGCTGGTGACGGCGATGCTGGCCCTGCTGCCACGGGTGTGGCGCGGACTGCGTACCCTGCCCCTGCGGCTGGTGGCCGGCTACGCCGGCATCGGCGCGCTGGTCGCCCTGCACTGGCTGACGTTCTACGGTGCGGTGAAGCTGGCCAATGCCTCGGTGGCCGCCACCTGCATCGCGCTGGCGCCGGTGTTCACCTCGATCATCGAGCCATGGGTGGCCAAGCGGCCGTTCCAGCTGCGTGAACTGGCGTTCGGCCTGGCGGTGCTGCCGGGTGTTGCGCTGGTGGTCGGCGGCGTGCCCGATGGCATGCGCCTCGGGGTGTTGATCGGCGCGATCTCGGCGCTGCTGGTGGCAGTGTTCGGCTCGCTCAACAAGCGCATGGTCAGCCACGCGGATCCGCTCACGGTCACCGCACTGGAGCTGGGTGCGGGCACCCTCACCCTGACCCTGCTGGCACCGCTGATGCCCTACCTGCTGCCGGCGCTGGCCAGCCCGCTGTGGGTGGTTCCGGGCCTGCACGACGGCATCCTGCTGCTGGTCCTGGCTGGGTTCTGCACGCTGCTGCCGTTCGCCCTGGCCCTGGTCGCGCTGCGCCACCTGAGCGCCTACACGGTGCAGCTGGTGACCAACCTGGAACCGGTCTATGCGGTGGTGCTGGCGGTGGTGCTGCTGCGCGAGCAGCACGAGGTCACCCCGTGGTTCTACCTGGGCGTGGCGATCATCGTCGGCGCGGTGTTCCTGCATCCGCTGCTGAACCGCCGCAAGCCGGTGCAGCATCCGGAAATCCTTGGCACGGCCGAGGCACGCAACATCGCCGATTGAGCGCGTCCACGCAGGGCGTGGATGGCCGTATCAACGCTGCGGCCAGTGCCATGCCGGCGCATCCAGCAGGCCCTGCCCGCTCAGCAGCGTGCGGCCCTGTTCCTTGTGCAGGTGCAGCGAATGACAGCCGGGCGCTTGCTCCAGTGCTGCGATCAACCGGCTGGCGTGTGACACCACCCACACCTGGCTGCGCGCACTGGCCGCGATGATCAGCCGCGCCAGCGCCGGCAGCAGGTCCGGATGCAGGCTGGTCTCCGGCTCGTTGAGCACCAGCAGCGGCGGCGGGCGTGGCGTGTGTAGCGCAGCAGCCAGCAGCAGGAAGCGCAGCGTACCGTCGGACAGTTCGGCCATCGACAACGGCCGCAGCAACCCCGGCTGGTGGAAGCGCAGGGCCAGTCGACCGTCCAGCTCTTCGAAGCCGACCGTGGCGCCGGGGAACGCATCGTCGACGCTGCGTGCCAACGCGACCGGATCTCCGATTTCGAGAATGGTCACCCAGGCTGCCGCCAGATCCCGGCCGTCGTGATGCAGCACCGGGGTGCGCGTGGCCATCGCCGGTTGTCGCGCCGGGGCATCGGCATCGCTGCGGAAATGGTCGTAGAAGCGCCAGCGACGGATGTACTCACGCAAGGCGATGGTTTCCGGCATGCGCTGCGGATCGCCGACCTGGGTGAACAGGCTGTCGAACAGCGACAACCGGTCATCCACGAGATCCCAGCCGCGCGCATGACGTTGCCGCACCATTGCCCCACGGCGATCAACCAGCAGGTTGGCGCTGCGCAGGAACGGCCCGGCCCAGATCGCCTCCACCTTGATCTGCGGATCCAGCGCAAACGCCGAATGGCTGGGCGGCGGGTAGCCCAGGTCGATGGCATAGCCGAATTCGTCGGTGGTGAAGCCGAGCTTCAATCCCACCGATGCCTGCCGAGGGCCACCCTGCAGCGGGATCTCGCCGGCCGCGACCCGGCGATCGATGGATTCGGGGCCGGCCCACAGCGCCGAACCCAGCCCCCCTTCGCGGGCCAGCACCGCTGCAACGCCGCCCTGTGCGGTCTCCGCCAGCAGGCGCAGCGCGCGGTACAGGCTGGACTTGCCACTGCCGTTGTCACCGGTCACCACGTTCAACTGCTGCAGCGGCAGGACCAGCCCGTGCAGCGAACGATAGTGGGCGATGGCCAGGGTCTGCAGCATGGTCGGCGTCCGTGGGAACAGGAACGGCATATTCGCCGGGCACAATCGCACAGGCCGCGACACGGCGTTATCCCATCGGCAAAATCATCCACGCATGGCGTGGACCTACTGCATGCAGGGCTCAGCCCGCCCGTTCCACCCGGTTGCGACCGTTGCCCTTGGCCCGGTACAGCGCCTTGTCGGCGCGCGCCAGCATGTCATCCACGCTTTCACCTGCCTGGTGCTGGGCAACGCCGATGCTGATCGTGACCGGGAAACCCAGCGGAAGGTCTGCCACGGCCAGGCGCAGGAACTCGCATTGCAGTTCGGCCGTGTGCAGATCGGTGCCCGGCATCACCGCCACGAACTCCTCGCCGCCATAGCGCGCGGCCATGCCACGGCCGGCAAGGTGCGAGCGCAGCAGCACGCCCAGCTCGGCCAGCACCCGGTCGCCGGTGGCGTGGCCCTGGAAATCGTTGATGTGCTTGAAGTGATCGATGTCCAGCAAGGCCACGCAGGCCAGTCCCGGCTGCCCATCGATCTCCGCCACCGCCTCTTCCAGTGCCGCCGCCATCGCGCGGCGGTTCGGCAGTCCGGTCAACGCATCGGTGCGGCTCTGCTCGGCCAGGTCGGCATTCTGCGCCAGCAGCACGTCCTGGTACTCCGACAGCAGGCGCTCGTAGTCATCGCGTTCCAGCATGTGCTTCTGGATGTCGAGCGCGAAACGGCGCAGCTCCATCACCAGCATCACCTGCCGTGACAGAGCGGCCAGTGCCTCGGCCTTGTCGCTGGGCAGGTGCTGCGGATGTGCATCGAACACGCACAACGTACCCAGTGGCAGGCCATCGGAACTGATCAGTGGCGCACCGGCGTAGAAGCGGATGTGCGGGTCACCGGTCACCACCGGGTTGTCGTGGAAGCGGATGTCCTGCAACGCGTCCTCGACCACCATGATTTCCTGCGGCTGCAGGATGGCATGGCCACACATCGATTCGCTGCGCAGGTTCTCCGCCGCGTCGATGCCCTGGATCGACTTGAACCACTGCCGCTCGACATCGATCAGGGTCACCGCCGCCATCGAGGTACCGCAGACCGCCTTGGCGATCGCCACCAGGTCGTCGAATGACTTCTCGCGCTGCGAATCAAGGATCCGGTAGCGGTACAGCGCCTCGAGCCGAAGCGCTTCGTTGGCAGGCTTGTCGGGCTTGATCATGCAGCGTCACATTCCGGCAGGTCACTGCGGAGTCTAGCCGATGTAGAGCCGAGCCCTGCTCGGCTGCACCCGGACAAAAGGGCAGCCGAGCAGGGCTCGGCTCTACAGAGGCCGTTTACCAGTCCAGCTGCTTCGGCAACAGGCCCTGCAGCTCCTGCTCGGTCAGGTTACGCCACTGGCCCGGCTTCAACGCGCCGATCTTGATGTTGTCGATGCGCACGCGGCGCAGCTGGGTCACGCGATAGCCGAATTCGGCGGCCATCAGGCGGATCTGCCGGTTCAGGCCCTGCTGCAGGGTGATGCGGAAACCGAACTTGGCGATGCGCGAGGTCTTGCACGGCAACGTCATCTGGTCGTGGATGCGCACACCGCGCGCCATGCCGCGCAGGAACTCATCGGTAACCGGCTTGTTCACCGCCACCAGGTACTCCTTCTGGTGGCCGTTCTCAGCACGCAGGATCTGGTTGACGATGTCGCCGTTGCTGGTCATCAGGATCAGGCCTTCGGATTCCTTGTCCAGGCGCCCGATCGGGAAGATGCGCTGCTCGTGGCCGACGAAATCGACGATGTTGCCCTTGACCGAGGTTTCGGTCGTGCAGGTGACACCCACCGGCTTGTTCAGCGCGATGTAGACATGGCGGCGTGCGCCGGGCTTGCGGGCCACGCGCGCGCGCAGTGGCTGGCCGTCGACCAGCACCTGGTCTTCGTCGCCCACCACCGCGCCAGTGCCGGCCGGATGGCCGTTGACGGTGACCCGGCGGGCGGCGATCAGGCGATCGGCCTCGCGGCGGGAGCAGAAGCCGGTGTCGGCGATATGTTTGTTGAGTCGGGTGGTCATCGCCCTATTATCCGGCATCGCCGCTCGCAGCGCTTCATGCCAGGCCGGGCGGATCGAGCTCTTCACCGTCGAACACCCGGTTGCGGCCGGCGCGCTTGGCCACGTACATGGCATGGTCGGCCCGCCGCAACAGCCCGGCCAGATCGTCCTCGCCCGGCCGCCACTGCGCCAGGCCGATGCTGGCGGTCACTTCCAGCCCCGGCACCTGCAGGGCCTGCCCGGCCTCGGTGATGCGCTGGCGCAGGCGGTCCAGCCGCGCCGACGCCGCCTCGCGCGGCATGCCGGGCATCAGCAGCAGGAACTCCTCGCCGCCCATCCGCACCACTTCGTCCTGGCTGCGCACCGCAGTGCGCAGCGCGCGTGCCACCGCCACCAGTACCTGGTCGCCCACGGCATGGCCGTGGCGGTCGTTGATGTCCTTGAACAGGTCGATGTCGAGGAAGCCGATCACCAGCGGGCCACGCTCACGGTCGACCTGTGCCAGGTGACGGGCCAGCTGCTGCAGGCCGGCGCGGCGATTCGGCAGTCCGGTCAGGCCGTCGGTTTCGGCCAGCTGACGCAGTTCATCGCGCTGCTGGCGCAGTCGGCCCAGCCGCTGGTTCATGGCATAGGCGGCCATCATCAGCAGCCAGGTCACCGCCAGCTGCAGTGCTTCGACCCGGTACTCCAACAACCATTCCGCACGGCAGGCATCGGCGATGATCAGGACCAGCATGGGTGCCAATGCGGCCAGTCCTGCCTGCGACCAACGGTCGCCACGCCAACGTGCCCATACGCCCATCAGCAACGCCAGGCCACACCCCAGCAGATAGGACACCTGCAGGCCCTGCGCGACCCAGGCCAGCTGTTCCCAGCGCAGCCACGGCACCAGGACGGCCAGCGCCACCAGGCCCCACAGCACGGTCGCCTGCAGCGGCCGCGACCGTGGCCATACGCGGTCACCGCCGTTCAGCCGCCACAGTGCCGGCAGTACCAGCGCCTGCGTGGCGGCGGTCAGCGAGAGCAGCCACCAGGCCCCACGCTCCCCCACCGGCAGCCACGGTTCCGGGTAGCCGCTGAGGCCACCGAGGATCGCCTGCCACAGCACCAGTACCGTGGTGCCGGCGACGTAAACCAGGAAGCTGCGATCGCGCGTGGTCAGGAAGGCCATCAACGCCGACAGCGCCAGTGCGATCGCCACGGCGATGCAGGCAGCACGCATCAGCAGGCGGGCGGTGTCGTTCTGCTGCACCGGGCTGGGCGCGCCCAGCCGCAGGGTCGGTACCCAACGTGTCTTCAGCGGTGTCTGCCAGGAAACCAGGAACGGCTCATGGCTGCCGGCCGGCGGTACGGCCACCAGGCCGATGCCTGCACGGAAGCGCGAATCACGGGTGCGGGCGTCGTGCATGTTGCCGCAGATTTCGCGGTCACCGTGCTGTACCCGCACTTCGCCGGCAAAGACATTGAACACGTCCAGCGCCTGTGGCTGGCCCGACCAGCCTTCCTGCGGAGCCGTCACCAGCACCTGCTGGCGCGGGCCCGACAGCATGTGCGGCGTGCACGCACGATGCGGGGTGGGCTCATCGGTGGCGCCACCGACCAGCAGGTAATCGCGCCCCGATTCCACCGCTGCGGCCTGCAGCGGCCACGGCGTCGCCAACCACGCCAGCAGTACGACCAGCACCGCTCCCGTTCCGTACTGCCACTGCCTGCCGCCCACGCCACATCCTGTTGTTGCTTACGCCCGCGCCCACTGCGCGTCGCCCCTGGCCGGCATTATCGCAGCCGGACGTACGCCGCACGTGTAGACCAAAGTCGCCGCCACGCCGTTCAGCCAGCCCCCGGCGGCCCCTTCACCGCGACCAGCCGCACCGGGCGCAGATCGGCCAGGGTCAGCCGCTCCAGCGGCTGCGGGCGTTCGATGGCATAGCCCTGCAGGCCCTGCACGCCAAGCCGGGTCAGCGCACCGGCAACCTCGGCGGTCTCCACCCACTCGGCCACCACTTCCATCTGCAGCTCGCGCCCGAGCTCGCTGATCGCGCGAACTGTGGCGTGGCTGACTGGATCAGTATCCATGTCCCGCACGAAGGCGCCGTCGATCTTCAGGATGTCCGCAGGCAACTGGCGCAGATAGCCGAAAGAAGACAGGCCGGAGCCGAAGTCATCCAGTGCCATCCGGCAGCCCCGCGCCTTGACCGCATCGATGAATGCACGGGCCTGGGTGAGGTTGCTGATCGCCGCAGTCTCGGTGATCTCGAAGCACAGCTTGGAGGCCAGCGCGCGGTTGCGCTCGAGCAGGTCGCAGACGAAGGCGAGGAAGCCGGGCTCGGCGATCGACTGCGCAGAGACGTTGACGTTGCACAGGCCCAGCTGGCGCACGTGTGCCGGGCACACCTGCAGGTGGCGGAACAGCAGCCCGAGCACGTGACGATCCAGCGCCACCGCCATGCCATAGCGCTCCACTGCCGGCATGAACTGTCCGGGCAGGTGCAGGCTGCCGTCGGTACCGCGCATGCGCACCAGCACTTCGTAGTGCAGGTAGGTCGGATCGCCCACGCGGGCGATGCGTTGCGCATACAGCAGCATGCGGTTCTCGGCCATCGCCAGGCTGACGCCCTGCAACCGCTCGGCTTCCCGGCGGCGCTCCTCCAGCGCCATGCGGTTCTCATTGAAACAGTGCACCCGGTTGCGACCGGCCTGCTTGGCGGCATAGCAGGCGCTGTCGGCAGCACTCATGAGCCAGTTCGCATCGGGGGCGTCGGCGCTGACTTCAACCACACCGATGCTGCAGCTCAGCTGCGGGCTGCCCTCGCTGATCGGGAACGTGGCCTGGCCCAGGTTGCGGATCACCCGCTGCAGCACCCGCTTGGCCTCGTCCTGCCCGGCATGGGCGAGGAACACGGCGAACTCGTCGGCGCCCAGGCGGCCGACCCAGTCACCGTCACGCACTGCAGCCACCAGATAGTCGGCGAAACTGCGCAGCATCTGGTCACCGGCGGCGTGGCCGAAGCTGTCGTTGACCAGCTTGAAGTGGTCCAGGTTGATGTAGCACAGCGCATGCGTGCCGCCGTCGCTGCGCACCTGCAGCAGCGAACGTTCCAGCAGCCGCTCGATCTCACGCCGGTTGATCAGGCCGGTCAGCGGATCGTGGCTGGCGTGGTGTTCGATCTCGCGCGCCAGGGCATGGTTCTGGCTGACATCCTCGATGATCGCAAACACCGACAGGCCACCTCCCGCGCTGCGCACGCCGGTGCCACTCCAGCGCCCCCACACCAGGCTGCCATCGCGGCGGCAGAAGCGCAGCTCACTCGGCCGCAGCTGCCGGTCCCAGTCAATGCGGCCGACGCCATCGATGACCAGTTCGCCTTCCATCAGCAGATCACCGAGCGACATCTGCAGCAGCACGTCGCGTCGGTAGTCGAGGATATCGGCCATCGCCTGGTTGGCCTCGATCACCTTGCCGTCGGTGTCGAGCTTGAGCATGCCGACATTGGCCTGGTAGAAGGCCGCACGGAAGCGGCTTTCGTGCTCGGTCAGGTCCTTGCCGACGCGGCGCGCCAGCGCGACAGCCATCAGGCTGATCGCCAGCACCGACAGCCCACCGACCACAAGCGTGGCGATCCGCACCATCGTGGCCATGCGCAGCAACGCCTGGGAAAATGCCTGTGCCTGCACCTGCAACCGCCGGTCCAGATCACGCAGCTGCTGCAGGTACCGGTCGCGGTCCGCCACTGGCAGCGCCCCCTGGGCATGCCCCGACTGCAGCTCGGCGACCAGCCGCTGCACGGCCAACAGGTCATCATCGGTCTGTCGCCACAGCGTGCTTGCTTCCCGGAATGCACCGATGTCGCGTGCATAGCGGAACGAGAACACCAGGCGCGGAATATCGGCGCGCGCGTTGCCGCCCTGCAGGAAGCCCTGCCTGGCCTTCTCCTCGTCCGGTACCGCCTGTTCCAGCGCCAGCCGGGCCTGCAGATCCCCCAACGGAATCCGCAGCGCCTGGCGCGCGTCGTCCAGGTCCTGGGCATCACCGCGCGCCAGATAGCGGCTGAGTGCGGCGGTCGCATCCTGCTGACCACGCGACCAGTAGCCCTGGCCGGCGATCCATGCGGTGGAGGCCGCCTGCAGCTCCTGGATCAAGGCGGACAGCGCGACCAACCCGATCGCCATGCCCGTCAACAACGCAAAGCGCAATCCCAGGCCACGGGTCATCGGCACCCGCCGGCTCTGCTGGTCCGTGCCACTTCTACCCATCCCGGATCCCCCCGAATGTGCTGCGGTGACAACCTCCCTTGGAACCGGCCCAGCCTATGACCGGCAATGTGTGGGCCATGCGAAAAAGGGGACGGAGGGGATTAAGTCGTTTTCGGCATAAGCGCGCGGCCTGCCATTTACGACTTCATCCCCTCCGTCCCCTTTTCCTGTACGCCAGCCCGGAGGCTGGCGTTGATCAGGACGGCTGCGGGTGCGGCTTAGAAGCTGCGCGGACCGCGCGGCTTGAAGCCGTCACGACGCGGCGGGCGGCTGTCGCGGTCACCGCCGCGGTCGCCGCCGTGGCCACCCGGACCACCCGGACCGCCACGACGCGGGCCACCCGGGCCGCCCGGACCACGCTTGTCGAAGCGCGGCTTGAACGGACGCGGGGCCGGGTTGGTGTCTTCACCCGGGGCCAGCGCACGCATCTGCAGCTGCTGGCCGGACACCCACACTTTCTGCAGGTGCGACAGCACGTCCGGCGGCATCTGCGCCGGCAGGTCCAGCAGCGAGAAGTCGTCGTGGATGTCGATGCGGCCGATGAAGCGGCTTTCCAGTCCGGCTTCGTTGGCAATGGCGCCGACGATGTTGGCCGGCTTCACGCCATGCTGGTGGCCCACCGAAATGCGGTAGGTCTCCATGCCCTGCTCCGGCGCACCACGCGGCGGAACCTCGCGGCGCGGACGCTGCTCGAAACCACCTTCGGCGTCGTCACGACGCGGGCCACGCTCAAAGCGCGGACCACGCTCGTTGCGGTCGAATCGATCGCCACGCTCCGGACGGTCGCCACGGTCGAAGCGCTCGCGCGGCGCGCGCTCTTCACGCGGGGCGCGCACCGGCGGCTGCAGCAGGAACGGGGTGTCACCCTGCAGCAGCTTTGCCAGCGCGGCGGCGATCTCGATGGCGGGCACGTTCTGCTCGTTCTCGAAGCGCTCCAGCAGCTGGCGGTAGAAGTCCAGGCCACCGGCGCCGAGGGTTTCGCTGATGCGCGAGGTGAACTTGTTGATGCGGGTGTCGTTGACCGCCTCCACGCTCGGCAGCTGCATCTCTTCGATCGGCTGGCGGGTAGCGCGCTCGATCTGGCGCAGCATGCCCTTCTCGCGCGGGGTGGCGAACAGGATCGCCTCGCCGCTGCGGCCGGCACGGCCGGTACGGCCGATGCGGTGCACGTAGCTTTCGGTGTCGTACGGGATGTCGTAGTTCAGCACGTGGCTGATGCGCTCCACGTCCAGGCCACGGGCGGCCACGTCGGTGGCCACCAGGATGTCCAGCTTGCCTTCCTTCAGCATGGCGATGGTGCGCTCACGCTGGGCCTGCTGCATGTCACCGTTGATGGCGGCAGCGGCCAGGCCACGGGCCTGCAGCTTGCTGGCCAGTTCTTCGGTGCCGGCCTTGGTACGCGCGAAGATGATCATCGCGTCGAACGGCTCGACTTCCAGGATGCGGGTCAGCGCATCCAGCTTGTGCATGCCGCTCACCCACCAGTAACGCTGGCGGATGTTGGCCGAGGTGGTGGTCTTGGCCGCGATGGTCACTTCCACCGGGTCCTGCAGGTAGGTCTGCGCGATGCGGCGGATCTGCGGCGGCATGGTGGCCGAGAACAGGGCCACCTGGCGCTGCTCCGGCAGCTTCTTCAGCACGGCTTCGACGTCGTCGATGAAGCCCATGCGCAGCATTTCATCGGCTTCGTCCAGCACCAGGGTTTTCAGCTCGGACAGGTCCAGGGTGCTGCGGTCCAGGTGGTCGATCACGCGGCCGGGGGTACCGACCACAATGTGCACGCCACGGCGCAGGGCCGACAGCTGCTGGCCGTACGGCTGGCCGCCGTACACCGGCAGCACGCGGAAGCCCGGGATCTTCGACGAATAGGACTGGAACGCCTCGGCAACCTGGATGGCCAGCTCGCGGGTCGGTGCCAGGATCAGGGCCTGCGGCTTGATCTGCTGCAGGTCGATGTTGGACAGTACCGGCAGCGCGAACGCGGCGGTCTTGCCGGTGCCGGTCTGGGCCTGGCCCAGCACGTCACGGCCTTCCAGCATCGCCGGGATGGTGGCGGCCTGGATCGGCGACGGGGTTTCGTAGCCGATGGCGGTGACCGCCTGCATCACGGGCTCGGACAGGCCGAGCTGCGCAAACTGCAGCGGCGCTTGGGAATCTTGGGACATGGGGAACTCCGAAGACACTGCCGTCTTCCTGGCAGTGCGATAAAAAAGGTGATGGTCCGCGCTTTGGGCGCCCTTCTTATCGCGTGCCCTGGCGCTGCTCGGTTGGAGGAGATTTCACTCGCTCAGAGCGGAATCATACCGCATTGATCCTGAACAAGGTGTACAGCTTGCCATGCGCGTGTCGTCATGCCCCGTGCTGGCGCACAATACGCGCCCTCTTCCCCGGCCCGGCCGCTGGCCCGCGCCCCTTCCCAGGAAACCCGCTCCATGCAGATTCTCGAATTCGACCTCGACGGTGACTACGTCGAACTCAAGCAGTTGCTGAAGCTGGCCGACCTGGTCACCAGCGGCGGCGAAGCCAAGATGGTCATCGGTGACGGCCAGGTGCGGGTCGATGGCGAAGTCGAACTGCGCAAGGCCTGCAAGATCCGCGCAGGCCAGGTGGTCGAATTCGCCGACAGCCAGATCCGGGTGCTGGCTGCCGGCTGATCTGAAGCTGTTCAGGCCACGCGCTGGGTCAGGTGCGAGGCAATCAGCTGCCTGAACGGTGCTACGCCCTGCGCCAGGCGCAGGCCGGCCGCCCGCAGCAGGCGCGCCGGACGGCGATCGTCGGTGTACAGGCTGGCGATCGCATTGGTGGCCTCGTACAGCGGCCGCGACGCCAGCCGGTGACCGCGCTGGTAGCTGGCCAGCATGCCGGCCGCGGCAATGTCGGCACCGCGACGCTGCTGCTCGACGATGCCCTGCGCCAGCCGCTGTGCGCTGGCCAGTCCCAGGTTGAAGCCATGCGCGGTGACCGGGTGCATGCCGACTGCGGCATCGCCGATCAGTGCCGAACGCTCGCCGACAAAGCGGTGCGCGTACACACCTACCAGCGGATACGCCTGCGGCGTGGCCACCGGCTGCATGCGGCCCAGGCGATGTTCGAAGCAACCGCTGATGGCCTCACCGAAGGCCACCTCATCCATTGCCAGCAGTTCTTCAATCTGCCGCGGCGGCAGCGTGATCACCGCCGACGCCTGGCCCTCGTTGAGCGGCAGCAGCGCCATCGTGCGGCCGTAGCCGAACCATTCCCAGGCAGTGTGGTGATGGTCGCGCTCGACCTGCATGCGGCACACCAGCATCGACTTGCCGAAGTCGCGCATCTGCGCACCGATGCCGAGCATGCGGCGGGTGGCGGAGAAGCGGCTGTCAGCGGCCACCAGCAGCCGCGCATGCAATTGGCTGCCGTCATCGAGTTTGACCACATGGCCCTGTGCATCGGCCTGCACGCCCTGCACCTTGCGCCCGTCGAACAGCTCCAGGCCGTCCTGGCCCTGCACGGCATCCCATGCAGCACGGCGGATCAGATGATTGGGCACCAGCCAGCCCAGCGGCTGGCCGTCGACCTGGCTGCTGGCGAAGGTCAGCGCGAACGGCGAGCCACCATTCATCACCTTGGCATCGCGCAGTTCAGCGACTTCGGCGTGCGGCAGGCGCTGCCATAACCCCAGCTGCTCCATGCTCTGCCGCGAGGCATGGGTCAGCGCGATCTCGCGGCCATCGAAGGCGGCTTCGGCCAAGGCTTGGCGCGGCTGCACTTCGACCAGCCCGACCTGCAGCCCGCTGCCGGCCAGCGCGCGCGCGAAGCACAGGCCTGCCGGTCCGGCGCCGACCACCACCACGTCCATCCTGCGCATGCGCGCCTCCTGCCGTTGATTCAGTCCGGGCCAGCATAGCGCCGCGCGCATGACTGGCCTTGATCTGGATCAGGCCCGGCTACAGCAGTGCGAACACCAGCGCCAGGATCGACAGCAGCGATACGAGCCACACCAGGCTGCGCACGTAGGGCACGCCTGCGGCATACAGCGGCAAGTAGGCCACGCGCGCCCAGAAGTAGGCCTGCGCGGCCAGCGCGGTGGTGTCGTTGCCGCGCCCAGCCACGACCACTGCGATCGCGGCGGCGGCGAAGAACGGGAAGGTTTCCAGGAAGTTGGCCTGGGCCCGCTGCAGGCGACCGGCCAGCGGGCTGACCGGCTTCGCTTCGCCATCTCGCGCCGAAGCATTCCACTTCATCCCGCGCTCGCGGGTGACCACGGTGGAGGTGGCGAAAATGTAGACAAAGCCCAGCAGCACCGACCAGGCCAGCATCGTCAGTTCAGTTGCCATCATGCATCTCCTCAGGGTGCCGACGCACGCAGGCTGTAACCGGCCAGGCGCCACACCTGGTCCTCGTCGAAACGGAACGAGACCAGCTCGCGCACCGGCTGCGCGCTGTTGGCGAAACGGGTCGGGAAGCTGACGTTGATGTACAACCCTTCCGGCACCGCAGCGCCGGCGCTGTACTTGACCCGGGTAATGGTCGGCTGGCCGCGGCCGGCCAACGCACCCAGGCGCGAGCGCTCGCTGGTCAACTGGCTGACGAAGGCGGCCTTCGGTACCGCACGTCGCGCGACGGCCGAAGCGCCGTCCCACAATTCGCCTGCGCGGTTGGCATCCACCAGCTGCGCCGCCTTCACTGCGGCCGCACCCATTTCCGCGTCCTGTTTCTGCACCTGCGCCTGCTGCGCGGCGGTCAACACCGGAGCGTCGGCGGTAGCCGGTTTTGCAGCCGCTGGCGAGGCCGGTGCCGGGCGCGCGGGTGCCGGGGCGGGCGTGGCCGGCGCAGGTGCCTGCGCCAATGCGGTCAGGGGCAGCAGGGACAGCAGCAGGAGCACGCGCTTCATGGACACCGCCGGTTCTCGGGAAAGAACCGCAGTCTACGCCAGCGCGGTGAGCTGTTCGTCAGCGCGCGTTGGCGCTGCCTTCCACCGTGGCGGCATCGGCCTGCGCGGCAGGCGTGCCGGAATCTGCCGGCGCCTGTTCGGCCACCGGCGGCGGCTCCGACGGTGCCGGCGGCAGCGTTGCCACGTCGATCTCCGACAGCGGGCTTTCTTCCGGGCACACTGCATCCGGGAAACCGAAGCGCTGCTTCAGTGCCTGGCCGCAGCTGTTGATCGATTCCATGTCGGCGCCTTCGCGCTTGCACTGCTGGTCGAAGGCGATCAGGAACGCGTCCTTGCGCTGCACGAAATCATCGCCGCAGGCCCGCATCTGCTTGATCCGTTCCAGATCATCCTGCACCGCGTTGGTGCCATCCAGGCCGTACTGGCGCAGCTCGTCCGCGGTCAGCAGGCGCAGGCTGCGGTTGGGCACGGTCATCATCAGATCAGCCACGCCCACCGCCACGCCGTTGCGCTGCAGGTAGTCCTTTACGTTGTCGTAGACCTCGTGCAGCTCGCGGTTGAGTTCTGCGCGCGAGGTGGCCTTGGAGCTGATGCGCATCATGCGGTGGATGCCAACCTTGCCTGACAGCAGGCGGTTGTCACCGGCGGCCAGCACGAACACGCAGGCACTGTGGCAGATCGAGCCTTCGCGCACCCAGATGGTCCAGCCGGATTCACCGATACTGTCACCGGCGACGATCGCCGATTCCACCTGGCCCCCGCTGGAATCCAGGTCGAGGATGCGCTTGTGGATCTTCTGCTGGTCGGCAACCACGGCCAACCGCCACATCATCTCGGCGAAGCCCGGGTTGATCTTGCCGGCGTAGCGCACGCGCATCAGGCCACGTTCGGCGCAGGGCGCCAGCGCCTGGCTGATCTGCTCGCGCTGCAGGCCTTCCAGCTCGACACCGTCGCCCGCGTCACCGGCATATTCGGTGCTGCAGCTGACCCACGCACGCCCGTTCTCCAGCTGCGCCTGCGGCCACGGCCGATCCGCCCGGCTGCGCGGCGGCGCCGGCGGCGGTGGCGCATCGGCGGCGTTGATCGACACCATGTTCTCGCCATCACTGGCCGGTGCCCGCGCCGCCTTGTCGGCAGCGGTCACATTGCCCGGATTCTCCAGCTGACTGCAGCCCGCCAGGGCCAGGCACAACAGGGGCAACCAGCGGAGTTTGGCGGACATCGGGCAACCGGATTTCAAGGGAGCAAGGGCCACAGTCTACCCGTCCGGAGCGCGCATTCAGCGCGTGGTACTGAACCCCTTCTGACCCTTGGGAAAGCGTGTCGACCAAGGTCGACACCTACCAGAGCGGGATGCCCTTCCGACAGATCGCAGGAACCTGTCGAAGGCGGGGTGGGTCCGGTTGCGGGAGTGTCCGCGGCATGGATGCCGCGGCCAAGCCCCCGCGGGTTTACGGCGTCTCCCGCAACCGGGCCCACCCCGCCTCCCCACAGGAAACCAGCTTCTGCCGTTGCCGTTGCCGTTGCCGGCCAGCGGCCGGCACTACCGCGGGTGCCGGGCACAGCCCGACCTGACGCCCTTCAGCATCCATGTCCGAATGTGGCGAGTATCTCCACCCGCACACACCTAGACTGGCGCCATGGACACCGCCCTCGCCCTCGACACCGCCGCCTGCGACCGCGCCCGTCTGGCCCGCGACGCACGCTTCGACGGCGTGTTCTTCACCGCCGTGCGCAGCACCGGCATCTACTGCCGCCCGGTGTGCCCGGCACCGCCACCGAAGCCGCGCAACATCACCTACTACCCGACCGCCGCTGCGGCCGCCGCCGCCGGCTACCGCCCGTGCCTGCGCTGTCGTCCCGAACTGGCGCCGCAGGCACAGCAGGCATTGGCTGGGCAGATCGTGCAGCGCGCCCTCGCCCTGATCCATGGCGGCTTCCTGCAGGAGCAGCCCGTTGCCGACCTCGCGCAGAAGATCGGCCTCAGCGCGCGCCAGCTGCAGCGCCTGTTCGTTGAACACCTGGGCGCGACGCCGGGGCAGATCCACGCCACCCATCGCCTGCTGCTGGCCAAGCAGCTGCTGACCGAGACCACGCTGCCGGTGACCGATGTTGCGCTGGCCGCCGGCTACAACAGCCTGCGCCGCTTCAATACCGCCTTCCTGCAGGGCTGCGGCATGGCACCGACGGCACTGCGTCGCCAGCATCAGCCGCCGGCCGCCGATGACGGCGGCCTGGTACTGCGCCTGGTGTACCGTCCACCGCTGGATTTCCCGCGCATGCTGGCCTTCCTGCGCAAGCGCAGCCTGCCCGGCATCGAACTGATCGGCGAAGACAGCTACCAGCGCGTGCTCGGCACACCCGAGCGCCCCACCCTGCTGCGCGTCACCGCCGACCCGAAACGCCCGGAACTGCGCCTGCAGCTGGGCGCGGTCGATCCGCGCCTGATCCCCGACATCGTGCGCCGCGTGCGTCGCGTGTTCGATCTGGATGCCGACCTGCAGCAGGTGCATGCCGCGCTGGGCGAGGAACCGCTGCTGGCGCGAGGCATCGCCGAACGTCCCGGTCTGCGCGTGCCCGGTGGCTGGGATGGCTTCGAGGTGGGCGTACGCGCCGTGCTCGGACAGCAGGTCAGCGTGGCCGCGGCCACCACCTTCGCGCGGCGCCTGGTCGATGCCTATGGCGCACACCTGCCGGGCATGCCATCGGAATTCGATCGCCAGTTCCCCGCGCCCGAGGTACTGGCTGAGGCGCCGCTGGAATCGATCGGCCTGCCGCTCACCCGCGCCGCCACCGTGCGTGCGCTGGCCGCTGCCTGCGCCAGCGGCCAGCTCGACTTCGGGCCCGGTCAGGCATTGGAGGAATTCGTTGCGCGCTGCGTGGCACTGCCCGGCATCGGCCCGTGGACCGCGCAGTACATCGCGCTGCGCGGACTTGGCCAGCCCGATGCCTTCCCCGCCGGTGACCTGGTGCTGCAACAGGTCCTCGGCCACGCCCAAGGCCAGCGCCTGAGCGAGCGTGCGACCGAAGCCCGCTCGCAACCGTGGCGCCCGTGGCGCGCCTATGCCGTGCTGCATCTGTGGCACCTGTCCGGCACCTTCGTTGGAGAACCGACATGACCCTGTTGTTCGATCGTTTCGACAGCCCGATCGGCGTGTTGACCATCGCCGGTGACGAGCGTGGCCTGTCGCATGTGCTGTTCCCGGAAAACCGCCATCCGGCACGCGGCCGCGAAGACTGGCACTACGCCCCGGATGCACTGCCGGAAGCACGCGATCAGCTGCTGCAGTTCCTGCACGGCGAGCGGAACAGCTTCGACCTCGTGCTGGCACCACGTGGCACGCCGTTCCAGCTGCGTGTATGGCAGGCGCTGGCGTTGATTCCGTTCGGCCAGACCTGGAGCTACCTGCAGCTGGCGCAGCACCTCGGCCAGCCCAGTGCGACCCGTGCGGTCGGCGCTGCCAACGGCCGCAACCCGCTGCCGATCATCCTGCCCTGCCATCGCGTGATCGGCAGCAACGGTGCACTGACCGGCTTTGGTGGCGGGCTGGAAACCAAGGCTGCACTGCTGCGGCTGGAACAGCGCCAGGCACCGCTGTTCGCCTGAGAGGGCTGGCCGGGCTGCGCCCGGCACCCGCAGAGGCAACCGCAACGGCCGAAGCAACAGCGGCATTCCGAGGCATGGCGTGGTGGGTCCGGTTGCGGGGGACGCCGTAAACCCGTCCATGGGGGCTTGGCCGCGGCATCCATGCCGCGGACACCCCCGCAACCGGACCCACCACGCCTTCGACAGATTCCTGCGATCTGTCGGGACGGCGCACTGCGCGGCTGCTGGTAGGTGTCAACCTTGGTCGACACGGTAGATCCACGCCATGCGTGGATGGAAGCATCAGGAATATGTCTGGAGAAAAGCCCCCTTCTTGTTGAAGGGGGCGCGCCGACAGGCGCGGGGATAAGGAAAAATGCGCGGACACGGCGCGCGATAGTGCGCCGTGTCTTGGGCGCGTCATTACCTCGCACTATGATGGACGGATGACTTCCGTACGCCTGACCTGCGCGCTGGCGCTGCTGCTGCCATTGGCCGCCTGCACCACCGCGCCCGCCCCTTCCGCCTCTGTTCCCACCACTGTTGCAACGGCTGCACCGCCGAAGCTGCTGCTGATCTCGATCGACGGCCTGCGCGCCGATGCGCTGGATCGCGGCCTGACACCGAATCTGCAGCGACTGATCGACGGCGGGGTACGCGCGCGCTGGATGACGCCTTCGTACCCGTCGCTGACCTTCCCCAACCACTACACCATCGTCACCGGCCTGCGCCCGGACCACCACGGCGTCGTCAACAACAGCATGGACGATGCAACCCTGGGCCGTTTCGAACTGAGCAACCGCGACGCGGTCACTACCAGCGGCTGGTGGGGTGGCGAACCGATCTGGGTCGGCGCCGAGAACGTCGGCGTGCGCACCGCCACCACCTCGTGGCCGGGCAGCGAGTCGGAAATCCGTGGCGTGCGCCCCAGCCAGTGGCGCGTCTACGATGGCAAGGAACCACTGGAGCAGCGCGCCGGCATCGTGCTCGACTGGCTGGCGCAGACCGATGCCGATGCACCGCGCCTGACCACGCTTTACATGGAACACGTGGACAAGGCAGGCCACAACTACGGCCCCGAGTCGAAACAGTACGCCGACGCCATCGTGCGCGCCGACCAGATCGTCGGCCAGGTGCTCGATGGACTGCAACAGCGCGGCCTGGTCGCGACCACCAACATCATCGTGGTCTCTGACCACGGCATGGCCAGTGTCGCCGACGGCCACGTGATCGCCACCGAGTCGATGGCCGATCCGGCCATCGCGCGCAATGTCAGCCAGGGCCAGTCGGTGGGCTTCGCGCCGGTCGCCGGCCGCGAAGCCGAGGCCGAACGTGCGCTGCTCGGCCGCCATACGCACTACGAGTGCTGGAAGAAGGAGAACCTGCCGGCGCGCTGGCACTACGGCACCCATCCGCGGGTTCCGGCCATCGTCTGTGCGATGGATGAAGGCTGGGATGCACTGCACCGCGAGAAGATCGCCAAGCGCGCGAAGCAGGACCGCGGCTCGCACGGCTATGACAACGCCCTGCCCTCGATGCGCGCCGTGTTCGTGGCCAGCGGCCCGTCGTTCCGCCAGGGCCTGGTGATCGATGGCTTCGACAACGTCGACGTCTACCCGCTGCTGGCGCACCTGCTGCAGGTGCCGGCCGCGCCGAACGACGGCAATCCGGAAACGCTGAAGAACACCCTGCGCTGATCCGGTTGTAGAGCCGAGCCCACGCTCGGCTGCATTGCGCCAGCCGAGCATGGGCTCGGCTCTACAAAAACGTGCATAAAAAAACGCGGCGCCAGGCGCCGCGTTTTTCGTTGAACCGGTCTGGGCCGGATCAGGCCTTGGCGACGGCCTTCTTCGCCACAGCCTTCTTCGCCGGAGCCTTGGCCACGGTCTTCTTGGCAACCGGAGCGGCGGCGCCTACGGCGACCTTGCTCGCGGTGTGCGAACGGGCGTTGCCGTAGCTGGCGTTATAGCGCTTGCCCTTGGCGGTCTTGCGGTCACCCTTACCCATGTCTTCAACTCCTCAAATGTGAAATCTGGTTACCCCGTACTGACACGGGTTCGGCGGGGCCGCCTTGCTGGGCGCCCCCGCGCACGATCGAAAATCCTATCACGGAGCGCCTAGTGCGCGCAGCTGGCGTCGTGCACGTGACCGTGGTTGAGGCGCAGGTTGACCAGATGGGCCACACCCACCAGCAGGCCGCCGACGGTCATCACCACCGCGTGCGGCACCGCATTGTGGTGCAACGGGTCGTACAGCACGCCGGCCCACAACGCCACCAGGCCGGGAATCAGGAAGCCCAGCGCACGCAGCGCACCGTGGCGACGGTAGCCCCAGACCAGGCTGAACAGCCCCAGCAGGGTCACGAACACCACCAGCGCCTGTTCCACGCCGTCGCTCAGCCAGAACGACAGGCCCAACGACGGCGCTGCGGCCAGCAGCACCGGAATCACCGCGCAATGCACCGCGCACAGCATCGAACCAGTGGCGCCGAAACGGTCGAGCAGGTGGCGCAGGCGTGAGGACAGGGACATGACTTCCAGCAGGGTCGGCGAATCGTTATGGAATAATATAACATCCCTTCCCGACCCGCACGGTTTCCCTCCCCCTGTCCCGCTGACGGGATGCGTGCGCCCAGCGATTGATACAGTGTAACAAAGGACCCACCGATGCCCGCCCGTACCCCGCGGTTGAAGCCGCATTCCCTCGCCCTGGCCCTGACCGCCCTGCTTCCGACCGTTGCCTTCGCCGCCAGCGAAGACGATTCCCATCGTGACCGCCACCTGACTGAACTGTCGTCGGTGCAGGTCACCGCGTCGCCGCTGCAGGGCGACGCAGAATCGCTGGCACGCCCGGTGGAGGTTCTGGCCGGTGAACGCCTGGACGAGCAGAAGGCCGGCACCCTCGGCGATACCGTGGCCAAGCTGCCCGGCGTACAGAGCACCTTCTTCGGTCCCGGCGTCGGCCGCCCGATCATCCGCGGCCAGGAAGGCCCGCGCGTGGCCGTGCTGTCCAACGGCATGGGCAACATGGATGCATCCACCGTCAGCGCCGACCATGCCACCAGCATCGAGCCGTTCCTGGCCGACCAGATCGAAGTGCTGAAGGGTCCGGCCACGCTGCTGTTCGGCAGCGGCGCCATCGGTGGTGCGGTCAATGTGGTCGATGGCCGCATCGCGCGCGAACTGCCGGAGCGCCCTCTGAGCGGCCGCGCAGAACTGCGCGGCAATTCGGTGAACAACGAACGCAGCGGCATGTTCCGCCTCGATGGCGTCAGCGGCAATGTCGTGCTGCACGTGGATGGCCTGGTCCGCAATGGCGACGACTACCGCATCCCCGGTTATGCAGTGATCGACAGCCTTGAAGATCATCATGACCACGATCACGACCATGACGCGGCCGAGGGTGAAGAGCCGCGTCGCGGCCGCCTGGACAACAGCTCGATCCGCACCCGCGCCGGTGGCGTCGGCGCAACGTGGCTGGGCGACGGCGGCTACTTCGGCGTATCGGCCAGCACCTACCGCACCAACTACGGCATTCCCAATGGCGCGCACGTGCACGCCGATGGTGATGATCATGGCCATGACCACGGTCACGACCATGGCGATGAAGAAGAAGGCGGCGACGAGCACGACGTGCGCATCGACATGGTGCAGAACCGCTTCGAGACCAAGGCCGGCATCTACGACCCGGTCTCGTTCCTGAAGAACATCAACGCACGCGTGGCCTACACCGACTACGAACACGTGGAGCTGGAAGCCGGCACGCCGTCCACCCGCTTCACCAACCGTGGCATCGAAGCGCGTCTGGAAGCCGTACAGCAGCAGATCGGTGGCTGGGACGGTGCCTTCGGCCTGCAGTTTGGCAACAGTGATTTCGGCGCCAAGGGCGAAGAGGCGTTCGTGCCGGATACCGGCACGAAGAACATCGGCCTGTTCGTACTGCAGGAAAAGCAGTTCGGCCCGTTCAAGCTGGAACTGGGCGGCCGCCACGACCAGGTCAAGCTGGACCCGACCGGTGACTACCGCCGCCGTACGTTCGGTGCCACCAACCTGTCTGCCGCCGGTATCTGGAAGCTCAACGACGCCGTTGACCTGCGCATCGGCGTGGACAGCTCCGAGCGTGCACCGACCAACGAAGAGCTGTATGCCGCCGGCGCACACATCGCCACCCGCTCGCTGGAAATCGGCGACGCCAACCTGAAGACCGAGCGCGGCCAGCGCGTGGAACTGGGCATCCACACCCACAGCGAGCGCCTGGACTTCTCCGCGTCGGTCTACCAGACCAGGTTCAAGGACTTCATCTACCTGGCCGACACCGGTGTTACCGAAGGCCTGCCGGTCCGCGCCTGGACCCAGCAGGACGCGGTGTTCCGCGGCGCCGAGGCCGAAGCGCTGGTGCACCTGTTCGAGGGTGGCGCCGGTGACTGGGATCTGCGCCTGTTCGGTGACTACGTGAAGGCCAAGCTGGATGGCAGCGGCAGCCGCAACCTCGACATCGCCGTGCCGCACGGCGACCACAACCACAATTACAACGTGGAACTGGCCAACACCGGCTACCTGCCGCGTATCGCCCCGGCCCGCGTCGGTGCCGACCTGCGCTGGTCGAAGGACGGCTGGCGCGCCTCGGTCGGTGCGGTGCGCTACAGCCGCCAGAAGGACGTCGCGCAGAACGAAGCACCGAGCGACGGCTACACCCTGGTCGATGCGCACCTGGCCTACCGCTGGGACCGCAACGCCAGCAACAGCTACGAAGTCTTCCTGGATGGCAGCAACCTGACCAACCGCGAAGTGCGTCCGCATACCTCGCTGCTGCGCGACTACTCGCCGCTGCCGGGCCGTGGTGTCGCATTCGGCATCCGCGCGTTCTTCTGATCGCGTAAGGCGGGGTCGGATCCCACGGGGGCCTTCGGGCCCCCGTTTTCATTTCGATCCGCACCATCACACATTCGTCACAAAGATGTGCGTACCACAACAAGCGGACAATCCCGTCACTCAAAGTCTCGCCAATCGGACATTTTTGTCCGAACATAATTCCATGACTGCCCAACGTGCCGATGCTGCTGCCCGCCGTGCCCTCATCCTCGACGCCGCCGATCATGTGTTCGGCCAACACGGTGTCACCGCCCCGCTGGACCTGGTGGTCGAACGCGCCCAGGTGGGCCGCGCCACCCTGTACCGCAACTTTCCCGACCGCACCGCGCTGATCCAGGCGTTGCTGCAACGCACGGTCGACCGCATCCGGCGCCAGGTCGAACAGCTCGGCGACCGCGACGATGCCCTGTTCGAGGTGTTCGAGGGCATGGCCCAGCGCATCATCGATTCGCCTGCCTTGGCCGACTACTGGCGCGCAGTGGATTCGGACGTGCCGGCCATGCGCGCCGCGCGCGAGACCGTGCGCGACCTGCTGGAAGCACCGATCGCCCGTGCCAAGGCCGCCGGCCTGTGCCGTGCCGACCTGGAGAAGACGGACATTTCACTCATCTCGGGCATGCTGGGCGCGGCCCTGCGCGGCAAGACCCGCGACGAGCGCGCCCACCTGGCCGGGCGCGCCCTGCAGCTGCTGCGCGGGGGTCTCCAGGGAGCAACCAGCGAGGCCCGCTGATGGTCCAGCCGTATCTGAAGCCGGTTCCGGATTGGGAGGAGCACGAGAAGCCGACCATGCCCGGTTCGGCTTCGATGCCCTGGCACCCACCGTACCGTCGGTTGGCCTATGCACTGGTATCGCTGCTGGTGGCGATCACCGGCGGCCTCGGCAATGCGCTGGTCACCGCCAACCTGCCGTTCCTGCAGGGCCAACTGGCACTGACCCCGACCCAGGGCAGCTGGCTGGTGGCCGCCTATGCCATGGTGAATGTCACCGCCAACCTGCTGGCCTTCAAGTTCCGCCAGCAGTACGGCATCCGCCTGTTCGCCGAGATCGGGCTGGGCCTGTATGCGGCGCTGGCGGTACTGCACCTGTTCGTCGGCAGCTTTGAGACCACGATGCTGACCCGCGCCGCCAGCGGCTTCGCGGGTGCGGCCTGTTCGACACTGGGCACGCTGTACATGCTGCAGGCGCTGCCGCGTCGCTTCACCGGCAATCTGCTGGTCGTCGGTGTCGGCCTCTCGCAGCTGGCGGTGCCGATCGCCTGGATCGTGTCGCCGGGCCTGGTCGATACCGGCCAGTGGCACCAGCTCTACTCGTTTGAGGCCGGGCTGGCACTGTGCGCGTTCGCGGCAGTGGTGGTGCTGAAGCTGCCGCCCGGCATCCAGGTGAAGGCGTTCGAGCCGCTGGACTTCCTCACGTTCGCCCTGCTCGCACCGGCCGTCGCCCTGCTGGTGATCGTGCTGGCGCAGGGCTACACCCGCTGGTGGCTCAACACGCCATGGCTGGGCTGGGCTCTGGTCGCCTCGATCGTGCTGTCCACCACCGCCTTCATCATCGAGCACTACCGGCGCAATCCGCTGCTGCAGATCCGCTGGCTGTCGAAGCTGCCGGTACTGCACTTCATCGTCGGTGCGTTCCTGATCCGATTCCTCACCACCGAGCAGTCCTACGGCGTGATCAACCTGATGCGCACGCTGGGCATGGGGCCTGACCAGATGCGCCCGCTGTTCGTCGTGATCCTGGCGGGCGTGGTCACCGGCATCGCCGGTGCATCGCTGACCTTCGGCCCGAAGCGGCTGATCCCCCAGCTGCTGATGGCGATCCTGCTGCTGGGCGCCGCCGCGTTCTTCGACCAGCACCGCACCAGCCTGGACCGGCCACACGATTTCTACGCCAGCCAGTTCCTGGCCTCGGTCGGTGCCGGTATGTTCATGGGCCCGCTGATCATGCTCGGCATCTCTGCCGCGTTGAAACAGGGCGTGGATCACATGATCACCTTCCTGGTGACGCTGTCGATCACCCAGACGCTGGGTGGCCTGGCCGGCTCGGCGGTGCTGGGCACCTTCCAGCTGCATCGCGAGCAGTTGTACTCCAGCGCATTGACCAGCCAGCTCGACCCGGCCGACCCGGTGGTGGCACAACGCCTGCGCATCCAGCAGCAGCTGTACAGCGCACAGATCACCGACCCGGTGCTGCGCAGTGCGCAGGGCAGCGCGCAGCTGGCGCAGACCACTCGCCGCGAAGCCAACGTGCGTGGATTCAATGATGTGTTCACATTGAGCGGTTGGCTGGCCATCGGCTTCCTGTGCTGGTTGCTGCTGCTGTCGCTGCGCACCGCGGTGCTCAAGCAATGGCGCAAGCGCCACCCCACTTCCCCCGCTGCGGCCACGCCGGCCGCGCCCCGCTGAGTCCTCCGCCATGCCTCCCGTCCCGCCCCGACCCGACGACAACGTGACCCCACCGCCGCCGACCGACGCGGCACCTGCGCCCACGCCCGTTGAGCCGGCGGTCGCGCCGAAGTACCTCAAGCCCAGCGCGCGCAGTGTAGTGGTGATGGTGGTGGTCGCCCTGCTGGGCATTGCGCTGATCCTGCGCGCCTGGCACCTGTGGCCATTCACCAGCAGCGTGATGGTGACCGACAACGCCTATGTACGCGGGCAGATCACGGTGATGGCGCCGCAGGTGAACGGCTACGTGACCGGAGTGCTGGTGAAGGACTTCCAGCACGTGAAGCAGGGCGAGCCGCTGCTGCGCATCGATGACCGCATCTACGCGCAGCGCGTCGCCCAGGCGCAGGCGACGCTGGACAGCGCACGCGCGGCGCTGGCCAACTCGGACCAGTCGCAGGCGCAGAACCGTGCGCAGATTGCCTCCGCACACGCCACGTTGTCGGCCGGCCAGGCGGAGCTGCAACGCTCACGCAACGAGCTGAAGCGCTACGAGGAGCTGGCCGCGCAGCAACTGGTGTCAGTCAACGACCGCGACAAGTTCCGCACCACCCAGGCGTCGGCACAGGCCAGCGTCCAGCAGTCACAGGCGCAGATCCGCATTGCCGAGGAAACCCTGGTATCGACGCAGGTGGCGCGCAAGAGCCTGGAAGCGCAGGTGGAGAGCGCGCAGGCGCAGCTGGAACTGGCCCGCATCGATCTGGCCAACACGGTGATCCACGCACCGCGCGACGGCCAGATCAGCGAGGCCAGCGTGCGCGTGGGCCAGTACGTCGCTGCCGGTTCGCAGCTGCTGTTCCTGGTACCTGACACGTTGTGGGTGGTGGCCAACTACAAGGAAGGCCAGACCTGGGGCATGGCGATCGGCCAGCCGGCCACGTTCTCGGTGGACGCGTTCCAGGGGCAGGTGCTGCGGGGCCGCGTGCAGGAGATCGCGCCGGCTACCGGCTCGGAATTCAGCGTGCTGCGCCCGGACAATGCCAGCGGCAACTTCACCAAGGTGGTGCAGCGGCTGCCGGTACGGATTTCGATCAACGAGGGCCAGACGCTGGCGGCACAACTGCGGCCCGGCATGTCGGTGATCGTGCGGGTGGATACCGCAAGCAAGCCGATGGACTAGCGTTTGTCATGAAACGGGGGTCAGATCCCTTTTGCCAAGGCAAAAGGGATCTGACCCCAGGACCCATTGCTCAGCCCGCGCAGCGCGCGCAGAGGCCGTGCACTTCCAGAGTCTGCGCCTGCGGCTGGAAACCCAGCTCCTTGGCGCGCTTCTCCAGCTGGGTGACGATTTCGCGGTCTTCCAGCTCCACCGCGCTGTGGCAGCTGTTGCAGATCAGGAACGGCACCGAATGCGCGGCGCTGCTGGGATGGTGGCAGGCCACGAAGGCATTGACCGACTCCAGCTTGTGCACGAAGCCATTGGCCATCAGGAAATCCAGCGCGCGGTACACGGTGGGCGGGGCATCAGCGCCCACGCCCTTGCCGTTGCGCACCCATTCCAGCAGCTCGTAGGCCTTGACCGGCTTGCCGGCCTCGGCGATCAGCTTCAGCACATTGGCGCGGATCGGGGTCAGGCGCAGCCCGCGTTCGCGCGAGACGCGCTCGACCACCGCCACAAAATCCGATGCATCGTGGACGTGGTGGTGCGGGGCCGTACAGGCAGTGGCGGTCTTGGCGGGCATGCGTGTTCTCCGGTTCGGGCCTGGCAAGGATGCCTCAGGCCGTTGCTACCTTGGTGATGGCCACATCAATGCGTTTCAAGGCCTGCTCGCGGCCGGCCAGGTACACGGTATGGGAAATGTCAGGGCTGACCTGGGTGCCGGTGATGGCCACGCGCAGCGGCTGGGCGACCTTGCCCATGCCGATCTCCAGCGCGGCGGCGACGTCGTGCAGGGCCACGCCCACCGACTCGGCGGTCCATTCCGGCAGGGCTGCCAGCAGCTCGCGGGCCTTGCCCAGCGCCACCTCGGCACCGGCCTTGAAGTGCTTGGCCACCGCCGCTTCGTCGTACTCGGTCAGCGGCTGGTACCAGATCACGGCCTTTTCGGCCATTTCCTTCAGGGTCTGCACGCGCTCACGCAGGGCGATCACCACGTCCTCCGGGGCCGGGCCGGCGGCCACGTCCAGGCCCAGCTTCTGCAGCTGGTAGACCAGGTGCGGCACGATGGCGGCCACGTCCTCGGTCTTCAGGAAGTGCTGGTTGACCCAGCCCAGCTTGGCCATGTCCAGGCGCGAGGCCTTGGAATTGCAGTCCTTCACGTCGAACAGGTCGATCAGTTCCTGGCGGCTGAACAGCTCCTGGTCACCGTGCGACCAGCCCAGCCGGGCCAGGTAGCTCAGCAGCGCATCGGGCAGGTAGCCGGCGTCCTTGTACTGCATCACGTCGGCCGCGCCGGTGCGCTTGGACAGCTTGGCCCCCTGCTCGTCCAGGATCATCGGCATGTGGCCGAACTTCGGCACCGGCGCACCGATGCCTTCGTACAGGTTGATCTGGCGCGGGGTGTTGTTGATGTGGTCGTCACCGCGGATGACCTCGGTGATGCCCATGTCCCAGTCGTCCACCACCACCGCGAAGTTGTAGGTGGGGTAGCCGTCCGGACGGAAGATGACCATGTCATCCAGCTCGCTGTTGGCGATCTCGATGCGGCCCTTGATCAGGTCGTCGAACACCACCGTACCTTCCAGCGGGTTCTTGAAGCGGATGACGCGGTTCGGGTCGTCCCTGTACGGCAGGCCCAGTTCGCGTGCAGCGCCGTTGTAACGCGGCTTTTCCTGCCTGGCCATGGCGGCCTCGCGCATCGCATCCAGCTCTTCGCGGGTTTCGTAGGCGTAGTACGCCTTGCCGTCGGCGATCAGCTGCTCGGCCACTTCCTGGTAACGGGCGACGCGGTCGGTCTGGTAGATCGGGCCCTCGTCGTAGTCCAGGCCCAGCCACTCCATCGCCTCCAGGATGGCGTCGATCGCGCCCTGGGTGCTGCGTTCACGATCGGTGTCCTCGATGCGCAGCACGAACTCGCCGCCACGGTGGCGGGCCTCCAGCCAGCAGTACAGCGCAGTGCGGGCACCACCGATGTGCAGGTAGCCGGTGGGACTGGGGGCGAAGCGGGTGCGGCAGGTCATGGACGGCTCGAGGAACGGGAATCCCCCGATTTTACCACCAGCCCCGGAAAGGCAAGGAGGGGCGGACGCATCCCGCCCCTCCCGCCAGGTTTTTCAGGGCTGCGGTTCAGCCTTGCGCGGGAACGACTGCTCGCGCATCGCCGCGTTGTAGGCGAACGAGGCGACGATGGCGGCGGCCTGTTTCAGGTCTTCCGGCTCGGCGTGGTCCCAGGTATCCAGGTGGCTGTGGTGGACGTTGGTGAAGTAGTCCAGCCGGTCCTGGATGAACTGGAAGCCCGGAAGGCCGATGCGGTCGAAGCTGATGTGGTCGGTACTGCCGGTGTTGCGGGTGGCCACGGTGGTGGCGCCCACGTCATGGAACGGCGCCAGCCAGGCTTCGAAGATCGGCATCGCCGCCAGGTTTTCCTGCGCGTAGATGCCCCGGAAGCGGCCCGAGCCGTTGTCCATGTTGAAGTAGACCTGGAACTTGCTGTAGTCGCGGGTCTTCTGCAATGCACCGGTCGGCTCGCGCAGCGAGGCCGGCAGCGCCTTCTGGGCCGGGTCGGTGGGTTCCGGGAAACGACCGAAGTGCTTGGCCACATAGGCCTGCGAGCCGATCAGGCCCTGCTCCTCACCGCTCCACAACGCCACGCGGATGGTGCGCTTCGGCTTGGCGCCGGTGGCCTTGAGGATGCGCATCGCCTCCATCATCACCGCCACGCCGGCCGCGTTGTCAGCCGCGCCGGTGCCGCTGTGCCAGGAATCCAGGTGAGCGCCGATCATCACCACTTCGTCGGGCCTGCTGCTGCCGCGGATCTCGGCCAGCGTGTTGTAGCCCGGCTGGTCAGCCTCGTCGGTGAAGCGCGCGGCTACATCCACGCGCAGGCGTACCGTCTGCTTGGCCTCCAGCGCGCGCACCAGCGGATTGAAGTGCTCGGCGATCATCGCCAGTTCCGGGATGCCCACCGATTCGCCGGCCTTGCGCGAACCGCCGCCGGCGACGCGGATGATGCCGTTGTCCCAGCTGCTGATGCTGATCGCGGCCAGCGCGCCCTCTTCGACGAAGAAGGCGTTGACCTTGGCGGCCAGCTCCTGGCGTTCCTTGTATTCCTTCACCCGCTTGGCCCGCTCGGCGGCGACGTCCTTGGGCAGGGTGAATTCCTGCAGGCCCTCCAGCGAGGTGGCGTCATGCCGGTGCGAGTCCGGCTCGGTGCCGCGCTTGTACTCGCGCGCCTCGCCCAGCAGCAGGATCTTGCCGCGCAGCTTGCCGCGATACTTTTCGATGTCCTCGGGCTTCTTGATCTCCACGTGCACCAGCTCGCCCTCAACCGGTCCCTTGGTGCCTGGCGTCCAGGCCTTGGGCAGCGCATGCAGCGGCTGCACGCGGTCACCCAGCATTTCCACGCTGGCCGAGGTGAACTCCCAGCCACGGCCGAAGTCATCGAAGGCTTCGTCGTGCACGTTGTCCAGCTTCCATTCGCTGAACTTGCCGCGGGTCCACGCGTTGGCGCGGCCCATCGCCGGCGAATTGGTCAGGCGCGGGCCGATGCGTTCGGTGAGGTAGCTGAAGGTATCCATCACCTGCGAACGGTGGAAGGCCTCCTGGCGGATGCGGCTGACCATGTCCAGGTCCACCGACTCGCGCTGCTGCGCCATTGCATTGCCACCCATCGCCAGCGCTACGGCCAGCACGCCCCACTTCAACACATCGCACCCCTGCCCTTCGGCTCGATCATCAACCCATCGAGTCTAGCCAGCAGGGGCGCGCCGATACCGTCCCATCGGTCATGGGCAGGAGCATGCGAACCAAGGTTCGCACCCACAGGTGACCGGTCAGCTCGCACCCACCAGAGGGCTGGGTTCCCGCCAGTAGATCCACGCCATGCGTGGATGAACAACCCGATCACCCACTCCACCCCAACCACAACTGCGCCCGCTCCGGCAGCAACAACAACCAATGCCGCCGATCGATGCTGCTGCAGCCATACACCGACGCGTGTGCCGGCCAGTCATCCGGCAGGCCGCCGATGCCGATCTCGGCCAGCGCCTCCGCCCCGGCCTTCCATGGCCGGTAGCGCGGCACCCGGCCGGCCACCGCGCCGCGTCCCTGCCGCGCGTCCTGCAGCCAGCGCAGTCCCTGCCCCTGCAATCCCTCGCAGGTCACCGCAGCCAGCTGGAAGCGGACCAGGCCGGGGGCGATCCGTGCCCCCGGCAGGGCCGCCAGCACGCCATGTGCCTGCAGCAGTGCATCCACTTCCAGCAGGGCCGGAATGCCCTGCCGTGCCCGTTGCCGCAATCCCTGGCGCCAGCCCATGACGTACTCCTTACTTCAGTTCCGCGCCAAGCGCGTACCAGTCGACCCGGCGCGTCACCCACATCGCCAGCGCCAGGATCACGAACAGCAGCAGCGAACCCATCAGCAGCGCGTTGTTCTCCGACACCAGCAGGCCATACAGCGCGCCGTACAGCACGGTCAGCAGCGCAGCGAAGCCGAGACCGCGCTTCCAATGGCCCAGCACGTTGGCCAGGTACACCGCCTGCAGGCCGATACAGGCCACCGCCGATACCAGGTAGGCCTTCCAGAACGCGATGTGCTCGGACAGGCTGATCAGCAACAGGAAGAAGATCGCCAACGCCAGGCCCACCATCAGGTACTGCAGCGGGTGGATGCGCAGCGACTTGATCAGTTCGAACAGGATGAAGCCGACGAAGGTGAGCAGCACGAACAGCACGCCGTACTTCGAGGCGCGATCGGCCTGGGTGTAAGCATCGACTGGATCGACCAGCGATACCGTCACCGCCTGCGAATCGACCGAACCGTCATTGCGCAGCTGTCGCTGTGCGTCGGAGGCCAGCGAGGACACGGCCCAGCGCGCATCGAAACCCTGTGCATCAACGCGTCGCTCATTGGGCAGGAACGCCCCGCTGAACGACGGGTGCGGCCAGCTCGAACGCAGCGCGATATGCGTATCGTCGCCTACCGGCACCACCGACAGCATGCGGCTGCCGTCCAGGCGCAGCTCCAGTTCAACGGTGCTGGCAGCCAGCTTGCCGCCCTGATCCGCAGCGAAACCGGCCACCGGTGCATGCAGGCCTCGCCCTACTTCGCTGGCCGCGCCCACGCCGGGCAGCAGCCGCAGCTGCTTGCCATCCACGCGCAGATTCGGCGTACCGACCAGGCCACGCACATCGGAAATGCCCACGGCTACATACGGCTGGCCGTAACTGCGGCCGGCCTTCACCGGATAGTCGTCTTCGGCGAACGTCGCCTTCATCTGGCCGTTCCAGCTGTAGACCGGCACCTTGAACAGCCCGACCTCACGCTGGCTCGGCAGCATCTCACCGCCCACCTCCAGCGACGCCGGCATCTGCAACCAGTGCCCCTCGGTGACCTGCACCTCGGTCTTCTTGACGCCCAGCGGATCGACCAGTTCAACCTGCTTGCGCTCCACCCACGGCACCACCCGCACCGGCCCGACCAGCTGCTGCGCACCGGCGCGGCTGTCGGCCACCCGCGAGAAGGCCTCATCGCGGTACGCACTGCGTTCGTTGATGACCCCGCGGATCATCGTCAGCGGGATCAGCAGCAGCAGGATCAGCCCGCCGACAATGGCGAACCGCAGCAGCATCTTCAGGGATTTCATGGTCCATCCTCGTTGGAGAGGACTGCAGGATGGACCGCTGCAGTGAGCAGGGTTTGTGGCGAATTTGAAGCGAATGTGAAGTCAGCGGCGCGGGCGCTGGCCCGGTGTACCCAGCGGCAACCACAGGCTGGCTACGGTACCGCCGCCGTCGCGTGCATCGACACTGGCGCGCCCATCGTGCAGGCGCGCGACTTCCCGCACGAACGGCAGGCCCAGGCCGGAACTGCGCCGCCCGCTGCCGGGGCGCGCCAGCGAATAGAAGCGTTCGAACACCCGCTCACGCGCGTAGTCGGGAATGCCGGCGCCACGGTCGGCCACCTGCAGGCGCACGCCCTGCCCGTCCACCTCGGCCTGCAGCGCGATCTCCGCGCCAGCCGGCGAGAAGGCAATCGCGTTGTCGATCAGGTTGTGCAGTGCCTGTCGCAGCAGGTAGCCGTCGCCCTGCACCTGCAGGTCGGGCACGCTGCCGATGCGGACCTGCACGCCTGCCGCTTGTGCGCGCACCTGCGCGGCAGCGGCCGCATCGGCCAGCAATGCCGGCAGCGCGATCCGGTCGCGGGTCTGCAGCCAGCCGTGCTGTTCCACTTCAGCCAGTGCCAGCAGCTTGTCGATGGTCTCGGTCAGCCGCTCCTGCTGGTCGACAATGCTGCGCGCGAAATGCACGCGATCGGCTTCGGGCAGCGGCTCCTGCAGCAGCTCGGCGGCACCGCGGATGGCCGCCAGCGGGCTCTTCATCTCATGCGTCAGCGACTGCACGTACTGCTCGACGTAGGCCTTGCCTTCCAGCTTGCGGCGCATGGTTTCCAGCGCCTGGCCCAGATCGCCGATCTCGTCGCGGCGGCGGCGCGGCGGCGGCACCGGTTCGCCGGCGCTGACCGCACGCGCATAGCGGCTGAGCTGGCCCAGGCCGGTGGTCAGCCACATCGTCACCAGCACACCGACCAGCGCCGACAAGCCGATCAGCCAGGCCCCGCGCTCGATGATAGCGCGCTGGCTGGCGGCGATGAACGGATCGATGCTGCGGTTGGGCTGCGCCAGGCTGAGCACGCCGATGAGGGTGCGCCCATCGGCCGGGTCATATACGGGCGCCGCCACATGCATCACCGTGTCGCCCTCTTCGCCGGCAATCTCGGGACTGGAACGCGCGCCGTACTCACCTCGCAGGGTGCGATAGACATCATTCCAGCGCGAGTTGTCGCGCCCCAGGTCGCGGCCCAGCGAGTCGTAGATGACGATGCCCTTGGCATCGGTGATGGTCACCCGGTAATCCAGCGAGCGCTTCGGGAAGCGCCAGACCATCGCCTTCAGGTCGCGCTGGCGTGCCTTGGCGAGGTTGCGGGTGAAGCTGCCGCTGCGGATGGTGCCGGCCTTGACGTCGGCGGCGGCCATTTCGGCCAGCACGTTGGCCGCATCGACCAGGGTCGATTCCATCGCCTGGCGCACACCGGGCTTCACTTCGTTGACGAACACGCGCATCACGAAGAACGCCGCGATGCCGGTGATCAGGAAGAAGCCCAGGAACAGCTTCAGTACCAGGCGCATCGGCTAGACCTCCAGCGCGTAGCCAAGGCCACGGTGGGTACGGATCGGGTCGTCGCTGGCACCGGCCGCGCGCAGCTTGGCGCGCAGCGTCTTTACATGCGTATCAACGGTGCGGTCGGCGCTGTCGGCGCTGCTGTCCCAGCCACGGTCCATCAGCTGAGCACGGCTGAGGATGGCGCCCGGGCGCAGCAGCAGCGCTTCCAGCAGCGCGTACTCGTAGCGGGTCAGGTCCAGTGCCTGGCCACGGAAGCGGATGCGCCGGCCTTCGCGGTCGATGGCAAAGGCGCCATGTTCCTGCCAGCCCGCATCGGCGCCGGGTACTGCCACGACCGGTGCCGCGCGGCGCAGGCGCGCACGCACCCGTGCCACCAGCTCGCGCGGCGAGAACGGCTTGGTCATGTAGTCGTCGGCGCCCAGCTCCAGGCCGAGCACCCGGTCCACTTCGTCGTTGCGGGCGGTCAGGAAGATCACCGGCAGCTGCGCCGACGGCCCGGGCTGCGCGCGCAGTCGCCTGCAGACCTCGAAGCCGCCCAGGTCGGGCAGGCCCACGTCCAGCACCACCACGTCGATATCCCCGGCCTGCAGCCGTTGCAGGGCCTCGCCGCCCAGCAGGCAGTGGCTGGCGGCATAGCCCTCGCTGCGCAGCGCATAGAGCACGGTTTCGGCGATGGCGGCTTCGTCCTCGACCACCAGGACATGGGCAACAGGAGCTGTCATGGCGCGCAGCATAGCCGCTGCGGCCGCCGCCCCGTACACTGCCGCCCATGAACTATCGCCACGCCTTCCATGCCGGCAACCATGCCGACGTGCTCAAACACATCGTGCAGCTGGCCCTGATCGACAGCTTCAAGCGCAAGGACAGCCCGTTCTTCGTGCTCGACACCCACGGCGGTGCCGGCCGCTACCTGCTGGCCAGCGAAGAGAGCCGCAAGACCCTGGAGGCCGAATCCGGAATCATGCGGCTGATGGCCCAGCCCAAGCTGCCGGAGGTGGTCGAGCGCTACCTGAAGGCGGTACAGGCCGACAACCCGGTCGGCGCGCTGACCAATTATCCGGGTTCGCCGCTGCTGAGCGCACAGGCGATGCGTGCGCAGGACCGCATGGCGGTCTGTGAGCTGCAGGAAGCCGAAACGGCCACGTTGAAGGCCCTGTTCGCCCATGACAGCCGCGTCGATGTGCGCTCTGGCGACGGCTATGCGCTGCTGCGCTCGCTGCTGCCGCCGAAGTTCAACGGCAGCAAGATCGGCCGTGGCCTGGTCCTGATCGACCCGCCCTACGAAGCCCAGGATGCCGAGTACCAGGCGGTGCTGGCCGCCCTGGCCGAAACCCTGGCGCGCTGGCCGCAGGCCACGTGTGCCGTCTGGTTCCCGATCAAGCAGCGCCGCACCATCCTGCATTTCCTGCGCAAGGCCACCGCCCTGCCGGTGAAATCGGCGATGACGATCGAGTTCCTGGTGCGCCCGGACGACTCTCCGCTGCGCCTCAACGGCAGCGGCATGCTGCTGCTCAACCCGCCCTGGCAGTTCGACCGGGTGGTCGGCCCAGCCCTGCCGGCGCTGCGCCAGCACCTGGGCGAACCCGGTGCCAGCACCCGCCTGGATTGGCTCAAAGCACCCGAATAACGGCCTTCACGAGGCTGTACCGCCGTGAGCCTTTCGTTCACGGAATGCAGCCCCGGTGATGCCACAATCGATGGACCACCAAGGAATCACCCGGTATGGCCACTCGCAACCGCATGCCGCCCTGGCATGAGATCTTCAAGGCTCCCAGCGGCCACGAGCTGCTGATCCGCCCCATCCGCCCGGAAGATGGCGCACCGCTGCAAGCGGCGTTCAGCCTGTTCGGACCGGAAGAAATCCGTGATCGTTTCCTGCAGGCGGTGACCGAGCTTTCGCCGGAAACCACCCAGCGCCTGACCCACCCGAATCCCAAGACCGAGATCACCCTGGTCGCTGCCGAATCCCTGCCTGCTGGCGAAGCAGTGGTCGGTGCGGTCGCCCGGGCCTCGATCATCCCCGGTACCCGTGAAGCCGAGTACGCGATCCTGATCAGCCGCTTCCTGATCGGCCAGGGCCTGGGCCGGCAGCTGATGCGCAAGCTGGTGAAGTGGGGCCGTGGCAAGTACCTGGACCGCCTGTACGGCGACGTTGCCGCCGAGAACGAACCGATGAAGCAGCTGGCCGCGTCGCTGGGCTTCAAGCCGGTGCCGCACCCGACCGGAGCCGAAGGCCTGGTCCGGATGGTGCTGGAGCTGGACAACTGACGGATACGCCGGGCCCTGCCCGGCCACGTCTCCCGGTAGTGCCGGCCGCTGGCCGGCATTGCGTTCCCCCAACGGCACATGAGGCTGTCGGCAACCGGCGAGCCCGACCCACCGGGCCTGGATCAGGCTTCTGCTAAAATCCGGGGTCCATGTCGCGTACCTCATACTCCGCCCCGCCGCTGCCGCGCGCCGGCCAGCTCCGCGCCTGGTGGCGCGCCCCCGCCTCGCCGACCGCACTGGCCTGGTACCTGGCCCAGGCCGCGCGCGCGCACGACGCGCCGCTGCTGGTGATCGCCCGTGACAACCACGGTGCCAACCAGCTCGAAGCCGACCTGCAGACCCTGCTCGGCGGCGACCCGGCCCTGCCGGTGGTCGCCTTCCCGGACTGGGAAACCCTGCCCTACGACCGCTTCAGCCCGCATCCGGACATCATCTCGCAGCGTTTGTCCGCCCTGCACCGCCTGCCCACGCTGAAGCGCGGCCTGGTGATCGTGCCGGTGCAGACCCTGCTGCAGCAGCTGGCCCCGCGCAGCTATGTGATCGGTGGCAGCTTCGACCTGAAGGTCGGCCAGCGCCTGGATCTGGAGGCCGAGAAGCGCCGCCTGGAAAGTGGCGGCTATCGCAACGTGCCGCAGGTGATGGACCCCGGCGACTTCGCCGTGCGCGGCGGCCTGCTCGACGTGTTCCCGATGGGTTCCGACGAGCCACTGCGGGTGGAACTGCTGGACGAGGACATCGATTCGATCCGTGCGTTCGATCCGGAAAGCCAGCGTTCGCTGGACAAGGTCGAGTCCGTGCACATGCTGCCCGGCCGCGAAGTGCCGATGGACGAGGCCAGCATCGCCCGCGTGCTGGCCGCGCTGCGCGAGCGTTTCGATGTGGATACCCGGCGCAGTTCGCTGTACCAGGATCTGAAGTCCGGGCTGGCCCCGGCCGGCGTCGAGTACTACCTGCCGCTGTTCTTCGAACGCACCGCCACCCTGTTCGACTACCTGCCCGACGGCAGCCTGCCGGTGGTCTGCGCCGGTGCCGGCGAAGCCGCCGAGGCGTTCTGGGCGCAGACCGGCGAGCGTTATGAGCAGCGCCGCCACGACGTCGAACGGCCGCTGCTGCCGCCGTCGGCGCTGTACCTGTCGCCAGAGCTGCTGCGCGAGCGCCTGAACGATGCCCCGCGCATCGAGGTGTGGTCGGCTGACCACGCGCGCATCGCCGATGCCCATGCGCTGGGTGACCAGCCGCTGCCGCCGCTGCCGGTGGCCGCACGCGAGGCCCCCGCAGGCGACGCGCTGAAATCCTTCCTCGGCCACTATCCAGGCCGGGTACTGATTGCCGCCGATTCGCCCGGGCGTCGTGAAGCCCTGCTGGAAGTGCTGCAGGCTGCCGAGCTGAGACCGCCGGTGGTGGCCGACCTGCCCAGCTTCCTCGCCGACGACGCGCGCTTCGCGATCGCCGTGGCGCCGCTGGAGGATGGCTTCGCGCTGGACGACCCGCGCATCGCGGTGCTGACCGAGCGCCAGCTGTTCCCCGAGCGCGCCGGCAGCACCCGCCGCACGCGCCGTGCCGGCCGCGAGCCGGAAGCGATCATCCGCGACCTCGGCGAACTGACCGAGGGCGCACCGATCGTGCATGAGGACCATGGCGTCGGCCGCTACCGGGGCCTGATCGCGATGGACGTCGGCGGCATGCCCGGCGAATTCCTCGAAATCGAATATGCCAAGGGCGACCGCCTGTACGTGCCGGTCGCCCAGCTGCACCTGATCAGCCGCTACTCGGGCGCCTCGGCGGAAACCGCGCCGCTGCATTCGCTGGGTGGCGAGCAGTGGAGCAAGGCCAAGCGCAAGGCCGCCGAGAAGGTGCGCGACGTCGCTGCCGAGCTGCTGGAGATCCAGGCCCGCCGCCAGGCGCGTGCGGGTTTGGCACTGCAGGTGGACCGCGCGATGTACGAACCGTTCGCGGCCGGCTTCCCGTTCGAGGAAACCCCGGACCAGTTGGCCGCGATTGATGCCACCCTGCGCGACCTGGCCAGCAGCCAGCCGATGGACCGCGTGGTCTGCGGCGACGTCGGCTTCGGCAAGACCGAGGTCGCCGTGCGCGCGGCGTTCGCCGCCGCCAGTGCCGGCAAGCAGGTGGCCGTACTGGTGCCGACCACGCTGCTGGCCGAGCAGCACTACCGCAACTTCCGCGACCGTTTCGCCGATTACCCGCTGAAGGTCGAAGTGCTGTCGCGCTTCAAGAGCACCAAGGAGATCAAGGCCGAGCTGGAAAAGGTTGCCGCCGGCACCATCGACGTGATCGTCGGTACCCATCGCCTGCTGCAGCCGGACGTGAAGTTCAAGGACCTGGGCATGGTCATCGTCGACGAGGAACAGCGTTTTGGCGTACGCCAGAAGGAAGCGCTGAAGGCGCTGCGCGCCAACGTGCACCTGCTGACCCTGACCGCCACTCCGATTCCGCGCACGCTCAACATGGCCATGGCCGGCCTGCGCGACCTGTCGATCATCGCCACGCCGCCGCCGAACCGGCTGGCGGTGCAGACCTTCATCACCCAGTGGGACAACGCGCTGCTGCGTGAGGCCTTCCAGCGCGAGCTCGCGCGCGGTGGCCAGCTGTACTTCCTGCACAACGACGTGGAAAGCATCGGCCGCATGCAGCGCGAGCTGTCCGAGCTGGTGCCGGAGGCGCGTATCGGCATCGCCCACGGGCAGATGCCGGAGCGCGAGCTGGAAAAGGTGATGCTGGATTTCCAGAAGCAGCGCTTCAACGTGCTGCTGTCGACCACGATCATCGAATCGGGCATCGACATTCCCAACGCCAACACCATCATCATCAACCGTGCCGACCGCTTCGGCCTGGCCCAGCTGCACCAGCTGCGCGGCCGCGTCGGCCGTTCGCACCACCGTGCCTACGCCTACCTGATCACCCCTGACCGCCGCGCGATCACCCCCGACGCCGAGAAGCGCCTGGAAGCGATCGCCTCGATGGACGAACTGGGCGCCGGCTTCACCCTCGCCACCCACGATCTGGAGATCCGCGGTGCCGGTGAACTGCTCGGCGAGGACCAGAGCGGGCAGATGGCCGAGGTCGGCTTCAGCCTGTACACAGAACTGCTGGAACGCGCGGTGCGCAGCATCAAGCAGGGCAAGCTGCCCGACCTGGATGCCGGCGAGGAAGTGCGCGGTGCCGAAGTCGAGCTGCATGTGCCGGCGCTGATTCCGGAAGACTACCTGCCGGACGTGCACACCCGCCTGACCCTGTACAAGCGCATTTCCAGCGCGCGCGACAGTGATGCGCTGCGCGAACTGCAGGTGGAGATGATCGACCGCTTCGGCCTGCTGCCGGATGCGGCCAAGCACCTGTTCGCCATCGCCGAGCTGAAGCTGAAAGCCAACACGCTGGGCATCCGCAAGCTGGACCTGGGCGAGAACGGTGGCCGCATCGTGTTCGAGTCCAAGCCGAACATCGATCCGATGGCGGTGATCCAGCTGATCCAGAAACAACCGAACCTCTACGCCATGGAAGGGCCCGACAAGCTGCGCATCAAGCACCCGCTGCCGTTGCCGGAAGACCGCTTCAATGCGGCCCGCGCCCTTCTGACCACCCTCGCCCCGGGTTGATCGCCCCCCCGAACACCCCGCACCGGTCCCCACCCGGTGCGGGCGGATGACCATGTTCCCTGACGCCGTACCCGCCCCCGACCTGCTGCACGCGCAGGCCTGCCTGATCGATGCCCTCTCGATGTCGCTGCAGATGCGCGACGCCTACACCCGCCACCACTGCGACCGCGTTGGCCTGCTCGCGCAGCGCCTGGCCACGCACTGCGATCTCGACGACGATGCCTGTGCGCAGATCGGCCTGGCCGCGCGCTTCCACGACGTCGGCAAGATCGGCATTCCCGACGATGTGCTCCTGGCACCGCGCCGGCATACCGATGAGGAGCGCGCGATCATGCGCGAGCATCCGGTACGCGGCGAACACATCTTCCTGGCCACCGGCCGCAGCGACGCCGCACCGGTCGCACGACTGATCCGCGCCCATCACGAGGCGTTTGATGGCAGCGGCTACCCCGACGGCCTGCGTGGCGAGAGCATTCCGCTGGGCTCACGTATCGTCACCGTTGTCGATGCCTACGATGCAATGACCAGCGTGCGCCCCTATCGCGCGGCAATGGAACGCGAGACTGCGTTGCGCATCATCGACGAGCAGTCCGGTGGACTGATCGACCCCTACGTGCTGCAGCGCTTTCATCGCATGCTGGCGCAGGAACCTGCGCTGGCCTGAGAGCCACCAGGCACGGCCCGACGCTTTCGAGCGGACAAACAAAAGGCCCGGCGTTCGCCGGGCCTTTCACATCACGCATCACGTGCGATCGATTACCAGATCACCACGCGCTTGTCGTCGGCACGCACCATCGCGTCGCCAGCCTTGCACTGGAACGCAGCAGCGAAGGACGGCATGTTCGACGGCGCACCGTTGGCACGGAAGTTGGCCGGAGCGTGCGGGTCGGTGTTCAGGCGCACGCGCAGTTCACCATCGGTGAAGTTGCGGCGCCACACGGTGGCCCAGTTCATGAAGAAACGCTGGTCCTGGCTGTGGCCATCAACCTCGACATTGGCCTTCGGGTCTTCCTTCAGCGCCATCTGCAGCGCGTCGTAGGCCACGGTCAGGCCGCCCAGGTCGCCGATGTTCTCGCCCAGGGTCAGCTTGCCCTTCACGAACACGCCCGGCACCGACTCATAGCCGTCGAACTGCGCGACCAGCTGGTCGGTACGCTCGGTAAAGGCCTTGCGGTCGGCGTCGGTCCACCAGTTGTCGAAATTGCCGTTGGCGGCGAACTGGCTGCCCGAGTCATCGTAGCCGTGCATCATTTCGTGGCCGATGACCGCACCGATGCCGCCGTAGTTCAGCGCCGGATCGGCCTTGGCGTCGAAGAACGGTGCCTGCAGGATCGCCGCCGGGAACACGATCTCGTTCTTGGTGGCGTTGTAGTACGCGTTGACGGTCTGCGGGGTCATGCCCCACTCGGTCTTGTCCACCGGCTTGCCGATCTTGTCCAGCATGTAGCGGTAGTTGAACGCACGCGCCGCCTGCATGTTGCCCAGGTAGCTGTCCCCGTTGGTCTGCAGGCCTGCCCAGTCACGCCACTGGTCCGGGTAGCCGATCTTCGGGGTGAAGCTGGCCCACTTCTCCAGTGCCTTCTTCTTGGTTTCTTCGCCCATCCACGGCAGCTGCTCCAGGCGCGCCTTCAGTGCCTGCGACAGGTTTTCCACCAGATGCTGCATGGCGACCTTCGACTCGGCCGGGAACACGGCGTCGACGTACAGCTGGCCCAGCGCTTCACCCATGCCGCCGTTGACCGACTCCAGCACGCGCTTCCAGCGCGGCTGCATTTCCTTCTGGCCACGCAGGGTGGTGCCGTAGAAATCGAAGTTGGCCTTCTCGAACTGGCTGCTCAGGTACGGCGAGGCATCGTCGATGGTGTGGAAGCGCAGGTAGGCCTGCCAGGTGCTGGCCGGCACATCGGCGAGCATCTTGTCCATTTCACCGAAGAAGGCCGGCTGCGCCAGCGAGAACTTCTGCGCGGCCGGCACCTTCAGGGTGTCGAACAGCGCGGTCCAGCTGAAGTTCGGGGTCAGCTTGTCGGCATCTGCGGCACTGAGCGGGTTGTAGCGCTTGGCCGGGTCACGCATTTCGATGCGCGACATCGAGGCCTTGGCCAGGCGGGTTTCGAAGGCCATCACGGCCTTGGCCTGCTCGGCGGCCTGCGCCGCGTCCACACCGGACAGGGTCAGCACCTGTGCGATGTAGGCCACGTAGGCGTCGCGGATCTTGGCCTGCGCGTCGTCGAAGTAGTAGCCCTTCTCCGGCAGGCCCAGGCCGCCCTGGCCGACGTAGGCGATGACGTTGGCCGAATCCTTGTAGTCGGCATTGGCGAACAGCGAGAACAGCACGCCCTTGCCCTCGGCCTGGCTGTCGCGCAGGTACTGGGTGATGGCAGCGGTGTCGTTCAGTGCAGTGATCTTGTCCAGCTGCGGCTGCAGCGGCGCCAGGCCGGCGGCTTCGATCTTGGCTTCGTCGTTGCCGGTCTTCCAGATATCACCGATCTTGGCTTCCACCGAACCGGCCTTGGCCTGGCTGGCGGCGGCCTGCTGGACCAGCGCGTGCTGCACTTCCAGCGAGCGCTCGCGCAGGATCTCGAAGCTGCCCCAGGTGGTCTGATCGCCCGGCACCGGGTTGGCCTTCAGCCACTTGCTGTTGACGAAGCCATTGAGGTCGGTACAGGCCGAGATCGACGGGTCCAGATCGGCGCTGTTGAGCGAGATCAGCGGCGTCTTGATCTGCGACTGGTCGAAGGCCGGCTTGGCGTCGGCACTGGCCGCCGGTGCGGCTTCATTCTTGCCACAGGCCGCCAGCGAGGCAGCAATGGCGATGGTCAGGCCCAGCGGGACCAGGTTGCGGACGTTCATGTGGCTCTCCTGCGGGTAATTTCACAGGGTAGCCGGGTACGCCCACGACAGGGACCGGCCAAAGGTCACAGGGGCGAGCTTCCTGTAGAGTCGAGCCATGCTCGACTGCGGTTGGCCTCCCGCAGGGGTCATGAACCCGCAACGGAGAGCAGTCGAGCATGGCTCGACTCTACAAAAAGCGAAGGACGGCTTGCGCCGGCCTTCTGCTTCTTTATTTCGCCTTACCCTGGTTGGCCACGGCCTCAGCAGCCTTGCGTGCCGCTTCCGGGTCGCCCAGATAGCGGAACGACTGCACCGTCAGATCGTCGTTCAGTTCGAACAGCAGCGGAATGCCGGTCGGGATGTTCAGCTCGAGGATTTCCTCGCGCGAGACATTGTTGAGGTACTTGTACAGCGCGCGCAGCGAGTTGCCGTGGGCGGTGACCAGCACGGTCTTGCCGTCCTTCAGCTGCGGCGCAATGGCGTCGTGCCAGTACGGCAGCACGCGGTCCAGGGTCGTGGCCAGCGATTCGGTGCCCGGCAGCGCGTTGCGGTCCAGGCCGGCGTAGCGGCGGTCGTGGATCGGGTGGCCCGGATCTTCCAGGTCCATGGCCGGCGGCGGGATGTCGTACGAACGACGCCACACCTTGACCTGGTCTTCGCCGTGCTTGGCAGCAGTCTCTGCCTTGTCCAGGCCCTGCAGGCCGCCGTAGTGGCGCTCATTGAGCCGCCAGGACTTGTTCACCGGCAGCCAGTCCTGCTCCAGCTCGGCCAGCGCACCCTGCAGGGTGTGGATGGCGCGCTTGAGCACGGAAGTGTGGGCGACGTCGAACTGCAGGCCTTCCTCGCGCATCAGGCGACCGGCGGCGGCCGCTTCCCGGCGCCCCTGTTCGGTCAGGTCGACATCGACCCAGCCGGTGAAGCGGTTGTCCAGGTTCCACTGGCTCTGGCCATGGCGCAACAGTACGAGTTTACGGGTCACTGCAGGGTCTCCAACGCGAGGAAAGGCAGGCCGCCATTGTAGCCCCGGGCGCCACTCACCGGGCCGTGGCGCCGCGCATGCGATGCTGCGGCCAATGAATACGGTGATCGATCCCGGACGCTGGGAAGGCAGCGTCGCCGCCGCTCGCGCGCAACAACTGCAGCTGGCCGGCCGCGTGGAGCGCCAGGACCGCCTGCCACGCAACGTGCGCTGGCTGGCCGGGCTGGATGTCGGCTTCGAGGACAACGGCGCCATCACCCGCGCCGCGGCGGTGCTGCTGGACGCGAAGACGCTGCAGCCCGTGGCGCAGGAGATCGCGCGGATTCCTACGGTGATGCCCTATATCCCCGGTCTGCTCAGCTTCCGCGAGCTGCCGGCGCTGCTGGCCGCGCTGGCGCTGCTGCCGCGCACGCCGGACCTGGCGTTCGTCGATGGCCACGGCATCAGCCATCCGCGCCGGCTGGGCGTGGCCGCGCATCTGGGCGTGGTCACCGACCTGCCGAGCATCGGTGTCGCCAAGTCGAAGCTGGTGGGCCGGTTCGTCGAGCCGGGCGCCGAGGCCGGTGCACATACGCCGCTGCTGGAGGGCGATGAACAATTGGGCTGGGTGCTGCGCAGCAAGGTGCGCTGCAAGCCGCTGTTCGTGGCCGGTGGCCATCGGGTCAGTGCCGATACCGCGCTGACCTGGGTGCAGCGTACCCTGCGCGGTTACCGGCTGCCGGAGCCGACCCGGCTGGCGGATCGGCTCGCCTCGCGACGGGACGAATAGCTGCGCCGGGCATCTCCCGGCACGCGCGTCACCTTCGATCAGCGATGCACGTGACCGCGATGGCCCTGCGCGTCCTCGCCGTGGTCATGGCCCTCATGGCCCTCGTGCTCGCCGCCCTTGGCCGGCACCGGCTCACCACAGGCTTCGCCGCAGTGGTCCGCTTCGATCTGCAGTGTCACGTGCTCGATGCCGAAGTCATCGTGCAGGCGCCCGCCCAGTTCACGGCGCAGCGCATCGGCATCGGTGCCGTCGCGCATCACGATGTGCGCGGTGAGCGCTGGGGTGCTGGAAGCAAGCGCCCACACGTGCAGGTCATGCACATCCAGTACCGCAGCGTGGCCGGACAGGCTGTCACGTACCCTGGCCACGTCCATGCCCTTGGGCACGCCTTCCAGCAGCACGTTGATCGCCTCACGCATCAACACATAGGTGCGCGGCAGCACCCACAGGCCGATCAGCACCGCCAGGATGGGATCGATCGGCTTCCAGCCGGTCCACTTGATCAACAGCGCACCCGCAATCACCGCCACCGAGCCAAGCATGTCCGCCCACACTTCCAGGTAGGCGCCCTTCACGTTGAGGCTCTCGCCGCTGCCGGCCTGCAGCAGGCGCATCGAGATCAGGTTGATGACCAGGCCCGCCGCGGCGATCACCAGCATGCCCGACGAGGCAATCTCCTGCGGCTCGCGGAAACGCCCAATGGCCTCCCACAGGATGTACCCGGCGACCACGAACAGCATCGCACCGTTGATCATCGCGCCCAGCGCTTCCAGGCGCGCATAGCCGTAGGTGCGGCGCGCGTCGGGCGGGCGACGGCTCAGCCGTACCGCGACCAGCGCGATCATCAGCGCCAGCGCATCGGTGGCCATGTGCGCCGCGTCGGACAGCAGCGCCAGGCTGTTGGTCCAGAACGCGCCCACCACCTCGACGACGAGGAAGGTGGAGGTCAGGCCGAGCGCCCACCACAAGGGTTTCTCGTGGCGGATCTCGGATGGCAGGTGATCGTGGTCGTGGCCCATGGCAACAGCTCCTTTGCGATGCGGTGCAGGCTACGCCGTGCTGGCGGGGGAGACTATTACGATGTTTATAACATTGCAGGCGTACCGGTCCGGAGCCGCCAGGCATGCCTGGCGAGCCCCGTGGAACGACGCCGGCCTGGGGTCAGAACCCGAAGCGCAGGCTGGCCCAGTACGCGCGACCCGGCTCGTTGTAGGTCGCCGCACCGGCATCGCTGCTGTTGGCCTCGCGGAACAGGCGCTTGTCGGCCAGGTTGTTGACGCCAAAGCCGAAGCTGACCGTCTCGGTCACCTTGTAGCGCGCGCTCACGCCCCAGATGTTGTACGCACCGCGATCCTGCAGTGCGATCGACGGGTCGCAGGTGCCGGTGCAGCGCGGGTCGTTGTTGATGTTGGTGGTGGCCGGTTCCTGCTTGCCGTAGAACGTGCCGGTCAGCAGCAGCGACAGCTTGTCGGTGGCCTGCCAGTCCAGCATGGTGTTGATGGTGTACTTCGGGATCACCGACAGCGGCTGGCGCGTGGTCTTGTTCTCGTTCTCGACCATGTAGGTGAAGTTGTTGCTCCACTTCAGGCGGCTGCCCTGCTCGCCCAGCAGCGGGATCACCAGGTTGCCTTCAAGCCCCTGCACGATCGCCTTGGGTGCGTTCTCCCAGCGGAAGATGCGGCCCTTGGTATCGGCAGTCAGCCCGATCTGGGTGTAGCCGGCCTGGATCTTGTCCTTGTAGTCGTTGTGGAAGTACGTCAGGGACGCCTGCCAGCCGCTCTGCGGCGCCCACTCGATGCCCAGTTCCTTGTTCAGGCTGGTTTCCGCCTTCAGGTCCGCATTGCCACGCATGTAGCAGCCGGCGCCCAGGCTCGGCAGTGCATTCGGGCAGCCATTGCCACGGGTGTAGTACAGATAGTCCGGATTCGACTGGTACAGGTTCGGTGCCTTGAATGCACGGGCGATACCGCCCTTCACCACCCAGTCGCTGTTGATGCGGAACTGCGCATTGAGGCTGGGGCTGGTGTTGTTGCCGAACTGGCTGTGGTGGTCGAAGCGCAGGCCCGGCGTGACGATCCAGCGCTCACCCAGGTAGATGTTGTCTTCCACGAACACGGCCGTGGTCTGCGCATCGGCCTTGCCGCGCGCGCGATCGGCCGACAGTCCCGGGATGCCGCCGCCACTGCTGCTGGACTGGCTCATCGAATACGGGTCGGTCAGGCGGCTGTCCAGGTATTCAAAGCCCAGCGTCCAGATGTTCTCGGCGCCGCCCAGCGTGGTCGGGAAGCTCACTTCGCCGTCCAGCTGGTAGTTGCGCAGGCGCGAGGTCGACCAGTCGGTGCCGTTGAAGCTGCCCTCCGGGCCACCGGCCAGGCCTTCGTTGATGCGCGAGTTGTTCACCGCCTCCACTGCCGCCGTTACCCGCGAGGTCACATCACCCCAGCGGCCGCGATGGGTGATCGCGCCGGTGTTGCGGTACATGCGGTTGGTCTCGGCCTGCTGCTCGGCCAAGGCCCCCAGATCGATCGGTGTCGAGGTGCCGGTGGTGCTGACCGCGCGGTCACCTGCATAGATGTTGCCCTGGCGGCTGGTGCCGGCTTCGAACTCGACCACCTGGTTGGCGGTCACGTCCCAGCGCAGCAGCGCGTTGATGTCGCGGTTCTTGACGCCCTCGCGGCCGGCCGGCGGCACCGCGTTCGGATTGGTCGCGAAGTCACGGTTGAGTTCCAGCGAATCGGCGTCGGTCTTGTTGAGATTGCCGTACAGGCGGAACGACAGGGTGTCGGTCATCGGCCCGCTCAGCTGCAGGCCGACGCGCTCGCTGCCGCCTTCGGCGCTGTGCTCGGGCACCAGGCCATACAGGTCGACCGCACCGGTCAGGTCGCCGGTCGGGCGCTTGGTGATGATGTTGACCACGCCGCCAGAAGCACCCGAGCCATAGCGTGCCGCTGCCGGTCCGCGCAGCACTTCGATGCGCTCGATCATTTCCGCCGGCACCCAGTTGGTGTCACCGCGGGTATTACGCTCGCCGCTACGCCCCATGCGCACCGCATCGCGTGCGCCGATGCGCTTGCCATCGACCAGGATCAGGGTGTTTTCCGGGCCCATGCCGCGCAGATCGATCTGGCGGTTGTTGCCGTACTGGCCCGAGGCACTGTTGCCGGTCAGGTTGACGCCGGGCATGGTGCGCAGCAGTTCGGCGATGTCGTTGGCCGGCGGGCGCTTGGCGATGTCCTCGGCGGTGATGGTCGAGGTACCCAACGCCTGGCGGGCGATTTGCGAGGCGGTGACATGCACCGTGTCGATATCGGTGGCGTCGGTTTCGGCCTGGGCGGTCAGGGCGCTGCCCGCCAGCAGGGCGGCAACGGCAAGCGCCAGCGGGCGCGGCGAAAGGACAACGGCAGGAGACATGATCAGGACCTTCTGGCAGGGCTACGGGGCCTCTGGCAAAGGGCTTGAGGCAACGACGAGGGGGGAGGCGGAGCAGTCCTGCAGGCACCTGCAGCCCGTTCCGTGCGCGCATTCTCCCACCAATGCGATTGATTCTCAAATGCGTTCACTCATTGGCGCAGCGGTGCCGATGTGGTTTGCGCACCGTGCAACCCTGCACCGCGCGTAAACTGGTCTGCTAACCCGCCATCAACCGTACGCCGCCGCGGCCGATACCCGTGGTTTGCCGTACGCAGTCAGAGATCGACGTGGAACCACCCCAATTGGACGATGCCAGCCAGCCGCTGGCCGAGGCCTGGCAGCATTGCCTGCTGCAGGCCGGCCCTGCCGCCACCGCGCTGCTCAGGGCCGCTGCCACCGATGCCCCACCCGCGCTGGCCCAGCGCTTTTACGAAGTGCTGCTGCAGGACGGGCGTGCCCGCCGCTTCCTGTCCCACGACCAGGTCAAACAGCGCCTGCAGCCGGCCATGCAGCGCTGGCTGGTGCAACTGCTGACCACCGACGCCTCCGGCATCGCCACCACCGTCGCCTCGCAGCGGGTGATCGGTGACGTACACGCGCGGGTCGGCATCCCCGTCGACCTGGTCACCCGCGGTGCGCGCGTGCTCAAGCACGAGCTGTTCGTGCGCCTGCGCGACGACGCGCCCGACAGCGCGACCGCGTTCGCCGCCATCGACTGCCTCAGCGCGATCATGGACATCGCCATGGAAGGCATGACCCTGGCCTACACCCATGCACGCGAACGCTCCACCCGTGCCGATGCTGCGTACCGGCTGTTCTCGCTGGTGCAGAACGTCGGTACGGAACGCGAGCGCCAGCGCGCACTGCTGCTGGACTGGGAGAACGCCCTGCTGTACGCACTCGCCGGTCATGTGCAGGCCAGCGACAACGCCAGCCTGGCCACCTCGGAGTTCGGCCTGTGGTTCACCCACAAGGGCATCCCCAGCTTCGGCGAAAGCAGCGAAACGCTGCAGGTGGGCCAACTGATGGCCCGCATTGACGGCCACCTGCAGCGCGCGAGCGGCGATGCACCGGCGCAGCGACTGGCGGTGCTGCCGGCCATCCGCGAGGATCTGGCTGCCATCCGCACCCTGATGACACTGCTGTTCGAGCGCATCGGCGAACTGGATGCCGGCAGCGATGCGCTGACCAATCTGCTCAACCGTCGCTTCCTGCCAACCGTGCTGCGCCGGGAAATCGAGCTGGCCACGCGCAACCGCACACCGTTCTCGCTGCTGCTGCTCGACCTGGATCATTTCAAGGCAATCAACGACGGCCATGGCCACGATGCCGGCGACCGCGCGTTGCAGCACGTGGCCGGCCTGCTCGGCCAGCTCACGCGTGGCAGCGACTACCTGTTCCGCTATGGCGGCGAAGAATTCGTGGTGGTGCTGGTGGCCGCCAGCGAATCGCAGGCGACCGTGATCGCCGAGAGCCTGCGCCGGCAGATCGCACAGTCGCCGGTAGCGCTGGCCAATGGCCAAGTGCTGGAACTGACCGCCAGCATCGGCGTGGCCGGTCACGATGGTCATCCGGATTACGAGCGGCTGATGGCACGTGCCGACGCCGCGATGTACGAAGCCAAGCGCAGCGGCCGCAACCGCGTGGTGGTGGCCAGCGAGGCATTGCAGGAAGCCCCCGGGCGGCGTGCGTTGCAGCGGTAACGCCGCGCGGCAGGCACCAGAGTCGACTGCCAGTCGACTATCGCGCGGAGCGCTGGCTTCTCGCGCTCCGCGGCAAGAGCAGTCGACCAACGGTCGACGCTACCGACAGCCGACGCCACCGACACCAACGTCAGCCGCTGCTTTCACCGCCACCACCCACCATGCTGCCCACCACAGCAGCGCCAGCAACGCGATGCCTGCCCCCAGCAGGCACACTGCGGGCCAGCCATGCCGCACCTGCATCCAGGGCCCCGCCGCCGCTCCTGCACCACTGCCCACCGCATAGAACAGCATGTACAACGCCACCAGGCGCCCATGCTGTTCTGCCGGTGCACGCAGCAGCAATGCCTGGTTCGAAACATGCAGTGCCTGGCCGCCGAGGTCGAGCACGACCACACCCAGCAGCAGCAAGGACAGCGATTGCGGCAGGCCCAGCAGCGGCCACCACGCGACCAGCATCAGCAGCAGCGCGCCGAGGCTGACCCGATGTGCGAAACCGCAGTCCATCCAGTGCCCGACCCGCGCCGCCATCAACGCACCGACCACGCCGGCCAGGCCGAGCGCGCCGATGGCTGCGGTCGACCAGTGCAGCGGCGGTGCCGACAGCGGCAAGGGTGCCGCCGCCCAGAACACGTTGAGGCCGGCAAACAGCAGCACCGCCAGCGGCCCGCGCTCGCGCAGCGTCCGATTCCGGCGCAGCATGCCCAGCATCGAGCCCAGCAGCTCGCGCCAGCGTGGAGGGACCAACGGCACCGGTACTGCGGGCAAGCGCCGCCACAGCAGCGCCGCCAATGCCGCCATCACCACCGCGGACAGCAGGTAGACCCTCTGCCAGCCAAAGGCCGCCGCCACCGTACCCGACACCACGCGCGCCAGCAGCAGGCCGATGAACACTCCGCCCTGCACCACGCCAACCATGCGACCGCGCTGCTCGGGCGGTGCCAGCGTGGCGGTGTAGGCGATCAGGCCCTGGGTCAGCGCCGTGCCCAGCAATCCGGCCAGCAGCATGCCAGACAACAGCCAGCTCGCCGTGCGCGACGCCGCCAGCCACAACAGGGCCAGCACCAGTGCGATCAGCTGCAGCCGCAGCAGGCGTCGCCGGTCACCGCGGTCCGCCAGCGGCAGCAGGCCAAGCAACGCCAGCACGCTGCCGGCCTGGGTGGCAGCCAGCACCGCGCCGGCCACGGCCCGGTCCAGTGCAAAGGCGCGTGCAAGCTGATCCAGCAGCGGTTGCGCGTAGTAGACATTGGCAACGCTGGCGCCGGCGGCAACCGCAAGCAGGACCAGCAACGGGCGGGGAAGAGATGCGGCACTCATCTTGTAGTTGCAATTTGAAACCAGATGCAGGCTATCGTCATTGGTTTTAAACTGCAACCACATTCGGAGGTACCCAGCATGCACGCCGACAGTCCCTGTCCTGTAGCCCGCAGTGCCGACCTGCTCGGTGACCGCTGGGCATTGCTGGTGATCCGCGACGCGTTCGACGGCATCACCCGCTTCGGTGATTTCCAGCGCAGCCTCGGCGCGGCGCGCAACATCCTCAGCGACCGCCTGCGCCGGCTGGTCGAGGCCGGCATCCTGCAGCTGCGGCCGGCCTCCGATGGATCGGTCTACCAGGAGTACGTGCTCACCGCCGCCGGCCAGGAACTGTTCCCGCTGCTGGTCGCGCTGCGCCAGTGGGGAGAGCGCCATCGCTTCGGTATGGGGGAAGCCCATTCACAGCTGATCGAATTGGCGACGCGGCGGCCGCTGCCCTACATGCAGCCGCGCGGGCGCGACGGCCAGCCGCTTCAGCCCGCCGCCACCCGCGTACGCAAACTCAAGGACGACGGGCGCGACACCTGACCCGCCCATTCGCGTACACCGACGAACGCCCGCGCCGGTTAGCATCGGTTTTTTCCGCCGCTGGATGCCCCCGATGTCGCGCGATCGCCCTTCCCTGCTGACCGCCCTGCTGTTACCCCTGCTGGCCTGCGCCACAGCAACCACGGAGGCCCGCGAGGTTGCCGCGCCCGCCGACCACGTGCAGGCCGATGGCCCCTATGTGTTCCGCCAGGGCAACCAGCTGCAGGCCAGATGGATCTGCGACGACAAGGTCGAGTCGCACACGCTTGCCACGCAGGCCTCAGGCACCGACATCGCCCCGCGTTGCGGCTACGAACACAGCGTGCACGTGGCTGCACCCGATGCACCTTCGATCTCCGTGTTGCCGGCCGTGCCGCGCATCGTTGCGCTGTCCGACATCCACGGCCAGTACGGGCTGCTGGTGCGCCTGCTGCGCGCCAATAAGGTGATCGACGCACAGGACAGCTGGGCGCTGGGCAAGGACACCCTGGTCATCGCCGGCGATGTGTTCGACCGTGGCCCAGAGGTGACCGAAGCGTTCTGGCTGCTTTACGGACTGCAGCAACAGGCGGCTGCCGCCGGTGGCGCGGTGCACTTCGTGCTTGGCAACCACGAGACCATGGTGCTGTACGACGACCTGCGCTACGTCAACCCGAAGTACCTGCGCAGTGCCCAGCTGCTGGGGCGCAGCTACCCGCAGCTGTATGGCGCCGACTCGGTGATCGGCCAGTGGCTGCGCACCCGCCCGGTGCTGCTGAAGATCGGCGACACCCTGTTCCTGCACGGCGGAATTTCGCCCGAAGCAGTACAGCTGGCGCTGGACCCGGCGCGCACCAATGCGGCCTACCAGGCCTCGCTCGGCCTGCCCAAGGCCGAAGTGAAGGCCGGCCCGGACACCGCACCGCTGTATGACGGCAAGACCAGCCCGATCTGGTACCGCGGCTACTTCGATGGCCACCTCGACACCGCAGGGGTGCAGAAGGTGCTCGACCGCCTGCAGCTCGCGCGCATCGTGGTCGGCCACACTTCGATGCCGCACGTCAGCAGCTTCCATGGCGACCGCGTGATCGCCATCGACAGCAGCATCAAGAACGGCGAGAACGGCGAACTGCTGTTCATCGAAGATGGCAAACTCAGCCGTGGCCTGCTGGACGGTTCGCGGGTGCCGCTGGCGCAGGGCGAGCCGGGCCTGCAGGACTGAATGGCCGGAAAGCGCGAGCGCGACCGACGGCGCCGGCGCGCTCCACCTTCACCCGGTTTGCGGCTACCCTCGGCAGCCGAGAGAGGCCCACCCCGTCCATCCGGCGGGCCAGACCGTTACAGGAGCCCCCGCGCATGCGCGTTCTGATTGCTGAAGACGACCCGGATATCGCCTCCGGCCTGTGCGCCTCGCTGCGCCGGCAGGGCCATGTGGTCGACCACGTCGACAACGGCGCGCACGCCGACGCCGCGCTGGGCTCGACCCAGTACGCGCTGCTGGTGCTGGACCTGGGCCTGCCGCAGCTGGATGGCCGCGACGTTCTGCAACGCCTGCGCCAGCGCGGCGATGGCCTGGCGGTGCTGGTGGTGACCGCCCGCGATGGCCTGGCCGAGCGCGTGCGCGTGCTCGACCTTGGCGCCGATGACTACCTGGTCAAGCCGTTCGCACTGGACGAATTCGAAGCGCGCGTGCGTGCGCAGCTGCGCCGGGTCACCAGCAATGGCAACCCGGACCTGCGCATCGGCCGCCTGCGCATCGACCTGGCCGGGCATCGGGTGTGGATCGACGACCAGTCGCTGGAACTGACCGCGCGCGAGTTCGGCCTGCTGTCGGCACTGGCGGTACGCGCCGAGCGCATCGTGTCGCGCGCGCAACTGGTGGAAGCGCTGTGCGACTGGGGCCAGGACCTCACCGACAACGGCCTGGACATCGCCCTGCACCGCCTGCGCCGGAAGTTGCAGCCCGGCGGCATGGGCATCCGCACCGTGCGCGGGCTGGGCTACATGCTGGAAGACGCGCAGGACGACGGCACCCCGTGATCAGTGGACCGCCCAGCCTGCGCCGGCGCCTGCTCGCCTTCCTGGCGTTGCCGATGCTGGGCCTGCTCACCTTCAACACGATCCTGGCCTATTACGTTGCGCTGGACTATTCCAACCGCATCCACGACCGCAACCTGATCGACGACACGCATTCGTTCGCGCAGATGCTGAGCACCATGCCGGTGACCAGCGACCTGTCTCCGCAGGCGCGCTTCCTGATCGAGTACGACCCCGACGGCCATCGCTATTTCAACGTCGACAGCAGCCGCATGGGTACGCTCAGCGGCAATGCAGACTTCAGCCCGTATGCCCCTTCGCAGGACTGCACCGGCGTGCATCCGGCGCTGTACGACGGCAACCTCAATGGCCAGCAGGTGCGCATGGCCACCGTCTGCACGCAGGCGATGAACGATCCGCAGGACCAGCTGGCGGTGACCGTGGCCGAGAGCATGGCCGACCGCCGGCAGCGTGCGCGCGAGATCCTGATGATCATCATCCCGCTGATGACCATGCTGGCGCTGGGTACCGCGGCGCTGGTCTGGTTCGGCGTGACGTACGGCCTGCGCATCCTGACCCCGCTGAGGACCCGCCTGGCGCAGCGCCGCGGCGAACTGGCGCCGATCTCCGATGCCGACGTACCGGAAGAGATCCAGCCGCTGATCAGCACCATCGACGATCTGTTCGCGCGCCAGGCGGAAATGATCACCCTGCAGAACCGCTTCATCGCTGATGCCGCGCACCAGCTGCGCTCCCCATTGGCGGGCATGGCACTGCACGTGGACCAGGCGCTGGCGCACGGCGACCCGGACACGGTGCGCGAGGCACTGCAGCACATCCGCCGGCTCAACCAGCGCACGGCACGGGTCAGCACCCAGCTGCTGGCGCTGAGCCGGGCACAGACCGTGCCGGAAACGGTCGAGGCATTGGATCTGGGCGTTCTGGTACCGCAGTGGGTCGGCATGCGGGTACCGGAAGCGATCCGTGATGGCATCGATCTGGGCTACCGCGGCAGCCCCCATCCGCTGCGTGTACTCGGCAACGGCGCCATGCTGCAGGAGGCGCTGGACAACCTGATCGACAACGCCCTTCGTTATGCCGGCCGCAATGCGACGGTCACGGTGGGCGTGCATGCGCTGGACGACAATGATGTCGAACTGTATGTGGAAGACAACGGTCCCGGCGTGCCCGACGACGTGATGCCACGGCTGGGCGAGCGCTTCTTCCGGGCGCCGGGCACCGCTGCCAGCGGCACCGGCCTCGGCCTGGCCATCGCGCATGAGGCGGTGGAGCACTTCGGCGGCCGCCTGAGCTTCCTGAACCGCCCCGGTGGCGGATTGAAGGTCGCCATCACGCTGCCGCTGCTGAAGGCGCCCTGACCCGGCCCGGGGCGCTGAAAGGCTGGCGAAAATCGCGCTTGCGATCCTGCCATCCCCACTGCCGTCCCGGAGCCGCCAGGTGACCGAATCGCACGACTTCTTCCTCCCCGGTGGCCCACAGGGCGTGCTGCTGGTCCATGGCCTGACCGGCACCCCGGCGGAAATGCGCATGCTGGGCAAAGGGCTGAACAACGCCGGTTTCACCGTGCACGGCGTGCAGCTGCCCGGCCACTGCGGCACCGTGGATGACCTGCTGGCGACCACCTGGGAACAGTGGTACCAGGGCGTGGAAGATGCGGCGGCAACCCTGCGCGGCAAGGTTGACCAGCTGTTCGTCGGCGGCCTGTCGATGGGCGCGGTGCTGTCGCTGGCCCTGGCTGCCCGGCGCCCGGAATGGGTGTCCGGGGTCGGCGTGTACGGCGCCACGTTCCGTTACGACGGCTGGAACATTCCCGCCGTAGCCCGCTTCTCGTTCCTGCTGCCGTGGTTCAAGCGCTTCAACATCGGCCGCGACCGCATGTTCATGGAAGAACCGCCGTACGGCCTGCGTGACGAGCGCCTGCGTGCGCAGGTGAGCGCCGCCATGCTGTCCGGCGACAGCGCCGCCGCCGGCCTACCGGGCAACCCCTGGCATGCGCTGGCCGAGATGCGTGCGTTGAGCAACTGGACCCGACGCCATCTGCACCAGGTCACCGCACCGTGCCTGGTGATGCACGCCCGCGAAGACGACGTGGCCAGCATGGGCAACGCCGAGCTGGTGATGTCGCGGGTCAGCGGTCCGAAGGAACTGGTGGTGCTGGAAGACAGCTACCACATGATCACCATCGACCGCGAACGCCGCGACGTGATCCGCCGCAGCGCGCGCTTTTTCACCGAGATCGGTGAACGCACGGGCGTGCTCAAGGCGGTGGCCTGAAATGGGGGCACTTGCCACGCTGCTGTGGCTGGCCAATGTGGTACTCGATACCGGTGGCCAGCTCGCCTTCAAGGCCGCCGCCAGCGATCCGCAGGAAGGCGAAGGACTGCAACGCTGGAAACACATGCTCAGCCGCCCCTGGCTGTGGATCGGCATCGCCTGCTACGTGCTTGAGTTTGTCGCCTGGATCGCGTTCCTGTCGCTGGTGCCGTTGTCCAAGGGCGTGCTGCTCGGCTCGATCAACATCGTCGCGCTGATGATCGCCGGCCGTTTACTGTTCCGCGAGAAACTCACGCCGCTGCGGGTGACCGGCATGTTGCTGGTCACGGCGGGCGTGGCGGTGGTGGGGGCCGGCTCATGAGGCGCCTGTATGTCATCGGCTTCCCGCTGCTGATGGCCTTCGACACGCTGGCCCAGCTGTGCTTCAAGTACGCCGGCGATGCCGCGCTGCCGGTCGAGGCCAACACTGCGTGGCTGCTGCGCGTGCTGTCGCAGCCGTGGGTGTACGGCGCCATCCTCGGCTACGTGGGTGCGTTCTTCACCTGGATGAGCCTGCTGCGGCATGCGCCGATCGGCCCCGCATTCGCCGCCTCGCACCTGGAAGTGATCAGCGTGCTGCTGCTGTCGGCGTGGCTGTTGAACGAGCCGCTGACGCTGCACCATCTGCTCGGTGCGGTGTTGATCGTGGCCGGCATCGTCTGCCTCGGCCGCGCGGAAGCCGACGACCCGCACAGCCCCGCCGAAAGCGCCGCGTGAGCACCCTGCGATGAGCCTGTTCGCGCGCGAACTGCCACCGACGGCTGGCCTGCCGATGCAGGCCAGCGATTTCCTGCCCGGTGGTGGCGACCTGCGCGCGATCCTGGCCAGCCAGCTCGGCACACCGCCGCTGCAGTTGACCTGTTCCGGCACACACGCGCTGCTGATCGCGCTGCGTACGCTGCGCAAGCGTGCGCCCAAGCGCGACACCGTGATCCTGCCGGCCTATACCTGCCCGCTGGTGCCGATCGCGGTGCACAGCCTGGGCCTGCGCGTGCAGCTGTGCGATACCCGCCAAGGCCATTTCGACTTCGACCCCGGCCAGCTCAAGCGCCTGGCCGACGCACGCACGCTGGCAATCCTGCCCACCCACCTGGGCGGGCGCATCGCCGATGTCGAGCTGGCCTGCGAGGTTGCGCGCGGCGCTGGCGCCTGGGTGATCGAGGATGCCGCGCAGGCGCTCGGTGCACGGGTCGGCAGCAGCAGTGTCGGCCTGCGTGGCGATATCGGATTCTTCAGCCTGGCCGCCGGCAAGGGCCTGAGCCTGCACGAAGGCGGCCTGCTGGTCAGCCGCGATGACGAGCTGCGTGCCGCGCTGGCCGGACATGCCGCCGAACAGGTGCGTTCCAGCCTGCGCTGGGAACTGCTGCGCAGTCTGCAGCTGCTTGGCCTGGCCGCTTGCTATCGGCCATCGCTGCTGTCGTTGGTATACGGCAATCCGCTGCGCAGTGCGTTGCAGCGTGGCGACCTGGAAGAAGCGGTCGGTGACATTTTCCCGCTGCAGATTCCGCAGCACCGGGTCAGCCAGTGGCGGCAGAACATCGGTGCCCATGCCGCGCGGCGCCTGCCGGCCTTCCTGCAGGCAGGGCGCCTGCGTGCATTGCAGCTGCGCGTGCAGCTGGCACAGCTGCCAGCCGTTGAGGTGGTCGACGGCCTTGCCGGTAGCTGTGGCACCTGGCCGATGCTGATGCTGCTGCTGCCCAGCCAGCGCGCCCGCGATGCCGTAATGAAAGACCTGTGGCCACGCGGGCTCGGCGCCAGCCGCATGTTCATCCATGCCCTGCCCGACTACGCGTACCTGCGCGGCATCGTGCCGCAGGACGACATGCCCAACGCACGCGACTTCGCCGCACGCATGCTGACCCTCGGTAACAGCGCCTGGCAGACCCGTGAAGAGACGGCCGGAATACTGCAGGCCCTGGCCCGCGCGTGACTTCAAGACGCACGGATGGACTGCGCCTCACGCATTCATCCATGCACCTTCCTGAACGTTTTCCCAGCCCGCCAATGAAGCCTTTCAACAGGAAAGGAACGAGAAAGGCTGCCTGCCTACATTGAGCCTGCCCCGGCATCGGGCCGGGCGTTTCTTTCATCGACGGACCTGCCCATGCACTGGAGCATCCTGTGTGACTTCGACGGCACCATCAGCCTCGAAGATGTCATCGACTCGCTGCTGGAAAAGTATGGCCAGCCGGGCTGGCAGGAGCTGGAAGACCAGTGGAAAGCAGGAAAGATCGGCTCGCGTGAATGCATGCAGGGCCAGGTGCGGCTGCTGAAGCTGGACCCGGCCACGCTCGACGCCCATCTGGACCAGGTGCAGATCGATCCGGGCTTCGCCGCCTTCGTCGCCCGCGCCGAGCAGCTGGGCGTGCCGCTGCGCATCGTCAGTGACGGCCTGGATTATGCGATCCACCGCATCCTCGCCAACCATGGCCTGTCGCGACTGCCGGTGGTGGCCAACCACCTGCGCTGGTGCGGGGACCACTGGGAACTGGAATCGCCCTACCAGGCCGAAGGCTGCCGCAGTGGCACCTGCAAATGCACCTGCGCCGCGCAGGCGCGCGCCAACGAAGCACCGCGCGTGCTGATGATCGGCGACGGCAGCTCGGATTTCTGCGTGTCCGAAGACGCCGACTTCGTGTTCGCCAAGCGCCGCCTGATCACCCATTGCACCAATGCCGGCATCGAGCATGCCGCCATCGCTACCTTCCACGATGCAATCGCACTGCTGCCGCGCTTGCTCGATGGCAGCCTGCTGCAGCCACGTCGTATCGACGCCAGCCCGCAGCCCGCCGCACTGCCCCTGCTGCTGGCCACCGCCTGAGCACGCCCCCGCTACCTCTTTCGAACGTCCTTCACGGAACCGAACTGCATGAACATTTTTGACAAGAACGCCGACGCAGCTGCCTCCGACGCGCAGCTGCTGGCCGATGAAGCGCGCTACAGCTCCTTCGGCGATACCGTCCACTACGTCGACCCGCCGAAGATCTTCCAGCGCGGCGAAGGCAGCTACATGTTCGACGGTGCGGGCGTGCCCTACCTCGACCTGCAGATGTGGTACTCGGCCTGCAACTTCGGCTACAGCAACAAGCGCCTGAACGACGCGCTGAAGGACCAGATCGACACCCTGCCGCAGGTCGCCAGCCAGTACCTGCACCCGACCCGCGTGCAGCTGGCCAAGACCATTGCCGTGGACATGCACGAGAAGTTCGGCCTCGACGGCCGCGTGCACTTCAACGTCGGCGGTGCGCAGGCCATTGAAGACTCGCTGAAGATCGTGCGCAACGCGCGCGGCGGCAAGAGCCTGATGTTCGCCTTCGAAGGCGGCTACCACGGCCGCACCCTGGGTGCGTCTTCGATCACCTCCAGCTACCGCTACCGCCGCCGCTACGGCCACTTCGGCGAGCGCGCGATGTTCATCCCGTTCCCGTACCCCTTCCGTCGCCCGAAGGGCATGACCCCGGATGAGTACTCCGACCACTGCGTATGGCAGTTCGAGCGCCTGTTCGAAAGCGAATACAACGGCGTGTGGGATCCCAAGGTCGGCCAGGCCGAATACGCCGCGTTCTACGTCGAGCCGATCCAGGGCACCGGCGGCTACGTCATTCCGCCGCGCAATTTCTTCACCGGGCTCAAGCGCGTGCTGGACAAGTACGGCATCCTGATGGTCGTCGATGAAATCCAGATGGGCTTCTGGCGGACCGGCAAGCTGTGGTCGATCGAGCACTTCGGCGTGACCCCGGACGTGCTGGTGTTCGGCAAGGCGCTGACCAACGGCCTGAACCCGCTGTCGGGCCTGTGGGCGCGCGAAGAACTGATCAACCCGACCGTGTTCCCGCCGGGCTCCACCCACTCCACCTTCAACTCCAACCCGCTGGGCACCCGCTTGGGCCTGGAAGTGCTGAAGCTGGGCAAGGAAATGGATTACGAGCGCACCGTGCCGGAAAAGGGCGCGTACTTCCTCGACGGCCTGCGCGGCCTGCAGAAGCGCCACCCGGAAATCGGCGACGTCGACGGCCTGGGCCTGGCCCTGCGCGCCGAGATCTGCCAGACCGACGGCTACACCCCGAACAAGGAACTGCTGGACCGCATGGTCGACATCGGCCTGGCCGGTGACCTGCTGCACGACGGCAAGCGCATGGGCCTCGTGCTCGACGTGGGTGGCTGGTACAAGAACGTGATCACCTTTGCGCCGTCTCTGGACATCAGCTACGAAGAAATCGACCTGGCGATCACCCTGCTCGACCAGGCGCTGACCAAGGCCAAGGGCTGAGGTCGATGCGCTGCCGGTTCCCGTGCCGATGGAGATGACGTCACGCGCATCCAGCACCGCGCTGGAACCGGCCGCGCTGCTGGAGGGCTTCCTGGCCCACCCGCCGCTCGGATTCGAGGCAGGCCGCCTTCCCAGCGGCCTGCCGTCCTTCCGTGCACCGCTGGACCTGACCACGACGATGGACGACGAACTGCGCGGCAGGCTGCTCGGCCTCCCGCTGTCGCGCCTGTGGCGGCCGTGGATCACCTGGAGGACCCGCTTCGTCGGTGCCACCAGCACCGAGTACACCCCGCTGCCGGCACACGTCGCGCCGGAGGCGCTGGCCGAGGACGTGACGCGTCACGCGATCGGCGATACCCGGCTGCTGGTGGTCAAGGACCTGGCGATCGATTCACCACTGCTGGACGACGCGGCCAACGCGCACAGTGCTGCCTTCCTGCAGGCATTGCTGGCGCGCGGCTTCGTTGAACTGGAAGGCATGCCGCTGGCCTGGGTGGCGATCGATTTCGATTCGATCGACGGCTATCTCGGCCGCCTGTCGTCCTCGCGCCGCAAGAACATCCGGCGCAAGCTGCGCTCGCGCGACGACCTGCAGATCGACTGCATCGCCACTGGTGATCCGGCCCTGGCCGACCCACGGCTGCAGGCCGAACTGCATGCGCTGTACCTGGGTGTGTATGCGCAGAGCGCGGTGCACTTCGACCAGCTCGGCCTGCCCTATTTCCAGTACCTGCTGGCCGACAGCCAGGGCCAGGGACGGATGTTCCTGTACCGCCACCAGGGCCAGCTGATCGGCTGGAACCTGTGCTACGTGCATGCCGGCAAGCTGGTGGACAAGTACATCGGCCTGGCTTACCCGCAGTCGCGCGAGCACAACCTGTACGCGGTCAGCTGGATGCACAACCTCGAGTACGCCCTGCAGCACGGCCTGAGCCACTACGTGGCTGGCTGGACCGACTCGCGGATCAAGGCCGAGCTGGGGGCCCGCTTCACCTCCACCCGGCACGCGATCCATGCCCGTTCCCCGCTGCTGCGTGCCGCCCTGCGCCGGCTGGCCCCGTACCTGCAGGGCGAACCTGATGGAGGCGGCTGAGCGATGCTGGTGCGTTCCCCGCTGATCCTGGACCTGGACGGTAGCGTGCTGCCACTGCCCCAAGCGCAGACCCTGTCCCTGCCGCAGTGGCACGACACGCTGCGATTCGCCTGCAGCAACGGCACCCTGGATCGCTTCAGCACCGAGGTGCTTGCGCCGCTGCCGGCCCTGCTCGGCACAGTGATGCTCGGCAGTGGTGACTTCCATCACCTCAGCCTGCCGCTGCTGCGCCGCATGCGCGCGCAGGCGCCGTTCCAGCTGGTGGTGCTGGACAACCATCCGGACAACATGCGATTCCCGTTCGGCATGCATTGCGGGTCGTGGGTCAACGCCGCCAGCAAGCTGCCGCAGATCTCGCACATCCACGTGCTCGGCATCACCTCCAGCGACATCGGCCTCGGCCATGCCTGGGAGAACCACTGGCGTCCGCTGATGGGCGGTCGCCTGACCTACTGGTGCATGGACGTGGATGTCGGCTGGGGCCATCGCCTCGGCATGGGCCATGCCTTCCGCCGTTTCGAGCATCCCGAGGCCCTGGTCGCCACGTTCGCCGCCGAGCAGGCCAAGTCGCCGCAGCCGACCTATCTGTCGATCGACAAGGACGTGTTCGCCGGAGACGTGGCCCGCAGCAACTGGGACCAGGGCCGCTTCCAGCTGGAACACGCGCTGGTGGTGATCGAAGCACTGCGCGCCGGCGGCCTGGTCGGCAGTGACATCACCGGCGAAGTGTCGTTGGCCAACTACCAGAGCCGCTTCAAGCGCTGGCTGTCGTCGCTGGATGGCCAGCCGGACGTCAGCGCCGATGATCTTCCTGCCTGGCAGGCCCGGCACCAGCAGGTGAACCGCGAACTGCTGGCGGCAATGGCCGCCGTGCCGACGGCCTGCTGACCACTGTCCGGCAATGCCAACCAAGGTTGGCAACTACCAGAGCCGGGTAGAGCCGAGCCCACGCTCGGCTGGCGCCTTCTGTAGAGTCAAGCCATGCTCGACTGCGGGCACCGCGAACAGCAGCCGAGCATGGCTCGGCTCTACACTGGGTTCCCACCTCGGAGCCCTCGCCATGCCCCAGACCGTCATCCCGCAACTGCGCATGCGCCATGCCGACACCACCCTGCCGTTCTACGTGCAGGGGCTGGGTTTCGTGGTCGACTGGGAACATCGCTTCGAACCCGGCTTCCCGCTGTTCGCCCAGCTCACCCGCGACGGCCAGACGATCTTCCTCACCGAACACAGCGGCGACTGCGAGGTCGGCGGCGCGGTGTACTTCATCGTCGACGATGTTGACAGCCTGCACCGCGCCTTCAGCGCGGCCAACGTGCCGATCGAGCAGCCCCCGCATGACACCGAATGGGGCAGCCGCGAAATGCTGCTGCGCGACCCGGACGACAACCGGTTGCGCTTCGCCACACGCGTGGACTGAACGACGCCGGGTTGAGATGAATATACGAAACATATACGCTTCGTATATTGAACCCTCCAGGACCGCCCATGGGCATCGTCAACATCGATGACACCCTGCACGACCAGCTGCGCCGTGCCTGCACCGTTTCCAGCCGTTCGATCAACGCCCAGGCCAACTTCTGGATCCGGGTCGGCATGCTGTGCGAGCTGAACCCTACGCTGAGTTTCCAGGACATCGTCGCCAGCGAGCTGCGCGCGGCCGGCGTGCAGCCACCGTTGCTGCCCCCGGGCCAGGTCTGAGCCGATGGGCATCATCAAGCGCCCCGACGAGATCGCGCTGATGGCCGAATCGGGTCGCCTGCTGGCGCAGGTGTTCGCCGCACTCGACCAGCTGCCGCTGCAGGGCCGCAGCACGATGGAGATCAACGATTTCGTCGAACGCATGATCGTCGATGAGCTGCAGGCGCGGCCGGCCAGCAAGGGCCAGTACGGCTTCCCGTACGTGCTCAATACCTCGATCGACAACGTCATCTGCCACGGCGTGCCCAGCACCACCGACGTGCTGCACAACGGTCAGATCGTCAACCTCGACATCACCCTGGAGAAGAACGGCTACATCGCCGACTCCAGCACCACCTACCTGGTCGGTGAGGTCGACTACGCCGCGCGCCGGCTGGTGCAGACCACCTACCAGGCGATGTGGAAAGGCATCGCCGCGGTGCGCCCCGGCGCACGCCTGGGCGACATCGGCCACGCCATCGCCCGCCACGCGCGCAGCCACGGCTACAGCGTAGTGAAGGAATACTGCGGCCATGGCATCGGCCAGGAAATGCACGAGGAACCGCAGATCCTGCACTACGGCCATCCCCACACCGGCATGGTGCTGGAAGAAGGCATGGTGTTCACCATCGAGCCGATGCTCAACCAGGGCAAGCCGGCCATCCGCCAGCAGCCGGACGCATGGCCGGTCTACACGCGCGACGGCAAGCTGTCGGCGCAGTTCGAACACACCGTGGCAGTCACCCGCAGCGGCGTGCGCGTACTGACCCTGCGCCCCGGCGAGACGCCGTTATGCGCGGTGGATGGCGCCTAGAGTGGCCGTTGCTGCATCCCGGCGTCCTCGTGCACGGTGCGCTTGCGCGCCGTCAGCGGCTCGCGCACCCTATGTGCCACATAGCCGACGCTGGCTGCGAGAATGAAGGTGTAACCAAGGAGCTCGGTGGTCTCCTCGATGGTGTTCTTGAACACACGGATGTACTGATCACCCAACAGTCCGGTCCACAACGACGTCATGCCGATCAGGCGCGAATAGAACAGCAGCAGGACCAGACCAATCGTCATCACGGTACCCGGCCGGGATACGAGAAAACGCACCAGCGCCTGCATGGCCCGGCGCCAGTCGCGGCTGGCCCAGGCCAGTGAGCCGATGATCAGCACACCCACCGGATACTTCCAGAAACCGTGTGCGATCAGGTCCAGCGCCTCATCCATCTCACGCAGGAGCATGCAGGCGAACAGCGCTGCCGCCAGCACGGCAAAGGCCCGATCATCGGCACGCCGCAACGCAAGCCGGACGAAGGCAGCCACGCTGGCGACCAGGAAGCCTTCCTGGGTCAGTTCGACCAGCGACCACTCGCCGACGGCATTGCCCAGCCAATGGATGTCGAGCCAGGCCAACGCAGGCGGAAGCGCCATCATCAGGCCGAACAGGGAGGTGCGCCCCAGGTGGGACAGGAGCAGCTGTAGATTGTCTTTCATGCAACACCGATGCCGCACCGTGGCGGTCGTACAACGAGAACACAGGCGACCGGGGGGCTGCCGAACAACGGCATGCGCGGCGGGGTCGCGACCAGGCGCGCATTATCCGCGCTGTATCCGGCCACGTGAACCGTATCGGTGGAACACATACGCAACACCGGCGTGCGTCACGCACTCATGGCGATAAAGGACGCAACAGCAGCAGCGTGGCCAGGCAGAACATGAAAACCGCCACGCCGGCGTCCAGCATCCGCCAGGCGCCCGGTCTGCGGAACACCGGCTGCAACAGGCGCGCGCCATAACCAAGAGAACAGAACCAGGCCACGCTGGCGACGCACGCACCGGCGGCAAAGGCCCAGCGCAGATCGCCCGGGTAGCGCGTGGACAGACTGCCCAGCAGTACCACCGTATCCAGATAGACGTGCGGGTTGAGCAGGGTGAAGGCCAGGCAGGTCAGCAGCACCTGGCGCCCACTGCCGCCCTGCGCCTCGGCGGCGGCCAGCGCACTGCCACCGCGCCACGCGCGCAATCCCGCCTGCAGGCCATACCAGAGCAGGAAGGCCGCACCACCGAAACGCAGCACCTGCAGCAGCAGCGGCCACTGCAGCACCAGCGCCCCCATGCCGCCGACACCGGCCAGTATCAGCGCGATGTCCGCACCGGCGCAGGCCAGCACCACCCTCCCCACATGACGCTGCTGCAGACCCTGGCGCAGCACGAAGGCGTTCTGCGCGCCGATGGCGATGATCAGGCCGGCACCTGCGAACAGGCCGGCGGCGGTAGCGGCGATCCACATCAGGACAGGCCAGGCAGCGGGGGGACGCGCAGGGTGCGGCCAACGGACACGTTAAGACAAACTGTTTTTTCTTTATCCTATGCAGAAATACTGAAGAGGTACTGGTGGACCTGGTACATCCGCAACTGTCCGCATTTGCCGCAGTGCTGGAAGAAGGCAGCTTCGAGGCTGCGGCGCGCCGGCTGTCGATCAGTCCGTCGGCACTGTCGCAGCGGATCAAGGCCCTGGAGGACCGGCTTGGCCAGGTGCTGGTGGTGCGCCAGGCACCGTGCCGGCCCACCGCCGCCGGTGAGGCACTGCTGCGCCGGGTACGGCCGATGCAGGCGCTGGAGGCCGAGGCAGTGGCCGAACTGCTGCCCGAACGCGGCAGCGACGCCGCACGTACGCCGATCCCCTTGGCGGTCAACGACGACTCGCTCGATACCTGGTTCGTGCCGGCCATCGCCGACCTGCACCAACGCCATGGCTACCTGTTCGACCTGCGCATGGACGATCAGGACCACACCCTGCAGCTGCTGCGCGACGGCAGTGTGCTGGGTGCAGTGACCGCCGAAGGCCAGCCGGTGAAGGGCTGCAACGTACACCCGCTCGGCGCGATGCGCTACCACGCCATCGCGTCGCCCGGCTTCGCCCGCCAGTACTTCAGTGACGGCATGCAGGCCGCGGCCCTGGCGCACGCCCCCATGTTGGTGTTCAACCGCAAGGATGAACTGCAATGGCGCTTCGTGCGACGCCTGGCCCGCGCGCGGCTGCAGCCACCGCTACACTACCTGCCCTCCTCCACCGGTTTCGTCGAAGCCGCCGCGTGCGGACTCGGCTGGGGCATGGCCCCGGAAACGCTGGTCGCACCCGCCGTGCGCGCCGGCCGCGTGGTGGTACTGGAGCCCCGCCGCTGGCTCGATGTGCCGCTGTACTGGCAGCATGCCGCCGTGCGTTCAAGCACGCTGCAGCACATCACCCAGGCGCTGCGCACTGCGGCCAGCGGCACCCTTCGTTGAGGACAATCCGATGACCGCAGACCCGGGCTTCACGCCGCGCGCACTACCGTTTGCGCACTTCTTCACCACTGGGACGGAATGGGCGTGATCGGCCGACGTACAAGGATGCACCGCGCGAAGCCCGCGCTGGCGCTGGCGCTGGCGCTGGCGACCTGCCTGCCATTCGCTGCGTCCGCGCAGAACAACACCGACGCACCTGCATTGGACTGGGAACAGGCGCGGCAACGCCTGGAGCAGGTCTCCGATGCACTGGCGGCCGCTGACGCAGCGGTACGCAACAAGCAGGACCTGCAGGACGCGACCCGCCTGCTGCGCCTGCCGGAGATCACCGGCGAAGTGCGCCGCCTGCAGTTCCAGAAGACCCTCACCCTGCCACTGGGCTCGCTGGCCCCCGTGGCTGAAGCCTTCGGCATCGATTCGCCGCTGTCGTTCACCGAGCGCGACTGGAGAACGCGACCGGTGGTGACGGCTGTGCTGCCGCTGTACACCGGCGGCGTGATTCCGGCCGCACAACGTGCCGCCAGCGCCGCCCACGAACAGGCCAGTGCCGAACGCGAAGCACAGCGCCAATCGCTGACCGTGCAGCTGGCCCAGGCCTACTTTGGCCAGCGCCTGGCCGAGCAGGCAGTGGACGTACGCCGCGACGTGCGCGATGGCCTCAACCAACATCTGTCCGATGCGGAGAAGCTGGAGCGCGAGGGCTTCGCCACCCGTGCTCAGCGCCTGCAGGCCACCGTGGCCCGCGACAAGGCCGAGCGTGAGTACCAGAAGACGGTGAACGATCTGGCCACGCTGAAGGCCGCGCTGTCCACGCTGCTGCGCAGTGGCGGCGAGGTACAGCCGGTGTCGCCGCTGTTCGTGCAGCGCGTGCCGCTGGAACCGGTGGCCAGCTTCGAGCGCACCGCGCAGGCACGCCAGCCGCAGATCGCACGCCTGCGGGCGATGGTGGCGCAGGCCGAACAGGGCGTGCGTGTGCAGCAGGCCAAGCTGAAGCCACAGATCTTCGCCTTCGGCCAGTACGATTTCCGCCGCCGCGACGAAATGCTGACCGACCCGGACTGGGCGTTCGGCATCGGCCTGAAGTACACCTTCCTGTCGCCGAACTCGCGGCCGGCGCAGATCAGCGCTGCGCGCGCGCAGCAGGAGCAGGCCGAAGCCGGCCTGCGCGAGGCCGAAAACCAGGTCGCACTGGGCGTGCGCAAGGCCTGGAATGAGCTGGAGACCGCGCGCCAGCAGTACGTGCTGCTCGACAGCAGCATCGCCCAGGCACAGGAAAACCTGCGCCTGCAGGAACTGGCGTTCCGCGAAGGCCAGGCGACTTCGCTTGATGTAATCGACGCGCGGCTCGGCCTGGGCGGTGCCCGTGTCGAGCGCGCGCAGGCCGCCTACCAATACGATATTGCGCTGGCACAGTTGCTGGAGGTCAGTGGACAGATGGACCGTTTCGAAGAGTTCCGGCGGCGTGCGGACGAGGTGATCGACCATGAGTGATGTGCTGCACGACGATGCGACGACGCCCCCGGCCAAGCGCCGTCTGGGCCCGATCCTGATAGTGGTGCTGCTGGTCGTGGTGGTGCTCGGCCTGTGGCTGGCCTGGCGCAGCCCGGCCGACCAGATCCAGGGCATGGCCGATGCGGACACGATCAACGTGGCCGCCAAGATCACCGCGCGCGTGGCCGAACTGAAGGTGCGCGAGGGCGACCGCGTGCAGCCCGGCCAGGTGCTGTTCCTGCTCGACAGCCCCGAAGTGGCCGCCAAGGAACAGCAGGCGCATGGCGCATTGGCCGCCGCGCAGGCGGTGGCCGACAAGGCCGACGAAGGCGCGCGCAGCGAGGACATCCGCGCCGCCGAAGCGAACTGGAAGCGCGCCGAAGCCGGTGCGACGCTGGCCGAGGCCACCTACCAGCGCGTGCAGAACCTGTTCAACGAAGGGGTGATGACCCGGCAGAAGCGCGATGAAGCGCATGCCCAGGCCACCAGTTCGCGTGAACTGGCCCGTGCCGCCCGTGCGCAGTACGACATGGCGCTGGCCGGCGCACGCGAGCAGGACAAGCGCGCCGCGCAGGGCCAGGTGCAGCAGGCACAGGGCGCGGTGGCCGAAGTCAACGCTGCGCGTGTCGAAGTCGAAGGGCGCGCGCCGGTGGCCGGCGAGATCAACAAGCGCATGGCCGACCCGGGCGAGCTGGTGCCAGCCGGCTATCCCGTGTTCACCCTGGTCGACATCGACCGCATGTGGGTGGCGATGAACCTGCGCGAATCGCAGATGCAGGGCCTGAAGGTCGGCAGCAAGCTGCAGGGCAGCGTGCCGGCACTCAACCAGGACGGTGAGTTCGAGGTCTACTTCATCAATCCGGCCGGCGACTATGCAACCTGGCGCACCACCCGTCAGTCGTCCGGCTACGACGTCCGCAGCTTCGAGGTGCGGGTGCGCCCGGTACGCCGCATCGAGGGCTTCCGCCCCGGCATGAGCGTGCTGTTCGCATGGCCCCAGCACTGAGCCCGGGCCGCAACAGCTTCGCCGCTTCGTGGCGGCGCGAGCTGCAGTCGCTGCGCGGCAACCGTGCCGACCTGCTGCTGGTGACCCTGCTGCCCCTGCTGATGCTGGCGGTGATGGCGTGGATGTTCACGCCGTCGGTGATGCGCGATATCCCCATTGCTGTGGTCGACCTCGACCACAGCAGTGACAGCCGCCTGCTGCTGCGCATGCTCGATGCCAGCCCCGGCGTGCGCATCGCCAGCCAGCCCGTGGACATGGAAGACGCCCGTTCGCAGCTGCGCCGCCTGGATGTGTTCGCCATCGTACTGGTGCCGCGTGATGTCACCCGACAAGCGTTGCGTGGACGGCAGGGCACGGTGTTCGCCTATTACAACGCCACCTACATGACCACTGGCCAGTCGGCGGCGCGCGATATCGGCGACGCCGTCTCGGCCTGGAACGCGCGCCTGCTGCGCGAGCGCATCGGCCTGCAGGTCGGCCCGGGCAAGCTGCGTGCGGCGCCGATCGCGGTGCAGTCGGACATCCTGTACAACCCGGCACGCAGCTACGAACTGTTCCTGCTGCCACTGATCTTCCCGGCGGTGCTGTCGCTGGTACTGGCGCTGGCCGTAGCCGGCAGCCTTGGCCGCGAGATCCGCGACGGCACCCTGCCCGCCTGGCTGGGTCGCACGCCGTGGTCGGCGATTGCCGGCAAGGTCGCGCCGTACACTCTGCTGTTCTCGTTGTATGGCGCGCTCGGCATTGGGTACCTGGCCTGCCTGCGCGGCGATGGTGTGGCCGGCAGCGCGCTCGTGCTGCTGCTCGCACAGCCACTGTTCTACCTGGCCACGGCCGCCTACGCGTTGTTCTTCGTCGGCGTCACCCGCGACATGGGTACCGCGCTGTCCGCGGTCGGCCTCAGCATCGGCACCGCACTGGCATTCTCCAGCGCCACCTTCCCGGTGCTGGATGGCCCCCTGTTCACCCGTATCTGGCATCAGTTGCTGCCACTCAGCGCCTACATCAAGCTGCAGACCCAGCAGCAGTTCATCGGTTCGCCGCTGCAGGTTTCGATATGGCCGCTGACCACGCTGTTGTTGATGACGATGGTGGCCGGCGGCATCGGCGGCCTGCGCCTGATCGCCTTTGCGCGCACGCCCGAAGCCGCACAACCGGCAGGGGCAGACGCATGAGCGCACTCTGGCGCAGCCTCCGGCAGACCCTGATGGCGGTCCTGTGCGATCGCTACGCGATCGTGGTGATGGTCGGCGCGGTGATCCTGTACTCGTTCTTCTACCCGGCCGCGTACCGCCACCAGGTGGCCGGCAACCTGCCGGTGCTGGTGGTGGACGAAGACCACAGCGCGACCAGCCGCGCGCTGCTGCGAAAGCTCGATGCACTCCGCGTTGCACGCGTGGTCGGGCAACCGGCCGACATCGACAGTGCACGCCAGCAGCTGGAAGCCGGCCACGCCGAGGGCATCGTACTGATCCCGGCCAACCTGGAACGCGACATCCTGCGCGGCCATCCGGCCAAGCTGGTGCTGCTCGGCAACGGCGCCTACCTGGGCCGTGCCAGCTGGGTGCTGGGCAGCGTGGCCGATGCACTGGGCGCGTTCGGGCGTGAGGCGGTAGTCGGCCAGGCGGCCTTCATGGGCGCACCGCAGGCACCGCCGGTCACCCTGGTGCAGCGCCCGCTGTACAACACGCAGGAAGGCTATGGCAGCGCCATCGTGCCCGGCGTGGCCGAGCTGATCGTTCACCAGACCCTGTTGATGGGCATCGGCGTGCTGCTCGGTGGCCGCCGACTCGCGCTGGGCCGGCGCCTGCGCTTCGACCTGCCAACGCTGGCGGGCATGGCATTGGGCTTCAGCCTGATCGGCCTGTTCGGTCTGTTCTGGTACGCCGGCTTCACCGCGTGGGTGCAGGACTATCCGCGCGGCGGCAATCCACTGGGCCAGTTGTTGGGCGGCACGCTGTTCATCGCCGCCACGGTGGCGTTCGGCCTGTTCGTCGGCAGCTTCTTCCGCACCCGCGAACGCGCCTTCCAGTACATCATCGCCACCTCGATCCCACTGTTTTTCCTGGCCAACCTGTCGTGGCCGGCGGTGATGACGCCGCAACCGCTGGTCTGGCTGGCGCAGCTGCTGCCGACCACCTCGGGCATCAACCTGATGGTGCGCCTGAACCAGATGGACGCCCGCCCGGCTGAAGTCGGCCACGAACTGATCACTCTCACCGTCCTGCTGCTGCTCTACGGCAGCCTCGCCGCCTGGCGCCTCCTCGAAAAAAAGGGGACGAAGGGGATTGAGTCGTAAACGGCAAGACTGGGGAATTGCGACTTAATCCCCTCCGTCCCCTTTTTCCCCTAACGACGAACGCCGGCGCGGGGCCGGCGTTCGAGTACTGCGGTGTGGAAGGGGAAACGGGGTACGGCTGCGAGCGATCAGCGGTAGACGCGTTCGCAGCGGCGTTCAACCACGCGGTCGCCGTTCTTCTGCTGGCTGTTGCCCTGGATCTGGCGGCCGGCCGCACCACCGGCCACGGCACCGGCCACGGTGGCCAGCTTCTTGCCGTTGCCACCGCCCACCTGGTTGCCCAGCAGGCCACCAATCACAGCGCCAGTGGCGGTACCGGCGATGCGGTTGGGATCGCGCGAATTACGCTGCACTTCCACGTTCTTGCAGACCACGCGGCTGCCGTCATTGAACTTGCGTCCCTCATCGCGCGGCCCATAGGTCTGCGCGCCGGCCACCGACGAAGCCGCCAGCAGGGTGCCCAGCACAAGCAATCGGGTCGAGGTCTTCATGGCCATCTCCTGAGTTCCGGTATGGCACCAGTGTCCTCCCGCGGTTGGCAACCGGAAGTGAAATGCGCGTGTCCGCCACTTCATCGGCCATCGCACGTTCAGGAAGAAAATCCGCGCCCATCGCGACCAGCCGTCGCGATGGGCGCCGTCTCCCTGCCGGCATTGCCCTCTGCTAGAACTCTTCCCAACCACCCGCATTGGCGGCCAGCGTCGGCTCAAGCCGCGGCGACAGCACCGCAGGCCGGCGTACCGGCGCAACCGATGCCGCCACGGCTGCCAGCGCCGGGCGTACTGCGGCGGCGGTCACCGCCCCCGTGCGGAACACCGACACGGCTTCGGCCAGCAGGTTCGCCTGCTCCTCCATCGAGCGCGCTGCGGCACTGGCTTCTTCGACCAGCGCGGCATTCTGCTGGGTGGTCTCATCCATCTGCACCACCGCCTGGTTGACCTGTTCGATGCCCGAGCTCTGCTCCTGGGAGGCAGCAGAGATATCGGCCATGATGTCGGTCACGCGCTGCACCGAGGCCACGATCTCGCCCATCGTGGTGCCGGCCTGGCGGACCAGCGCCGAGCCATCGGCGACCTTGCCGACCGAATCCTCGATCAGGCCCTTGATCTCCTTGGCCGCGCCCGCCGAGCGCTGCGCCAGCGTACGCACTTCGCTGGCCACCACGGCAAAGCCCCTGCCCTGTTCCCCGGCACGCGCAGCTTCGACCGCCGCGTTCAGCGCGAGGATATTGGTCTGGAAGGCGATGCCATCGATGACCGAGATGATCTCGGCGATCTTCTTCGACGCGGCTTCGATGGCCGACATCGTGGTGACCACCTGCCCGACCACTTCACCGCCCTGCGAGGCAACACCATGCGCGCCGATGGCCAGCTGGTTGGCCTGGCGTGCGTGCTCGGCGTTCTGCTTCACGGTAGAGGTCAGTTCCTCCATCGACGCTGCCGTTTCTTCCAGGTTCGCCGCCTGCTGTTCGGTACGCCGCGACAGGTCGGTGTTGCCCGAGGCGATCTCGCCCGCTGCCAGGTTGATGCTGGAAGCACTGGCCTGGATACGGCCCACGATCTGCTTGAGCTGATCGACGGTGGCGTTGCAGTCATCACGCATGCGCGCGAACACGCCGTGGAAATCCCCCTGCATGCGCACGGTCAGGTCGCCGCGCGAGATGGCCTGCAGCAGGGTCGAGACCTGCACCAGGTTCTCGTCGGTGGTCTGCATCAGGCGATTGAGCCCTGCCACCATGTCGCGGAAATCGTAGGCGAAGCGATCTTCATCACCGCGCAGGCTGAAGTCGCCTGCCGCGGCCGCTGTCGCCAGCCGGCGGATCTCGCTGTTGATCGCCGACAGGCTGGACTTGGTTTCGTCCATCGCCTGGGTGATCGCCGCCTTCTCGCCGGGCAGCGGGTCCATGTCCACCGACAGATCGCCGCGTGCGTAGTGCTTCATCACCTCGATCAGCCGGTTCTGTACCTGCACGTGCGATCCAACCAGCGCATTGGTCTCATGCACCATGCGCCCGTAGTCGCCGGGGAATGCGCTCTCGTCCATGCGGTAGCTGAGGCTGCCGGCATCGTGCTGGCGTGCCAGCTCGCCCTGCGCCGCCATCACCGACTGCAGCTGTGCCTGCATGCGCTGCATCGACTTCAGCAGCTGGGTCAGCTCGTCGTTGCCGGTGGCGTCGATGCTGCTGTCCAGGCGGCCACTGGCGATGCCGTCGGCCAGCTTCACCGCGCCTTCCAGCGGACGGGTCAGGCTGCGGGTGATCGCCCAGGCCGCCAACGTGCCCAGCAGCAGGCTCAGTGCCCCGAACGCGATCGACAGCGTGCCGGTCCACGATTCGGTTGCGCGGTACTCTTCGCGGCTGCGTTCGGTCAGTGTTTCCTGGTGGCGCAGCAGGGCCGAGATGGATTCATTCCAGGCCGTTGCCAGACCGTGCTCGGCCAGCAGCTCCTTCGCTGCCCCATCAAAATCCCCCACCTTCATGCGCTCATGCAGTTGCTGGGTTGATGCATCGGTGGCCTTTCGTGCCGCCTCGATGCGCGCGACCAGGGTATCGCCGGTGGCGTCACGCGGAATCTTGATGTACTTGGCCCAGATACCGTCATAGGTCCGCGACAACTCCTGGGCACGCTGGTAATCCCTGTCGAACTCATCACCCCGCTTGATCACCATCAGGCGGCGATGCATCAGCACCGCGTTGTTGGTATCAAGCATGTCATTCAACAAACGCATCTTGACCATGTTAACGTCCACCACTTTCTCGAACTGGGCGGATTTCAGCTGATTCCCATACAGCACCAGGCCAACGATGGCCATGATGAACAGCAGCAGCAGACCGAAGCCGGCGCCAAGCCGGGATCCCACACGGAGATTACGTAAGGCAAGCATCTCAATTCCCTTGATCGTGGCCGTACGTTCGATGGCGGCGCAGCGAAGGGAAACTTTACGAGACTTTATATATGGACCGATCCAAATATATGGAACTGTGCAGGCAGTCAGAAAACAAGGCGGCAGATAATGGCGCCATATCATTATTGAATACCGCTGACACGCCAGCGCCCGATGAAAATCACGCAGGTTTAACACCATAATCATGCCAGCTCCATCCGAAGCGGCCCTGGATTATCTGCGCCGGACACAACCGCCGCCCGGGAGGGCTACAGTCTGCAGATGACACGGATCCTGCACATCGAAGGCGCGTCCATCAACGACATCGCCAGCCTCTACGTGGAAATCAATCGCGTGTTCATGGCCGACGAAGACTGGCAACTGGGCGCAAGCCTGGATGCGCTTGATGACCTGCTTCACGGCGGCTACGGCGCTCTCGCAGGCCATGCCACCGCCACGGTGGTGTGGCGTGACATCGCCCACAGCCGCGATGCACTGGGCCGCGAGGCCACGCGCACCTGGCTGCAGTCGAAACTCGCTCAGGGCGGCAGGTTCAACGGTCCGGCCATCCACGCTCAGTTGACGGCACTGGCGCTTGGCCAGGGACAGACCTACTTCGAGATCGTCATGGAGATCTTCGGCAGCCATCCGCAGATCACCCTGGTGCCTGGCTGAGCGGGCTGCAGCGACCAGCCCCACATCTGCTCAGAGCTTGGCCAGGGCCTCGCCCAGACGGCGCGGGAACGCCACCTCGCTGGCCAGGTGCCATGCGCGTGCATTGGCGCCCAGCCGGGTCCACTCGGACTCATCCATCGCCAGCGCGCGCTCGACGGCCTGTTCCAGCGCCTTCTCATCCACATGCCAGGTCCTGGACAGATGGCAGGGCTCGCCCTCGTGCGCGGCAACCAGGATGCCTCGGCTGTCGTCGATCATCTGATTCATCGGCGCGCCGTCGCAGGTGATCACCACCGCCCCGCAGCTCATCGCTTCCACCAGGTAATGGCCCCAGCCTTCGGTCTGCGACAGGCACAGGTGGAACGCATGTTCGTTCTGCAGGCGCTGCACCTCCTGGTCGAGCAGCCGCTCGCGGACGATCCTCAGGTTCGCGGCACCGCCCTCATCTTCGTCCGAAGGGCCGCCGCGCAGGATGGTCAGCAAAGGCCATTCGGGGTGCCGTTTCCAGACATTGACGAGTGCAGCCGTCCCCTTCATGCGGCTGGTACCGGCCGCATGCAGGAAGCTGCGCGGCCTGCGCGGCACCGCCGGGTCGTAGCGGTCACGGCTGCAGAAACCGACCTCCAGTGCGCGCATGCCCAGCGCGTTGAAGATGCGCGTGGCTTCTTCGGTCTTGGTCAGCAACGCATCGAACCGCGGCAGGATCCGCAGGCTGCGTGCGGACACCCATTCCGGATTCGGGATCAACAGATTGACGTTGGCCAGTCCGAAGCTCGCCGGCCGGACATGTTCCAGCGAGATGTTGATGTCGAACCGGGCCGGCGTGCGCCCCAGGCTCAGCCACGAGGCCAGCAGCCTGCGCAGGCGCATGCCGCGGAGTTTCCAGGCACCACCATTGCGCACCGCGTCCAGGCGGCTGACCGTCACCGTGTGCCCGAGCTGCTGCAACGAGCGCTCGATCACCTGGATGTCATGGGACAGGCCACGCTGGTTGTCGGCAGCCAGCAGATGGATATGCGCCATCAGGAGGGACTCCCTTGCCGGCGCAGGTCACGCGCCGGCAAGGCGGTCGCCAGCATGAAACCCAGCACCAGGTAGAAATAGAACGAATGCGGCATCGCCCGATAGAACACGTTGTCCGTGAACGCCGAAAGTGCATAGACGATGACCACGGCAAGTCCGGCGGTGGCGATCATCGCGGTGATGTCGTCGGCGTGGCCGAGACGTCGCACGAAATGGATGCCGGGCAGGATGAAGAGCAGCAGCATGATCAGCAGCAACGGCACGCCACCGGTCACCGCCGCTTCCAGGTACTCGTTGTGCGGGTGGTTGTAGCGGAAGATCGACTCGGACACCTCGCCGCGGGCGATGCCCTCACGTGCATAGGTACCGAACTGGTTCAGGCCCACCCCCGCCACGGGATGCTCGGCGAAGGCGTCGACCGCCACACCCCACATGGCGATGCGCTCGCGGACCGAGCCGACCTCGTTTTCCTGGTTGAAACCGGAGATCTCGCCACTGACCTCACCGAAGCGCTGGATCACCTCATGGTTCAGCACCGAGGTGGCGCCGACCACGCCAATGACCAGGGCACCGACGAAGGCCAGTGCCCCCCGCCAGCGCCGGGTGCGCCGGACGTGCACCGCAATCACCATCAGCATGGCGGGAATGAACGCCAGGATCGGCCCGCGGCTCTGCGCCAGGATCGAACCATAGACGCCGACGGCGATGGCCACGCCGTGCAGCCAGCGTTCGGCCGGATGGACATTGGGCTGGATCAACCGGATGACCGAGAACAGCGCCATGCACAGCGTCACCATGGTGAACTCGATGGCGGTCCATTCGCCGCCACTGAAACCGTGCGCGCGTTCAAGGCCCATCACGTGGTGCTGCACGATGCACGACCCGCCGAAGACCAGGGTGGACAGGGCGAAGATCTTCCAGATCAGGCGCCAGTCCAGCGCAGTGGCGAACACCGCAGCGGTGCCCAGGTAGAGCAGTGTCTGTGCCGGAAGGTCCAGTTCGTTCCAGCGCAGCCCGTGCCAGAGGATGCTGTAGAAGGCATAGGCCAGGCGCAGGAAGCAGACGATCACGATGAACCGGGCGATGCGGTAGCGCAGGCGGACATCGGGCTGGCGGCGGATCAGAACCACGCCGGTAACCAGCAGGGCCAGCAGCAGCACCGCCTTCAGCAAGGTGTAGGGTGCGGAGCCGGCAAGCGGAACGATGGCGACCAGGATGCTCAGCAGGACGGTACGCCAGGTGTAACGAGGTTCGGCGGCCATGCAGGCTGCAGTCATGCTTGTTCTTTCCATCAACGCCCGCCCGGGGTGAGTCGCCCCGGTTTCCATGGAGGCCGCTTGGCGGAAATCGCCGGGGCTGACACTACCGTGGGGCCCCGTGGAAATCAACCAAACCGCAGGTGTACGGGGGCCTGCGTTGGCGTACGGACAGTCGCGGGCAACCGCCCTTGTCTCTGGGCTTCCGGTCGGGATCATCGACCGCCCCAGGTCGCTACACTAACGATCTCTCCGGCCATGCCTGCGCGTGGCCACGCCCCGACGCCCTGCCAAGACGCGAAACGCCCCAAGTGACTGATACAAAAGACAACACCAGCAACGCCAAGGCGTCCAAGGACCACACCCCGCTGATGAAGCAGTTCTTCGCGGCCAAGTCCGATTACCCGGACCTGCTGCTGTTCTTCCGCATGGGTGACTTCTACGAACTGTTCTATGACGACGCCCGCAAGGCGGCGCGCCTGCTCGACATCACCCTGACCCAGCGCGGCAGCTCCGGGGGCGCACCGATCCCGATGGCCGGCGTGCCGGTACATGCCTATGAAGGCTACCTGGCGCGGCTGGTGGCACTGGGCGAGTCGGTGGCGATCTGCGAACAGATCGGCGACCCGGCGCTGGCCAAGGGCCTGGTCGAGCGCAAGGTAGTGCGCATCGTCACCCCCGGCACGGTCACCGACGAGGCGCTGCTGGATGAACGCCGCGACACCCTGCTGATGGCCCTGTCGCGCAGCAAGCAGGGCTACGGCCTGGCGTGGGCCGACCTGGCTGGCGGCCGCTTCCTGGTCAACGAAGTGGAAACCGACGACGCCCTGGAAGCCGAGCTGGCACGGCTGGAGCCGGCCGAGCTGCTGGTGCCCGACGAAGAAAACTGGCCGGAGTTCCTGCGCCAGCGCACCGGCGTGCGTCGCCGCGCGCCGTGGCTGTTCGATGCCGACAGTGGCCGCCGCCAGCTGCTGAACTTCTTCAAACTGCATGACCTGAGCGGCTTCGGCATCGATGACAAGCCGCGCGCGACCGCTGCCGCCGGCGCCCTGCTCGGTTATGTCGAGGAAACCCAGAAGCAGCGCCTGCCGCACCTGACCTCCATCGCGATGGAGACTGCCGGCGAGGCGATCGCGATGAACGCCGCCACCCGCCGCCATCTGGAACTGGATACGCGTGTTGATGGCGACACCCGCAATACGCTGCTGGGTGTGCTCGACAGCACGGTGACGCCAATGGGCGGCCGCCTGCTGCGGCGCTGGCTGCATCGTCCGCTGCGCCTGCGCGAGGTGCTGGTACAGCGCCACCATGCGGTGGAAACCCTGATCGATCGCGGCAGCGACGCTGACATCCGCGAGCAGTTCCGCCGCCTTGGCGACCTGGAACGCATCCTCACCCGCGTGGCGCTGCGCTCGGCGCGCCCGCGCGATTTCTCCACCCTGCGCGACGGCCTGGGCCTGCTGCCGGCGGTGCGCGACGTGTTGGCCCCGCTGGACTCACCACGCCTGCAGGCCCTGCATGCGGCGCTGGGCGAGCACGACGAGTGCGCGCAGCTGCTGGCCAGCGCCATCGCCGAGATGCCGCCGCTGAAGTTGAGCGACGGCGGCGTGCTGGCCGATGGCTTCGATGAAGAGCTGGACGAACTGCGCCGCCTGTCCACCCACGCCGACCAGTTCCTGGTCGACCTGGAACAGCGCGAGCGCGAAAGCAGCGGCATTGCCACCCTGAAGGTGGGCTACAACCGTGTGCATGGCTACTACATCGAAATCAGCAAGGGCCAGTCCGACCGCGCGCCGGTGCACTACACCCGCCGCCAGACGCTGACCAATGCCGAGCGCTACATCACCGAAGAACTGAAGGCGTTCGAGGACAAGGTGCTGTCCGCGCGCGACCGTTCGCTGTCGCGCGAGAAGTACCTGTACGAGCAGCTGCTGGATACCCTCGGCGGGCAGCTGGAGCCGCTGAAGCAGTGCGCCGCCGCACTCAGCGAACTGGACGTGCTGGCCGCCTTCGCCGAACGCGCGCAGGCGCTGGACTGGGCCCGGCCGGAACTGCAGGCCGAGCCGTGCCTGAAGATCGAACGCGGCCGCCACCCGGTGGTCGAGGCGGTACGCGAGCAGCCGTTCGAACCGAACGACCTGGACCTGCATCCGGACCGCCGGATGCTGGTCATCACCGGCCCGAACATGGGCGGTAAATCGACCTACATGCGGCAGAACGCGCTGATCGTGCTGCTGGCCCACATCGGCAGCTTCGTGCCGGCCAGCCGCGCATTGATCGGCCCGATCGACCGCATCCTGACCCGCATCGGCGCCGGCGATGACCTGGCCCGCGGGCAGTCCACCTTCATGGTCGAAATGGCCGAGACCAGCTACATCCTGCACCACGCCACCGCGCATTCGCTGGTGCTGATGGATGAGATCGGCCGCGGCACGTCCACCTACGATGGCCTGGCGCTGGCCGACGCGGTGGCCCGCCACCTGGCTTACCAGAACCGCTGCTACACGCTGTTCGCCACCCACTACTTCGAGCTGACCGCGCTGGCCGATGAGCAGCACGAAGGCGGCCGCAGCGGTATTGCCAATGTGCACCTTGACGCGGTCGAGCATGGTGAGGCGCTGGTGTTCATGCACGCGGTGAAGGACGGCCCGGCCAACCGCAGCTTCGGCCTGCAGGTGGCGGCCCTGGCAGGCCTGCCGCGCGCCACCGTAGCGCAGGCGCGCCGTCGCCTGGCCGAGCTGGAACAGCGCGGTGGTGAAAGCCATGCCGCCGAGCTGGCACCACAGGCATTGGATGCACCGCAGCAGTTCGGCCTGTTCGCGGCGCCATCGAACAAGGCACAGGAAGCACTGGCCGCCATCGATCCGGACGAACTGACGCCGAAGCAGGCGCTGGAAGCGTTGTATCGCTTGAAAGCGCTGCTGTAGCCGCAGCGCAAGCGCTTGGCCTCCTGCCTCGCAGGAGGCCCATCGAAAGATTTCGCAAATCTGATTCTGAGTTTCAATTGACAGAATCTATCAACCTGAACGAATCATTCGATTATTCATTTCATCTGGCGCTAGCTAAAGTCGAGTGAAGATGTTCCACCCCGTCTTCACCCGCAGGAGCCAGCCATGAGCCAGTCCGATAACAACAGCCCCAAATGCCCGTATCACACCGCGCCGTCGCCTGCGGAAGGCGCCCAGCAGCAGCGCGAGCTGAGCACCACGCCGAAACAGAAGCAGGGCGATGATCCGGTGACCCCGATGACCACGGCCTTCGGCGCGCCGGTGGTGGACAACCAGAACAGCAAGACCGCCGGCCCACGCGGCCCGCTGCTGATGGAAGACGTCTGGCTGCTGGAAAAGCTGGCCAACCTCAACCGCGAGATCATTCCCGAGCGTCGCATGCACGCCAAGGGCTCGGGCGCGTTCGGTACCTTCACCGTCACCCACGACATCAGCAAGTACACCCGCGCCAAGCTGTTCGAGAAGGTCGGCAAGCAGACCGAGATGTTCGCCCGCTTCACCACGGTGGCCGGCGAGCGTGGCGCCGCCGATGCCGAGCGTGACATCCGCGGCTTCGCGCTGAAGTTCTACACCGAAGAAGGCAACTGGGACCTGGTCGGCAACAACACGCCGGTGTTCTTCCTGCGCGACCCGCGCAAGTTCGCCGACCTCAACAAGGCCGTGAAGCGCGACCCGCACACCAACCTGCGCAGCGCGCGCAACAACTGGGATTTCTGGACGCTGCTGCCCGAAGCCCTGCTGCAGGTGACCGTGGTGATGAGCGATCGCGGCATCCCGCGCAGCTTCCGCCACATGCACGGCTTCGGCTCGCACACCTACAGCTTCACCAACGCCGACAGTGAGCGCTTCTGGGTCAAGTTCCACTTCGTCAGCCAGCAGGGCATCGAATCGCTGACCGACGCGCAGGCGCAGATCCTGGTCGGCCATGACCGCGAAAGCCACGGCCGCGACCTGTTCGCCGCGATCGAGAAGGGCGACTTCCCGAAGTGGAAGCTGTTCATCCAGGTCATGCCGGAACTGGAGGCGGAAACCTACCGCGTGCACCCGTTCGACCTGACCAAGGTGTGGCCGAAGAGCGACTACCCGCTGATCGAAGTGGGCCAGTTCGAACTGAACCGCAACCCGGTCAACTGGTACCAGGACGTGGAGCAGTCAGCGTTCGCACCGAGCAACCTGGTGCCGGGCATCGGCCCGTCGCCGGACAAGATGCTGCAGGCGCGCCTGTTCGCCTACTCCGATGCGCAGCGCTACCGCCTGGGCGTGAACCACCACCAGATTCCGGTGAACGCAGCGCGCTGCCCGGTGCACAGCAACCACCGCGACGGTGCGATGCGCGTGGACGGCAACTACGGCGGCCTGCCGCACTACGAGCCGAACAGCTACGGCCAGTGGCAGGAGCAGCCGGAGTACCGCGAGCCGCCGATGAAGATCCGCGGCGACGCCGACTTCTGGAACTTCCGTGAGGACGACGCCGACTACTTCAGCCAGCCCGGTGCGCTGTTCCGTAGCTACAACCAGGCACAGAAGGACCGCCTGTTCGCCAACACCGCCCGTGCCCTGGGCGATGCGCCGGACTTCATCAAGCAGCGCCACATCGACAACTGCAGCAAGGCCGACCCGGCCTACGGTGCCGGTGTGGCCGCGGCGCTGAAGGCGCTGGCCAGCCAGCCGTCGGATCCGTTCAAGCCGGCCCAGCCGGAAGCGGACTTCCCCACCGCCACCCCGGGCGCCGAAGACATCGAGCTCTGATCGCCCTCCCCCGTGAACGGCGCGCCGCCTCCCTGCGAGGCGGCGTCGCCGTTTTAACGGTCCGCGTCGTACCTTCTGCACGCCCAACCCCAATCAAGGATCCCGCAGATGAGCCTGACCGATGAACTTCTCGCCAAGTTGCAGGGCGCCCCGCTGCAGCAGGTGTCGCAGCAGCTCGGCATCAGCGATACCCAGGCTTCCGGCGCGATCAGTGCCGCGCTGCCGGTGCTGATGGGCGCGCTGGGCAACAACGCCTCGCAGCCGCAGGGCGCGCAGGCACTGCTCGGCGCCTTGCAGAACAACCACAGTGGCCTGGACCTGGGCAGCGTGCTCGGCTCGGTGCTGGGTGGCGGCGGCGGCGGTGCCGCCAGCGATGGCGCCGGCATCCTCGGCCACATCTTCGGCGGCAGCCAGCAGAAGGTGGAAACCGGCCTGGCCCAGGCCACCCAGCTCGACAGCGGCCGCACCAGCCAGCTGCTGCAGATCCTCGCGCCGATCGTGATGGCCTTCCTTGCCCAGCGCCTCGGTGGCGGCCAGGCCGATGCCGGCTCGCTCAGCCAGGCCCTGGGCCAGGAAAAGCAGCAGGTGCAGCAACAGGGCGGTCTTGCCGGTGGCCTGCTCGGCAGCCTGCTGGACCAGGACGGTGACGGCCAGCTCGGCGTGGGCGATCTGCTCAAGATCGGCGGCAGCCTGCTGGGTGGCAAGCGCTGAACGATGCCGCCGCCGGGCGTGGCCCGGCGTGATCGGCATCTCCATGGGACGCGTCGGGCAATGCCCGGCGTCTTACCGGTTGCCCGCCTTCAACCGCTCCAGGATCGGCGCAAACACCGGTGCCTTCATCGAACGCGGCGGAGCCACGGTCTTCCCCTTCTCCTGCGCCTGCCAGTACGACCACGGCAGCGGACTGTCGCCCAGCTCGTAGTCCATGCCATCCCAGCCATCCTCGCGGAACGCGTAAAAGGCCCAGTGCACCTTGTCCTGCTCCAGCACCTGCAGCACGTCCTGCAGGTAGCGGCCGCAGTCGGGCCAGCGCCGCATGCAGCCGAATTCGCCGACCACCATGCGGTTGGCCCTCACGCCGTGCGTCTTCGCCCAGTCCATCGGCTGCTGCAGGTAACTGCGGACCCGCGCGGCATCCCAGCGTTCGCTGTGTTCGCCAAACGGCACCACGCCTGGGTAGCGATACGGCGTGGTGCGCCTCTGGTTAGGCGCGCTGGTTGCGGCATACGGCTCATACATGTGCACGCTGTACAGCAGTTTCGAATCTGCCAGCGGCGCCGGCCAGTAGTTGAAACCGTCGGCAGCGGCGTACCAGCCGGCATCCAGCATCAACGGCATGTCCGCATCGACCGCACGGATGCTGGCGATCAGTTCCGAATAGAAGCGGCGCAGATCGCGTGGACCGTCTTCCACACCGGCGTACCACTGCTGCATGGCCGCGGCCGAGGCATGCTCGGCCAGGCCAGCACCATACTCGGGAACCGGCTCGTTGATCAGGTTGTAGGCGGCCAGTGCGGGATGGCCCTTCAATGCCGTGGCGAGGTCGCTCCAGAAGCGCCGGGCCGGCGCGTGATTGTCGAAGGACTGCCACAGGCGCGGATCGACCTTGTCGCCGTTGTGCTGCTTCCAGCGCAGCAACGGCAACGACAAAGGAGTCAGCACCACTTTCAGCCCAGCCGCGTCGGCATCATCCAGCACCCGCCGCAGCGTGGCCAGGTCGGCCGGAACCAGGCTACGGTAGTCGTCGGCGTTGCCAATCAGGAAGTCACGCCCGCCCTGCCCCTTCCACTTGTCCGGTACCAGCCGTACCCAGGTCGCACCGGTCGCGCGCAGGGCCTCGAAGTAGCTCCGGTCCGGAGGCGACATGTTCATGCTGTTGCCCCCGCGCTGCGGAGTGTCCCAGAACGTGATGTCGGCCGCGTGCAATGGCGCGGCGGCAAGCAGGGACAGGCATAACAGCATGCGATGCATGGGCAGGCTTCCAGAAAGTGGACTTCCAGCCTGCCCCGCCCTTTCCGAATGCACCGTGACTCACGCCTGCTTTCGCGCCGCGATAGGAACCATGCACCGGAATCGCCGTTCGGTCAGAGCGCGTCGATATCGCCCAACGCGCGGATCAACCGCCGCGCGCGCTTGTCCGGTTTGTGCTCTGGCGGTTGGAACCCATCGCGTGCGGCGATGCGCAGCGCACGCTGTTCGGCACGACGGGCCTTGGAGGCCTCGCTCTCGGCATACAGCTGCTGCGCCGCCGGTGCGGGCCCGCGCTGGTCGCTCAGGCCGAGCACCCGGATCTCGAAATGCTCCTCGCCGCGATCCACCTGCAGCTGCTCACCCACACGCACCGCGCGCGAGGATTTCGGACGCTGGCCCGCGACGCTGACCTTGCCGGTTTCGATGGCCTGCTTGGCCAGGCTGCGGGTCTTGAAGAAGCGGGCCGCCCACAACCAGATGTCCAGGCGGACACTGGGCGACAGCGGGGAAAGCTCGGTCATCGGCAGGGACTACTCCGTTCGCTTGTTCAGGGGACGCGGGTTGTCGGGATCGGTGCGGCAGCCGCTGCCCCCGATCAGGGTGGGTACGCCGGCGGAAAGATCCTGGCGCTGGCTGCCGACCAGGCACTCGGGGCGGTCGGTTGGCCGCACCTGGGTATCGCCCAGCCGGTCACCTGTCGAACATGCGGCCAGTGCGGCGCCGATCAAGGCCAGCGCCGCGCTCCGCTTCATCTGCAGTCGTTGATGCATTGCCACATCCCGCAAACCGGCTTGGTGCTAGTGTGCGCCTCCCGGGATTCGATCACCACTCCATGGCCAAAGCGCCGATTGACCTGACCTCCGGCCCGATCGGCCGCAATCTCCTGCTGTTTTCCCTGCCGATCCTGGCAGGCAACATCGCGCAGTCGCTGAACGGTTCGGTGAATGCGGTCTGGGTCGGGCGCTTCCTCGGCGAGGCGGCACTGACCGCCACCGCGAACGCCAACAACATCATGTTCTTCCTCATCGGCTCGGTGTTCGGCTTCGGCATGGCCTCGACCATCCTGATCGGCCAGGCCATCGGCGCGCGCGACATCGCGCATGCGCGGCGCGTGGTCGGCACCAGCGCCACCTTCTTCATCGGCCTGTCGGTAATCATCGCCATCGCCGGCTGGTTCATGGCCCATCCGCTGCTGGCGGCGATGGGCACGCCGGCCGCCTCGCTGCCGCTGGCCGAGGCCTACCTGCAGATCATCTTCCTGGCGATGCCGACGCTGTATGCGTTCGCCTTCCTCACCGCCGCGCTGCGCGGTGCCGGTGACTCGCGCACGCCGTTCCGTTTCCTGATGGTCTCGGTGGCACTGGACATCGTGCTGAACCCGGTACTGATCTTCGGCATGGGCCCGTTCCCGGCGCTGGGCATTGCCGGCTCGGCCTGGGCCACGCTGGTCGCGCAGACGCTGTCGCTGACCGGCCTGCTGCTGTACATGCGGCACAAGCGCCACACGCTGTGGCTGGGCCGTGCCGACATGCGCCTGTTCAAGCTCGACCTGGCCATCCTCAAGGCGCTGGTGGTCAAGGGCGTACCGATGGGCCTGCAGATGGTGCTGATCTCGCTGTCGGTGATCCTGCTGATGACCATGGTCAACCAGTACGGCACCGACACCGGCGCGGGCTACGGCGCCGCGCTGCAGCTGTGGAACTACCTGCAGATGCCGGCGATGGCGATCGGCGCCGCGTGCTCGTCGATGGCCGCGCAGAACGTCGGTGCGCAGCGCTGGGACCGCGTGCGCGGCACCGCGCGCCAGGGCGTGCTGTTCAATTTCCTGCTGACCGGCGCGCTGATCCTGCCGCTGGTGGTGTTCGATCGCCAGCTGCTGGCCCTGTTCCTGCCGCCGGCCAGCCAGGCGCTGGACATCGCCCGCCACCTCAACCACGTGGTGATCGGCTCGTTCCTGTTCTTCGGCGTCAGCTTCGTGATCTCCGGCGTGGTGCGCTCCACCGGCGCGGTGATTCCGCCGCTGCTGATCCTGGCCGGTTCGCTGTGGGGCGTGCGCGTGCCGTTCGCCGAGCTGCTGCAGCCGTACTGGGGCGCCGATGCGATCTGGTGGAGCTTCCCGGTCAGTTCGCTGGTGTCGATGCTGCTGTCGCTGGCGTATTACCGCTGGGGTGGCTGGCGCAAGGCGAAGATGATGGGCAAGCCTTCGCACGCCGAAGAACTGGCCACGCCGTCGGAAATTCCGGCCTGCCCACCGTCACCGGTGGCCGACCCGGATGCCGCGCTGGATGCCACTCCGCCGCGCTGAGGTGGGTGCGGACCGTTGGTCCGCACAGGCGCGGCCCTCCAAGCCGGGCATGGGCTCGGCGCTACAGGAGGCGGTCAACGTTTCTTCTTCGCCGCGTTGAACGCCGCCGCCGCGCGCAGCAACGCCTTCAACGCAGCGGCATTCGGCATCGCACCTTCATGGATGTCGATCGCGCGCCGCGTGTTGCCCTCCAGGCTGGCGTTGAACAGGCCTTTCGGATCGGCCAGCGCCGCCCCGTTGGCGAAGGTCAGCTTCACCGCCTGCTTGTAGGTCTCGCCGGTGCACAGGATGCCGTTGTGCTCCCACACCGGTGTACCGCGCCACTTCCAGGTTTCCTGCACGTCCGGCAGCGCTTCATGGATCAACGCACGCACGCGTGCCAGCACTTCGCCACGCCAGTCGCCCAGCTCGGCGATGCGCGCATCGATCAGTTCAGTTGCCGGGGTTCCGGCATCGGCAGGGTTCGGTGCATGCGTGGCCATCAGCAGCTCTCGTCGGGAAGGAAACCAGAACGTCGGGGTTACATGCGCTCACCGGGCAACGCGGCGGCCTGGCGCACCCAGTCGAGGAACTGTGCTTCATCCAGCGCGCCATCCTGCGGGATGTGCAGGTAGCGCGTATCGGCACTCCTGGACGGCTCGGGTGGCATCGGCTTCAGTGCAGCGCCACGGAAGAACGCCACCTTGATGTAGCGGGTGAAGCAATGGAAGCTGAGGAACCAGCTTTCGCCCGGCGCCACCGCATACATCGGCGAGTTCCACTTCACCGCCTTGCGCACGCCGGGTACAGCCTGCTCGATCAGCGCATCCAGCTGTGCGCCGATCGGCCGCTTCCAGTCCGGCATGGCGGCGATGTACGCCTGCACCGGGGCATCGCCCTCGCCCTTGGCGATCTGCGGGTTGCCGCCGGACAGCAGCGTGGGTGTGGCGGAGGGTGCGGTTCGCTTGGCGGGCATCGCACGGCACGTCCATCGGGATGACACCGCAGCCTAGCGCGGCCTGTACCGTGCGGTCACGGCGCGGTGCGCCATCGGTTCAGTCCGCCTGCCGCGCACGGAACTGCCGCCAGTCCGGCAGCTTGCGGTGGCGGCGCAGCGAGCGCATCAAGGCCGCCATCACCACGCCGAACAGCGCACCAGCCAACAGCCCGGCCACCAGCAACAGCGCCAGCGGGCGCTCGCTGCCCTGCCACAGCATCAGCCACATCAGCGCGGTCCAGAACAGACCGAACAGCAGGCCCTGCACCAGCGCATTGGTGGCGAATCCGGCCAGGATCGGCGGCGGCAAGGCAATGCCCATGCGCCACAGCAGGCGATGCAACAGCGGCGCGGACTGCACGCGCGCCATCCCCTTGCCGTCGAGAAAGCGCAACGCCGACTGGATCACGGCGGGATAGCGCGGGTTGATGTCGTTCATCAGCTGATCGTGGCCGATGCGATGCCGGAAACGCAAACGGCCACCCGAAGGTGGCCGTCGCGGCAACAACCGAAGTTGTTTATCAGGCCTTTTCGGCCAGACGGGCAGCCTTGGCGGCAGCAGCGGCAGCCAGGTCTTCCTTGATGCGGGCAGCCTTGCCTTCCAGGCCACGCAGGTAGTACAGCTTGCCGGCGCGGACCTTACCACGACGCTTCACTTCGACCGAGTCGATGATGGCGCTGTGGGTCTGGAACACGCGCTCGACGCCGTAGCCGTGCGAGATCTTGCGGACGGTGAACGAGGAGTTCAGGCCAGCATTCTTGGTGGCGATGACAACGCCTTCGTAGGCCTGCACGCGCTCGCGGCTGCCTTCCTTCACCTTCACGTTGACGACAACGGTGTCGCCCTGGCTGAACTTCGGCAGTTCACGGGTGATCTGGGCGGATTCGAATTCCGCGACGATGGACTTGTTCAGCTTGCTCATGGGTTACACCGATTCTTGTTCGGGTGGGCGTGTCGTATCGACAACGTAGGCTCATGCAGTCACCGGACTGTGCTGCACGTTTGTTTTGGGTACTGCGCGCGCCGACCGGGGTCGACGGGAATTGGCCATGATAGCCGATAAAGCCAGCCCTGCGCTAGGGGCTGGCCTTGTGTTTCGGGGCTTGGCGGGCCTGGTCCAGCAGTTTGCGGTCGGCCTTGCCCAGCGCCTGTTCATCCAGCAGGTCCGGGCGTCGCTGGGCGGTACGGACCAGCGACTGCTGGCGGCGCCAGGCCGCGATGGCCGCGTGGTTGCCCGAGCGCAGCACCTCCGGCACGTCACCCAGCGGGTGCTGGGCCGGCTGGCTGTAATGCGGGCAGTCGAGCAGGCCGAGGTCGCCCTCGAAGCTGTCCTGCGCCGCCGATTCCGCGTCATTCAGGGCACCGTCCTGCAGGCGGGCCACGGCGTCGATGATGACCGCCGCGCCCAGCTCGCCACCGGACAGCACATAGTCGCCGAGGGAAATCTCCTCGTCGACATTGGCTTCCAGGAAACGCTCGTCGATGCCCTCGTAGCGGCCGCAGAGCAGGACCATGCGCGGCAGGGCCGCTAGTTCCCGCACCTTGGCCTGGGTCAACGGCGCGCCCTGCGGGCTGAGGTAGATCACCCGTGCCGGCGTCGTATCAGCATCGCGGATCGCCTGCAGGCAGGCCTGCAGCGGCTCGATCAGCATCACCATGCCCGGGCCACCACCGAACGGACGATCGTCCACCCGGCGGTAGTTGCCTTCGGCGTAATCACGGGGGTTCCAGCCATGCAGGCTGAACAACCCCTTCTCCTGCGCGCGCCCGACCACGCCCAATCCGGCGGACTGGGCGAGGAACTCGGGAAACAGGGTGATGACGTCGAAACGCATGCTCACACTCAGAACTCGGGATCCCAGTCGACCACGACCAGGTTGGCCTCGAAGTCGACCGATTTGACGAAGTCCGGCTGCACGAACGGAATCATCCGCTCGCGGTCACCCCGGACCACCACCACGTCGTTGGCGCCGGTGCTGAACAGATGCGAGACCTGGCCCAGGGCAACGCCCTCGGTGGTCTTCACATCCAGGCCTTCCAGGTCCACCCAGTAGTACTCGTCCGGCTTCGGCGGCGGCAATGCACTGCGGGCCACGTAGATCTCGGTGCCGTGCATCGCTTCGACGGTATCGCGGTCCTCGACGCCGGGGAAACGGGCGACCAGGTGCTTGCCGCTGTCGCGGCCGCGTACACCTTCAATCGTGGTTTCCACGCCGGACGGGCTGCGCACGATCCACGGCTGGTAACGGAAAATGGCGGAACGTGGCTCGGTCCAGGACTCGAGCTTGATCTCGCCGCGCACACCAAAAGCGCCGACAACCCTGCCCAGCAGGATGCGGCGCTCGATATCTTTCATCTGCTTCAACCAAGAGGGCCACGCCGAAGCGTGGCCCGTCAGGATCAGGCCGCAGCGGCCTGGGACTTGGTCGCTTCCTTGATCAGGTTGCGGACCTTGTCGGTCGGCTGGGCGCCGTTCTTGACCCAATGGTCAACGCGGGCCAGGTCCAGCTCGATGCGCTTCTCGGCGCCCTGGGCGACCGGGTTGTAGAAGCCAACGCGCTCGATGTTGCGGCCGTCGCGCGCGCTGCGCACGTCGGTGACGATGATGTGGTAGAACGGACGCTTCTTGGCGCCGCCGCGGGTCAGTCGAATCTTGACCATGGTGTTTTTCCTATTGCCCAGTCGCCAGGATGGCGAGGTAAGCGGGCGATTATAGCGGCAGAGCCCGGCCGAGCCAACCCCATGGGTGACCAGCCTTCACGGTAGTGCTGGGCCATGCCCGGCGGGCTTTTCACCCCAAACCGTCCCAAGCCACCGCCGCAAGCACCGCTCTGCCCTGTTCAGCCAGTGCCTGCGAGCCGGGCAGGACATGCCCGTCGACGGCCTCCAGCGCCCACAGACCGCTGGCGTTGCAGGCAAAAGCGGCTTTCACGCCGGCCATATCCGCCAGCCGCAATGGCTGCGTGGCCTGCGCCCCCGGCCAATGCTGCTTCAGCAGCGCCTCGGCGGTCCCGCGCAGGGCCGGCGCCTGCGGCCAGAGCAGCCGTTCACCATCGTGCACGGCCAGGTTCCAGGTGCTGCCTTCACTCACGTGGCCATCGGCGGTCACGAACAGCACATCGTCGAATCCTTCCGCCATCGCCGCGCGGCGCTCGGCGAACAGGCCGAAGGTGCCCACATGTTTGATCTGCGGCAGTTCACGCTGCCAGGCCACGCTGCGCACACGCTTGGAGGCGGTCAGCGTCACCGGCGCGGACGCCGCCACCAGCACGTCCACGGGCACCGCCGCCAGCGGATTGCGGAAATCGAAGTGGCGCGAATACACCGTCACCCGCAACGAGGCATCGCCCTGCCCCGCTTGCCGCAGTGCCTGCACCATCCAAGCCCGCACCTGCGCCATATCCAGCTCGCTACCGAACAGCTCGCGCGTGGCATGCGACAGCCGCGCCAGATGCAGGTCCAGTCCCTGCACCGCGTGGCCGCGCACCTGCAGCGAGGTGAAATGGCCGTAGTTGACCAACGCCGGCAGCAGATCCTCGACCTGTGCCGGCAGGCCGTTGCAGGTCACCGTCATCGCAGCAGTGCCTGCGCCTGGCTCCACATGCCGCGCAGCACGTCTGCGGCCGGCTGTGCCGGCGCCATCCACGCGGACTGCCCGGCCCAGGCCTGCATCGCGGCCAGGCGGTTTTCCTGCACGGCCTGCTTGCGCATCGGCGCGGTCAGGCCGCGCTGCACCGGGTACGGACGCGGCGCCGGGGCGCCTTCTGCGGCGGCGGCGCGCACGTAGGGTGTCGCCAGACCACGGCCCAGACGACCGCTGAAGGCACGGGTCGGCCAGGTGTCTTCCGGTTCGCTGGCAGCCAGCCCATCGGCCCACGCCGAGGCGATCGCCGCTTCCGGCGTGCGCAGGAACGCGGTGCCGATCTGCACCGCGCTGGCCCCCAGCGTGAGCGCGGCCGCGATACCGCGGCCATCGGCGATACCGCCGGCGGCAATCACCGGAATCTGCAGGTGATCGGCCAGGCGCGGCAGCAGCGCGAACAGGCCGACCAGCTGGCGCTCGGCCATCGCCGGATCGAACGCACCGCGATGGCCACCCGCTTCCATGCCCTGCGCCACCACCGCATCGGCACCGGCGTCCTGTGCTGCACGCGCTTCGGACAAGGTGGTCGCGCAGGCGATCCAGGCAATGCCGGCATCCTTCAACTGCTGCACGTGGCGCGGCAGCAACACACCCATGATGGTCGAGGCCACCGCCGGGCGTGCGGCCAGCAGTGCGGCGAACTGTTCTTCGAAGTCGGCGGGCGTGGCATCGGCGGCGCTGGCCGGCACGTCCGGGCCCCACTGCGCGAGGAAGGCGCGGCTGGCGGCCTCGGCGGCAACGTCACGGGTCGGCACCGGATCCGGCACCCACAGGTTCACCTGTGCCGGGCCGGTGGAGGTCGCGCGGAAGTCCTCCATCCAGCGACCGATATCGGCAGATGACGACAGCACCGCGCCCATCGCACCCATGCTGCCGGCATTGGCCAGCGCAGCCGACAGCGGCACCGGGCAGGCACCGGCCATCGGTGCCAGCAGGATCGGAAGCTGCAATGAAAAACGCCGACAGAAGGTGTCGGCGCGTTCAAGAATCGGCGATGCATTCACGCGACATACCTGTTGGAGAAGTCGCCATCCAGCATACGCCAGTCATTGTGACCGGGGCCGCGTCGCAATGCGCGCCGGCCCCGTCGCTGCATCAACGGAACGGCATGCCGCGGCCGCCCATGGCGCCCATCATGCCCTTCATGCTGCGCAGCATGCCTTTCATGCCGCCGCCAGCCATCTTGCTCATCATCTTTTCCATCTGCATGTACTGCTTCATCAGCTTGTTGACGTCGGCCGGAGTCACGCCCGAGCCCTTGGCGATGCGCGCGCGGCGCGAGCCGTTCAGCAGGTTCGGATTGCGCCGTTCCTTCTTCGTCATCGAGTTGATGATGGCGATCATGCGCGGCACTTCCTTGCCCTGGCTGACCTGCTGCTTCAGATGGTCGGGGATGTTGCCCAGGCCCGGCAGCTTGTCCATCAGGCCGCCGATGCCGCCCATGTTCTGCATCTGCTCGAGCTGGTCACGCATGTCGTTCAGGTCGAACTTCTTGCCCTTGGCGACCTTCTCGGCCAGCTTGGCGGCCTTGTCCTTGTCGACCTGCTGTTCGACCTGCTCGACCAGCGACAGCACATCGCCCATGTCGAGGATGCGGCTGGCGATACGGTCCGGGTGGAACACGTCCAGGCCTTCCGGCTTTTCGCTGACACCGACGAACTTGATCGGCTTGCCGGTGATGTAGCGCACGCTCAGTGCGGCACCGCCACGGGCGTCACCGTCGGTCTTGGTCAGCACCACGCCGGTCAGCGGCAGGGCGTCGCCGAAGGCCTTGGCGGTGTTGGCCGCGTCCTGGCCGGTCATAGCGTCGACCACGAACAGGGTTTCGGCCGGGTTCACCGCAGCGTGCAGGGCCTTGATCTCGGCCATCATCGCTTCGTCGATGGCCAGGCGGCCGGCGGTATCGACCAGCAGCACGTCGACGAACGACTTGCGCGCGTCGTCGATGGCGGCACGGACGATGGCTTCCGGCTTCTGGTCGGCACTGGACGGGAAGAACAGCACGCCGACCTGCTCGGCCAGGGTCTTCAGCTGTTCGATCGCGGCCGGACGGTAGACGTCGGCCGAGACCACCATCACCTTCTTCTTGCGCTTTTCCTTCAGGTGCTTGGCCAGCTTGCCCACCGTGGTGGTCTTGCCGGCGCCCTGCAGGCCCGCCATCAGGATGATGGCCGGCGCGGGCACATTGAGGTTCAGGTCGCTGGCTTCGGCGCCCATCACCGCGGTCAGCTCGTCGCGCACGACCTTGATCAGCGCCTGGCCCGGGGTCAGCGACTTCAGCACTTCCTGACCGACCGCACGCACCTTGATGCGCTCGATCAGGGCCTGCACCACCGGCAACGCAACGTCGGCCTCGAGCAGCGCGATGCGGACCTCGCGGGTCGCCTCGCGGATGTTCTCCTCGGTCAGGCGGCCACGGCCACGCAGGCGCTCGATGGTGCCGGAAAGGCGCTGGGTCAGGGACTCGAACATGCGACGCAACCTGTCTGAAAGCGGGGGACAATAAGGCAGACAGTATAACGGGTCCGACTGTCTCCCCGGACTGCGGCCACGGGGCCGTCGCCACCACCGCAGGGGTATGCGAAACTGCAACGATGACAATCGTTCTCATCGCCGTCCTGCTCTACCTGGCTGCCAGTGCCCTGCTGGTGCGCGCGCTCGGCCGCGATGAAACCTCCGGCTCGCCCATCTGGTTGTGGCCGGCCCTGCCGGCGATGCTGCTGCATGGCGGTTACCACGTGATGGTGGCGATGCGTACCACGGGCGGGCCGGACATGCACTTCTTCGCCGCGCTGTCGCTGGTCGGCCTGGGCATGGCCTGGCTGACCTCGCTGGTGGGCGCGCGCGGCCGCATGTCGGCGCTGGGCGTGGTGGTGTTCCCACTGGCCGCGGTACTGCTGCTGGCCTACCACGGCTACGGCCACGAACCGAGCAAAGTGCTGGGCTGGCGCCTGGCCAGCCACGCCTGGCTGGCGCTGCTGGCCTACGCCACGCTGAGCATCGCCGCGCTGCTGGCGATCATGCTGTGGCTGCAGGAGCGCGCACTGCGTCGCCGCGAGTTCCGCCCGTGGCTGCGGGCGCTGCCGCCGCTGGCCGACCTGGAATCACTGCTGTTCCGGGTGATCACCGTCGGCTTCGCGCTGCTGACCCTGACCCTGGTCACCGGCGTGCTGTTCGTCGACGACCTGCTGGCACAGAAGCTGGTACACAAGACCGTGCTGAGCGTGCTGTCGTGGATCGTGTTCGGCGTGCTGCTGATCGGCCGCCGCCGCTACGGCTGGCGCGGCATGAAGGCGGTGCACTGGACGCTGGCGGCGATGTTGTTGCTGCTGCTGGCGTTCTTCGGCAGCCAGTTCGTGATCGAGCTGGTGTTCGGGCATTCGCGATAGGCGGTGTGCCGACCAACGGTCGGCACCCACCGGCGCTAACGTCAAGGCTGGGCCAGGATCCTCCGCACCGAACGGCCGCTGTTGGTGAGGATGTCATCGACCTGCCAGCAGCCCTGCCCCTGACGCACCATCGATAGACGGGTCACGTAGGCCTTCTTCCAAACCGAATAGCGCATCTCGACCTCGCCGGCGGTGGCCGACGCCTCTTTCCAGCTGTAACGCACCGGGGTTTCGATGTCGCCGTCCTGCGCATCCAGCCACGGATCGGAATCGATCGTGCAGATGCCCTCTTCGCGCTGCTGGCAGGCGCGCTCGCCGCGCAGGGCCTTGCCGAAGCCGGGGCTGACCAGCGCGGGCGGCGGTTCCAGCAGGTCGCCATCGCCCGTCGTCGCTTCGTAGAACGCGCGGGCCACAACCACTGGTTCTTGGCAGGCGGGCGCGGCCTGTGCTGCTGGCGCCAGCAGCAGGCCGGCAATCATCAACATCCCTGTCTTTCGCATGTCCAATCCCTTTGGTCGTGATGGCGATCTGTTGTAGAGCCGAGCCCATGCTCGGCTGCGTTCCAGCATAAGCCGAGCGCAGGCTCGGCTCTACTTACAACCCGTAACGCTCGATCACATCCAGATGCGGCTGGCGGTCCTGGTCGCAGGCTTCGGCCAGCCGCAGCCAGCAGTGTGGGTGCGGCCACTTCGCGGTCTCCTGCTGCAGGAAGCGGTGCAGCGCCAGCGGTGCGTGGTCCTGCGGCTGCGCAACGGTGAACAGCACGCCCGGCAGGGTGCCTCCCTCCATGTCGGGGTCGGTCACGGTGTAGTCCGCGCGGCTGTGCGACCACACCTTCCAACCCTGTGCTTCAGCCGCCTCGACGAAGGCGTTCCAGGCTTCTTCGCCCGGGTGCGCGCCATCGACCAGCCAGCTGCGGGCAAAACCACCGCGTTCCAGCACATGGACCTGCGCATAGGTCGGAATGAAGTGCTCGCGGGCCTCTTCTTCCTCCGGTGCCGGGTGCACCAGCGCGGCATCAAACACCACCCAGTCGCCGACCTGCTGGGCACGGTTGGCCGGTGCGTTCTCGACGATGCGTGCGGTCACCGGGCCACTGCGACGGGCGTAGTACTCCATCGGCTCGCCATTCTCTTCACTGCGGATGATCACCCAGCCCCACGGCTCCTCGACCACGCCATCCTGGCTGGACAACTCCATGCCGATCGCCGCCGCCGAGCGGCGCACCGCATCCCAGTCGCGTGCCGCGCTGGCCGCACTCATGTGGTCCCAGTGCGCGGCGTTGGGTTCCTCCAGCAGCTCCACCAGCTGCGCATAGCAGGCCTGTGCTTCACGGAAACGGCCGGTTTCCATGTACATGCGCGCCAGCATGCCCCGCGCGCCGTGCGAACCCGGCGAGGCGGCCAGCAGCGCCTGCGCGGCCTGCTCCAGCGCCGGCCAATCGGACACGCGACGTGCACGCTGCACCTCGCACCAGTGCGCGAACACCGGCACGCTGCCACGGTAGATCCCGGCCAGCTGACGCAGGCCCTCGTCGTCGCCCTGCTCGGTCAGCCAGCGCATCAGCGTGTAGGCGGCCGGGCCATCATCCTGATCGTGTGCGCGCACGAATCGCCACAGCAATGCGCGCGCTTCCGCCTGCGCACCACAGGCGCTCAATGCCGAGGCAGCCATCTCAGCCAGCGCCTCGTCATCGGGCAGCTGCGCCTGTGCCTGCAGCAGCCACTGGGCCTCGCGCTCCGGATCGCGCGACTGGTTCTGCTCCCCCTGCTCGTTCAGCCAGGCCAGCAGTTCGCTGGCCGGCACCGGCAGCGGCGCAACGTCAGGCAATGCATCGATACGCGCGGCCAGGTCGGCCACCAATGCTGCCGCACCACGGTCCTGGCGCAGCTGCGCCAGATGGGTACGCGCCAGTTCCAGCTGGCGCAATGCCACCCAGCGTGCACCTCGCTGCAGCGCCAGTTCAAGGCTCAGCGCAGCAACTTCGATCAGCAGGCGGTGCGAGCCAACCTCGGCAAAATGTTCGATGATGATGTTGAAGCGCGTGCCCAGATCCCAGGTATTGCGTGCAGGATCGCGCCGGCACAGCGCTACGGCCGTGTTCGCCCACAGTCGCCAGTAGGTAGGCGTCAGTTCGCTCCACGGCACCAGCTGCTGCACGGCCTCTTCGTCGCGGCCCAGCTGGGCCAGCGCCCATGCCTTGGACAGGCGGCGCGGCACCGTGCAGTTGGCCGGCTCGTACTCGCCCGACGCGGCCACTTCGGCCTCTCGCTTCTCGATCAGCAACAGCGCTTCTTCGGCGCGGCCCATGCCCAGCAGGATCTTGATCTGCATTTCCGGGAAGCTGTCGAACACTTCCTTGCCGCAGGCCTCGATCGCATCCGACTGCACCTGCAGGTAATCCAGCGCATCCTGGCCGCGGCCATCATCCAGCAGCGCATCGGCCTTTTCGCAGCTCAGGCACTGGAAGCAGGCCCAGCTTGGATCGATGCGTGCAAGCGTTTCATCGCACACCTCGACACGTTCGGGAACCCAGCCCGGGCCATCGATGTTGCCGTAGCAGGCAGCCAGATCCTGGGTCACGCAGATCGACTGCGGGCACTCCATCGTGTCCTCACGATGCGCACGCTCGAACAGCGCCACGGCTTCGCCCAGCGCGCTTTCGCCTTCGACGCGGTTGCCGACGCGATTGCGCAGCGCCCAGTGGCCGACGTAGACGTCGACCCACGGGTTGTCCAGCGCCTTGCCCAGCGCACGCGCTTCAGGCAGCAGCGCGTCGACGCGGTCGACACGCAGTTCGCTCACCTCGTCGGCGAGACGGTTCAGCAGGTGCGCGTTCTGCGCCTGGCCCGCCTGGCGCAGGTCACCCTGCAGTTTTTCGACCCAGTTCCAGATGTCCATGGGGTAAGTGCTCCTGTCTAGCGAAGGCTGGATGAGAAGGTACGGTGCTCAGCGCAGCATCTGCTGCAGGGCACCGGCGATATCGGTAAAGGCGCCGTTGAGATCCGGGCCGGGCGTAGTGTTCGCGCGTGCCAGCGGGCGGCCCTGCGCGGCGACGATGATCTTCAGTGAGCGCAGCAGGCGGGCTGCGGCTTCGGCCTGTGGATGCCCCTCGCGCTGGGCGCGCAACAGCGCCTGCACGGCCGGGTTGTCGAGGTTGAGGTACAGCCGCGACGGTGCGCGCGATTCGATGCGCGCGGTGAACTGCCGGGCCAGGCGCAGCGCGGCCATCGAAACGCGCTTGTCGTTCTCGTCGTCTTCCAGGCGCTGCTTCAGCTCGGCTTCGCGGTCGGGCACCACCACCACCGGCAGCGACTCGGGGCTGAAGCGTGCCGGCAGCAGCTGTTCGCCGTCACCGAGCTGCTCGCGCAGCCATGCCAGCTGCGCCTCGTCGAGGCTGTCATCGCTGCGGAACAGTGCACGGTTGCCCTGTTCGGTCCCCAATTCAACCAAGCGCAGGCCCTTGGCCTGGGCCCAACGGCGCAGGAACGGCACCACCGCATAGCGATGGCCGTGCGCGACCGGCACGCCCATCGCGCGGAACAGCATTTCCTCGAAGCCGCCGCCGTTGTCGAGGATCACGTGCACGGCGCCACGTGCGGGCAGCGCACTGGCCGGCAGGTCGCCCTGCGAGGTCGGCACGCGCACGTGCTCCAGCAACAGGTCGAACAGGCGATCATCGCACAGCGCTGCGCCCAGCAAGGCCTCATTGTGGCGCGTGAGAACGCGTCGCCAGGCCTCCGGCTGCTGCCGCGCGACGTCGGCCAGGCCATCAATCAGCGCTTCCAGCAGCGCATGCTGCACGGCGCGGTACTGGTCGTCGCGCTGCAGATCTTCGCGGCTGGCGGTAGGCGTCAGCCGCGAGGATTCGATCACCCCGCCAATGAACCCAGCCCAGGGCGGCAGCAGGTCGCGCGCATCGTCATCCAACAGCATGCCGCGCACGAACACCGACAGGTTGCGGTTGTCGCTGGTGCCGTAGGTAGCGCCGTCCTGCACCCACAGCAGGCCGGTGGCATCGCTGTTGCCATCGGCACGCAACGGCACGGTGACGATCGGCTCGAAATCATGCTCGAAGCGCGCTGCGAACTGCAGCGCCTGGCGGCGCGCCTGCACCGGATGCAGAGCAACATCCCCCTGCCCACGCCACGGCGGCGGCTCGGGATTGAGCGCCTCGCCCGCAGCGCCGATGAAGATCGGCTCGGACAGCAGCGCACAGTAACGGCCCAGCACCTCGTGCAGGCGCGCTTCGTTGGCCAGCGGCAGGAAATCCGGATGCAGCTCCAGTTCCACCTCGGTACCGATCGCACGTGCCGGCACCTCACTGACGGTGTACTGCTCGGCATTGCTGGACACGTACAGGTGCCCCAGATCCGGCGTCTGGTACGAGGTGGTACGCACGCTGACCCGGCGCGCAAGCACGAAGGCCGACAGGAAACCGAGGCCGAACATGCCGATCAGGCCTTCATCGTCCTCGCCGCCCTGGCGCAGGCCACGGGTGTAGCCGACGCCGACGGTGGCCAGGTAATCGTGGATTTCCTGGCGGGTCAGGCCGGCACCGGTGTCGGTGATGCGCAGTACGCCAGCGGCGGCATCGACCTGCACCGAAATGCGCGAAGGCACTTCGATGCCGGGCTGCTCGATGCGGCGACGGATGATCGAATCGTGCGCGTTCTGCACCAGCTCACGCAGCGCCACCACCGGGGTGGAATACAGGTGCTTGCCCAGCACCGTCATCAGTCCATTGAGATCGACCCCGGCGCGACGGATTTCGGCGTTGGGGGCGGTGAGCGCGGTGTCCTGCATGTAATCGTTTACTCCTGGGCACGGAAAGACGCCAGAGGGCGTCTTCGTCGAGCGGGAAAAACTAGCACAGGGAAGCTGACCGTTGCTGCATTGGACATGTGTAGAGCCGAGCCGATGCTCGGCTGCTGTTCGACCACCCGTCGACCATGGCTCGACGCTACAGAAAGCAGCCGGGCGTGGGCTCGGCTCTACAGTGCTGGCATCACGCCGCGTCGATGGCCTCGGACAGGCGCTCCACCGCGATCACTTCCATGCCTTTCACCGAACCGCCCTTCGGCGCATTGGCCTTGGGCACGATGGCGCGCTTGAAGCCATGGGTGGCCGCCTCACGCAGGCGGTCTTCGCCATTGGGCACCGGCCGGATCTCGCCGGACAGGCCGACTTCGCCGAAGGCAATGGTCTTCTCCGCCAGCGGCCGATCCTGCAGCGAGGACAGCACCGCCAGCAGCACCGGCAGGTCGGCCGCGGTCTCCTGCACGCGAATGCCCCCGACCACGTTGACGAACACATCCTGATCGCCGACCAGCACACCGCCGTGGCGATGCAGCACCGCCAGCAGCATGGCCAGCCGGTTCTGCTCCAGGCCGACCGCGACACGACGCGGGTTCGACAGCGGCGACGCATCGACCAGCGCCTGCACCTCCACCAGCAGCGGCCGGGTGCCCTCGCGGGTGACCATCACACAGCTGCCCGGTTGATGGGTGCTGCCACCGGACAGGAAGATCGCCGACGGATTGGAGACTTCCTTCAGGCCCTTGTCGCTCATCGCGAACACGCCCAGCTCGTTGACCGCACCGAAGCGGTTCTTGAAGGCGCGCAGCAGGCGGAAGCGGCTGCCGCTCTCGCCTTCGAAATACAGTACCGCATCGACCATGTGCTCGAGCACGCGCGGGCCGGCGATGCCGCCCTCCTTGGTCACGTGACCGACCAGGAACACGGCGGTGCCGGTCTCCTTGGCGAAGCGCACCAGCCGCGCCGCGCTCTCGCGTACCTGGCTGACCGAGCCCGGCGCGGCGGTCAGGCTCTCGGTCCACAGGGTCTGCACGGAGTCGGCCACGATCAGCCGCGGTCCGGCCTTGGAGGCATGCTGCAGGATCGACTCGACGCCGGTCTCGGCCAGCGCATTGACGCCATCCAGTGGCAGCTCCAGGCGATGCGCGCGGCCAGCCACCTGCGCCAGCGACTCCTCGCCGGTGACGTACAGCACCGGCAGCTCGGCCGCCATCTTCGCCACCGCCTGCAGCAGCAGGGTCGACTTGCCGATGCCGGGGTCGCCACCGACCAGCACCACCGCGCCCTCGACCAGGCCGCCGCCGAGCACACGATCGAACTCGCCGATGCCGGTCGTGACCCGCCGGTGCTCGGTCTGCTCCACGTCCTTCAGCGCGGTAATCTTCGGCGGGTCGATCTTGCCGGCCCAGCCCGCCCGCCGCGACGCCGGCGCCTTGGCGGCCGCCGCGCTCTCCAGCACGATTTCCGACAGTGAGTTCCAGGCGTTGCACTCGGTGCACTGGCCCTGCCACTTGCTGAATTCGGCGCCGCATTCATTGCAGACGTAGGCGGTGCGGGCTTTTGCCATTGGATGATTTCCAGCAACGGGAACAGGCGTGGCAGGATAGCCGAGCCGGGTCGCAGGTGCTGCGACCGCTCAAGTCCCGCCCCCCCGCGCCGATAGTTGTCGCGGGCGTGCGCCTTGCGGGCACCCCTCCCTCCCCCTCTGGATTCAACATGACTGGCAGTTACAGTCAGAGCCTGGTCGCCATCTCCCTGCTGGTGGCCATTCTTGCTTCGTACACGGCGCTGGACATGGCCGGCCGCCTGGCCACGGCCGAGGGCCGCGTGGCCCGCTGGTGGCTGGCCGGCGGTGCAGCGGCGATGGGCCTGGGTATCTGGTCGATGCATTTCATCGGCATGCTGGCCTTCGACCTGCCGATCCCGGTCGGCTACGACATCGGCATCACCCTGTATTCGCTGGCGGTCTCGATCGGCGCTTCGGCCTACGCACTGTGGCTGGTGTCACGGCCCAGCCTGCCCTGGCGCCGGCTGCTGGCCGGCGCCGTACTGATGGGGCTGGGCATCGCCGCCATGCACTACCTCGGCATGGCCGCGATGCGTATGCAGCCGGGTATCGACTATCACCCGGGCTGGTTCGCCGCCTCCATTGCGGTGGCCATCGGCGCCGCCGGTGCTGCGCTGTGGATTGCCTTCCGCCTGCGCACCGAACAGCGCAACACCATCCTCCTGCGCGCGCTGGCCTCGCTGGTGATGGGCCTGGCCATCGTCGGCATGCACTACACCGGCATGGCCGCGGCGCGCTTCCCGGAGGGCAGCATCTGCGGCGCGGTCGGCAGCGGTGGCATCGACACGCGTTGGCTGGCGGTACTGGTGATCGTCACCACCGTGGCCACCCTGGGTATCGCCCTGGTCGCCTCGCTGTTCGACCGGCAGATGCGCGTGCGCACCGGGTTGCTGGCCGATTCGCTGGCGCATGCCAACAACAAGCTGATCCAGGCCGCCCTGCACGACCCGTTGACCCAGCTGCCCAACCGCATGCTGCTGCAGGATCGCATCGAGCAGGCCATCGAGAAGGCGCGGCGCCGCAACCATGCAGTGGCGGTGATGTTCTGCGACCTGGACGGCTTCAAGGCGGTCAACGATGCCTACGGGCACCAGCTCGGCGACCGCCTGCTGGTGGCGGTGGCGCAGCGTATCGGCGGCCTGCTGCGTCCACAGGACACCTTCGCCCGCCTCGGCGGCGACGAGTTCGTGATCGTGCTGGCCATCGATATTCCCGACGATGCGGTGGTGGTGGCCGAGCGGATCATCGCGGCGGCTGGCGAACCGTTCCTGCTGGATGCAGCCGAGCTGCAGGTCAGCGCCAGCCTGGGCATCGCCCTGTACCCGGATGACGCCGGCAACGAGCGCGAGCTGATGGCACACGCCGACGCTGCGATGTACCACACCAAGGAAACCGGGCGGAACGGCTATACGTTCTTCACCCCATCGATGCAGCTCAGTGCCAACCGTCAGCTGCGCCTGCTGCAGGACCTGCGCAAGGCCGTGATGCGCAATGAACTGATCCTGCATTACCAGCCCAAGTTCCCGGCCGCGGGCGCGCCAGCCACCGGCGCCGAGGCGCTGCTGCGCTGGCAGCATCCGGAGCTGGGCCTGCTGGCGCCGGACGTGTTCATCCCCATTGCCGAACGCAGCGGCCTGATCCTGCCGATCGGCGACTGGGTGCTGGACCGCGCCTGTGCGCAGTTGCGTGCGTGGCACGATGCCGGACATGCCGAATGGTCGATGGCAGTGAACCTGTCGCCCTTGCAGTTCTCCTCCCCGGCCCTTCTGGACAGCGTGCGCGGGGTGCTCGAACGGCACCACATCGAGCCGGCGCGGCTGACCCTGGAGATCACCGAGACCACGGCGATGAAGGACGTCGACGCCAGCCTGGCGATCCTCAACGACCTGACCGCGATGGGCGTGCACATTGCCATCGACGACTTCGGCACGGGCTATTCCAGCCTGCTGTACCTGAAACGCATGCCGGCCACCGAACTGAAGATCGACCGCGCGTTCGTGCATGACCTGGAATGCAATGAAGAGGACGCCGCCATCGTCTCGTCGATCATCGCGCTGGGACGCACCCTGCAGCTGCAGGTGGTGGCCGAAGGCGTGGAGACGCAGGCGCAGCGCGAGTACCTGAGCGAACTGGGCTGCGACCAGTTGCAGGGCTACCACCTGGGCCGACCGATGGACGCCGAGGAATTTCTGCGCCGGGTGGGCTGAGCCGATGTGCGGAGCAAGCTCCGCACCCGCCTCATCAGGAGATCCACGCCGTGCGTGGATGTTCCTCGCCGCCCCCCCCACGGCAAACAGAAAGGCCGCCCGAGGGCGGCCTTTCTGCGTGGCAACGTCGCGAAGACGTCAGTGCATCATGTGCACGTTCATGTTGTGCATGACCCACAGGGTGCCGACCACGATGATGCCGATCACCACCACGGTGAAGGCCGCAGCGTTGACGTTCCAGCGGCTTTCCGAAGAGCGGTCCAGGTGCAGGAAGAACACCAGGTGGACCAGCATCTGCAGCACCGCGGTGATCGCGATCACCACACCGTTGACGGTGCGCGAGAAATCACCCGACATCACCATCCAGAACGGGATGACGGTCAGCACCACCGCCAGCACGAAGCCGATCAGGTACGACTTCACGCTGCCATGGCTTTCGCCGCCGGTGCCGTGGTCGTGTGCATGGTTGTCATGTGCCATTACAGGGCTCCATTGAGGTAGACGACGGAGAACACGCCGATCCAGATCAGGTCCAGGAAGTGCCAGAACAGGCTCAGGCACGCCATGCGGGTCTTGTTGGTCGGGGTCAGGCCGTACTTCTTCAGCTGCACGAACATCACCAGCAGCCACAGCAGGCCGGCGCTGACGTGCAGGCCGTGGGTACCGACCAGGGCAAAGAACGCCGACAGGAAGGCACTGCGGTCCGGACCGTAGCCCTGGTGGATCAGGTGCTGGAACTCCCACACTTCCATGCACATGAAGCCGAAGCCCAGCAGCCAGGTGATGCCCAGCCACAGGTACATCTGGCCCATCTGCTTGCGGTGCATGGCGATCATGCCCAGGCCGAAGGTCAGCGACGAGGTCAGCAGCAGCGCGGTTTCCCATGCAACGAACGGCAGTTCGAACAGGTCCTTCGCGGTGGGGCCACCATCGGTACCGCCCGCCAGCACCACGTAGGTGGCGAACAGCGAAGCGAAGATGAGGCAGTCGCTCATCAGGTACACCCAGAAACCGAAGACGGTGTTGCCGCCGGTGTCGTGGTGCTCGTGGTCGTCATGGCCATGGGCCGCCGCATGCGCGGCGTGCCCGTGGCTCAGGGTCGAGGTATTGGTGCTCATGCCTTCAGCTCCGACTTCACCAGGCCCTGGGCTTCCAGGTGCTTGCGGTGTTCGTTCTCGATGCGTTCCACCTCGGCGGCCGGGACCCAGTAGTCCACGTCCTGGTCGAAGGTGCGGTAGATGAACGTGGCGATCATGCCGACGAAGCCGACGATGGCCAGCCACCAGATGTGCCAGATCATCGCGAAGCCGAACACCAGGCTGAAGGCACCGATGACAACGCCCGTGCCGGTGTTGCGCGGCATGTGGATGTCGGTGTACTTGGCCGGCTTCGGCCAGGCTTCACCACGCTGCTTGCGCTCCCAGAAATCGTCCAGCTCGGTGACTTCCGGCAGCGTGCCGAAGTTGTAGAAGGCCGGCGGCGAAGAGGTTTCCCACTCCAGCGTACGGGCATCCCACGGGTCGCCGGTCAGGTCGACGGTCTTCTTGCGGTCGCGGATCGACACGGCCACCTGGATGATCTGGCACAGGATGCCGGCACCGACGATGAACGCACCTGCGGCGGCGATCAGCAGCAGCGGCTCGTAAGCCGGGTTGACCGTGCTCTGCAGGCGGCGGGTCATGCCCATGAAGCCCAGCACGTACATCGGCATGAAGGTCACGTAGAAGCCGATGAACCAGCACCAGAACGCGCACTTGCCCCAGAACTCGTTCAGGCGGAAGCCGAACATCTTCGGCCACCAGTAGGTGATGCCGGCGAACATGCCGAACACCACGCCGCCGATGATGACGTTGTGGAAGTGGGCGATCAGGAACAGGCTGTTGTGCAGCACGAAGTCGATGGCCGGAATCGCCAGCATCACACCGGTCATGCCGCCGATGACGAAGGTGACCATGAAGCCGATGGTCCACAGCACCGGGGTGGTGAAGTGCACGCGGCCGCGGAACATGGTGAACAGCCAGTTGAAGATCTTCACGCCGGTCGGGATCGAAATGATCATCGTCGTGATGCCGAAGAAGGCATTGACGTTGGCACCCGAGCCCATGGTGAAGAAGTGGTGCAGCCACACGATGAACGACAGCACGCCGATGCAGGCGGTGGCGTAGACCATGCCCTTGTAGCCGAACAGCGCCTTGCGCGAGAAGGTCGCGATGACTTCGGAGAACACACCGAACGCCGGCAGGACCAGGATGTACACCTCCGGGTGACCCCAGATCCAGATCAGGTTGATGTACAGCATGGCGTTGCCGCCACCGTCATTGGTGAAGAAGTGCGTTCCCAGGTAACGGTCCAGGGTCAGCAGCACCAGGGTGATGGTCAGCACCGGGAAGGCGGCGACGATCAGCACGTTGGTCACCAGGGCGGTCCAGGTGAACACCGGCATCTGCATCAGCTTCATGCTGGGGGTACGCATCTTCAGGATGGTGATGAAGAAGTTGATACCGCTCAGCGTGGTACCCAGGCCTGCGACCTGTAGACCCCAGATGTAGTAGTCCATGCCGACGCTTGGACTGTATTCGATGCCCGACAACGGCGGGAACGCCAGCCAGCCGGTGGCGGCGAACTCACCGATCCACAGCGACAGCATGATCAGTACCGCACCGGACACGAACAGCCAGAAGCTGAGCGAGTTGACGAACGGGAACGCGACGTCGCGCGCACCGATCTGCAGCGGCACGGCCAGGTTCATCAGGCCGGTGATCAGCGGCATCGCCACGAAGAAGATCATGATCACGCCGTGGGCGGTGAAGATCTGATCGTAGTGGTGCGGCGGCAGGTAACCCTCGGACCCGCCGACGGCGAGCGCCTGCTGGGTACGCATCATGATGGCGTCGGAGAAACCGCGCAGCAGCATGACGAAGGCGACGATGAGGTACATCACGCCGATCTTCTTGTGATCCACCGAGGTGAACCACTCCTTCCACAGATAGCCCCACAGCTTGAACTTGGTGATCAGGGCCATGACGCCCAGGCCACCCAGCACCGCGCCGACCAGGGTGGTCAGCACGATTGGATCGTGGGGGATCGACTCAAGAGAGAGTTTTCCCAACATGTTCATTCTCCCGAACCCGCGTGGCCGGCATGGCCCGCGTGTTCGTGTTCGTTGGCATCCAGGTTTTCACCCGATTCCTTGGAATCATGTGCGTCACTGGGGGCATGGCCCTCGTGCGCTTCATGGCTGGCGGCATCGGCAGCGGCGGCACCAGCGTGCGAGTGCTTCATGCCGTAGTGCTTGTTGTCGCCCATGTGCTTGGCGATGACCCAGTCGAACAGGCCTTCTTCGGTCTTGCCGAAGTAGGTGACCGGGTACCACTCGGCGTTGCGTGCTTCACCCAGCGCCTTGAACGAGGCCTTGTCCAGGGTCTGCTCGCCGGCACGGACCTGGTCCAGCCACTGGCGGTATTCGGCATCGGTGACCGAGTAGGCGGTGAAGTGCATCTTGGCGAAGCCCGCGCCGCTGTAGTGCGAGGACATGCCCGGGAATTCACCGGTCTCGTTGGCGATCAGATGGAGCTTGGTCTCCATCGCAGCCATCGAGTAGATCATGCTGCCCAGGTGCGGGATGAAGAAGGCATTCATCACCGAATCGGACGTGATCTTGAAGTTCAGCGGCGTGTTGACCGGGAACTTGATTTCGTTGACGACCGCCACCTTCTCTTCCGGATAGATGAACAGCCACTTCCAGTCCAGCGAGATCGCCTCGATGGTGACCGGCTTGACGTCCGATTCCAGCGGCTTGTACGGGTCCAGTGCGTGCGACGAGCGCCAGGTCAGGACCGCCAGTACCAGCACGATCATGCAGGGAATGGACCACACCACCACCTCGATCGCCGTCGAGTGGGACCACTTCGGCTCGTAACGGGCCTTGGTGTTGGAGGCGCGATACTTCCACGCGAAGGTCAGGGTCATGATGATGACCGGGATGACGACCAGCAGCATGAGCACGGTAGCCGTGATCAGCAGGGTCTTCTCATCCTGGCCGATCTGGCCCTTCGGACTGAGGATGGCCACGGCATCGCAGCCGGTGAGCATCACCAGCAACGACAGCAGCAGGCCCGGGCGCAACCAGCGCCCAAGGGTTTTCAACGGAATCATCGGTCGATCCAATTGCGAGGGAATGCCGTTCCCCGTCCTGCCTGTTCCGGCCAAAGCCGGTCCCACCGGTCCGGAAGACAGGTAGGGAGGTGGGGTCGAGTCAGCCTTTCAATTTTAGGCCGTCACCCACCATTTAAGAAAGGCATTGACAATGATCGAGCGCAGGAAAGGCCCGTTTCTGGCTGCGACACGTTGTCGCACCGCGCAGGCGCGGCGGGCAGAACACCCGGGGGCGGCATCCTAGCATCGGGCGATGGCGGCTGCTCCGCCCGTGTTCGGCAAAGTCGCCTGAACATGTTCAGGCATGCCTGCGAAGGTAATGCATGGGATGCTCGGCGCTGGAGGAAGCCCATGGACAAGATCGACTTCAAGAAGCGCGATCGCGCGCTGTACCAGCCCCCGGTGGGCCGGTTCGTGACGGTGGACGTACCGCCCCTGCCCTACCTGATGGTCGACGGCCACGGGGATCCGAATACCGCCCCCGCGTATGTGCAGGCGGTGCAGTGGCTCTACTCGGTCAGCTATGCACTGAAGTTCGCGCTGAAGGCCAAGGGCCGGGACTACGTGGTGCCACCGCTGGAAGCGCTTTGGACCGCAGAGGATCCGTCGAGCTTTGTGGAACGCCGCAAGGATGAGTGGAGGTGGACGGTGATGATCCGTACGCCGGACGGGATCCGTCCAGAGCAGCTGGAGGCTGCCATCGCCAAGGCGGCGAAAAAACTGGGCGACGCACCGGCCAGTCTTCGCCATCAGGTGATTGAGGAGGGCATCTGCCTGCAGACCCTGCATGTAGGCGCCTACGATGACGAGGGTCCGGCCCTGGCCCATCTGCACGACGAACTGATGCCTTCGCTGGGCTACACCTTCGCCGGCCCCCATCACGAGATCTACCTGGGCGACCCGCGCAGGACCGACGCTGCGCGGTTGAAGACCGTGCTGCGGCAGCCGGTGCGGGCGCTTGAACCTGATAGGGGTTCGCGCCCATGATTTCCCACATCCGCCCAAACAAAAAGCCCCGGCCAAGGCCGGGGCTTTTCATGCAACTGGTGCCGGAAACAGGAGTCGAACCTGCGACCTACGCATTACGAATGCGCCGCTCTACCAACTGAGCTATTCCGGCTTAGCAGGCAATTCTAGAGGGTGCCGGTCAGCAGGTCAATTGAAGCCGCCGCCGCGAGGTTGACCCACTTCATGGTGGCTCGGAACGTCGTTTTACTCATAGGTACAGGAATCGTCGGCGCCCCCCTTGGCCGCCTTGATGGTACGCATCACATCCCAACCTGTCGCGTTGCGTCACAGCACGACCGCTCGACGCCATCGCATTCGTTCCGGACGCCGTTTAAGCCATCATTGAAGCCGGCATCGCCGTCCGCCACCAGCACCAGCGCACCCAGCGCCACCTCCGGCTGCACTTCGCGTTGGTGTGGATCCGGAGATGTGGTGCGCGACAGAACAGGCGTCGCAGTCACGATGTCGCCGGCTCAGCCAGTCCCCACCAAATTGGCGCACACCCGCCCGGCCGCGAAATCCTGCAGGTTCCCCAGCGTGATCGCCGAGATCTCCTGCAGCGCCTCCACGGTGAAGAAGCCCTGGTGGCCGGTCACCAGCACGTTGGGGAAGGTCATCAGGCGCTGGAAGGCCTCGTCGTCGATGATCTCGCCGGACAGGTCCTGGAAGAACAGCGCGCTTTCCTGCTCGTAGACGTCGATGGCCAGATGACCCAGCCGCCGCGACTTCAGCGCGCGGATCACCGCATGGGTATCCACCAGCCCGCCGCGCGAGGTGTTGACCAGCATCGCGCCGGTCTTCATCCGCGCCAGCGAGGCGTCGTTGATCAGATGCTGGGTATCGGGTGTCAGCGGGCAATGCAGCGACACGATATCGGCGCGCGCCAGCAGCTCCTCCAGTCCAACCCCTTCGCCCACGGCAGCGAAGGCCGCCGATGGATACGGGTCGTACCCCAGCACGGTGCAGCCCATGCCGTGGAAGATGCGCGCGGTAGCCAGGCCGATCTTGCCGGTGCCGACGATGCCGACCGTGCGCCCGTGCAGGGTGCGCCCGAGCAGGCCATCGAGCATGAAGTTGCCTTCGCGCACCCGGTTGTAGGCGCGATGGGTCTGCCGGTTGAGGGTCATCACCAGCGCCAGCGCATGCTCGGCCACCGCCTCCGGCGAATAGGCCGGTACGCGTGCGACGAACAGATCCAGCGCTTTTGCAACCGCCAGATCCACGTTGTTGAAACCTGCGCATCGCAGCAGCACGGCCCGCACCCCCATCGCATGCAGGGTGTGCAGCACCGGCGCATCCAGGCGGTCGTTGACGAACACGCATACGGCTGCGCAATCCTGCGCCAGCGCCGCCGTGTGCACGTCCAGCGCCACATCGAAGTACACGAACGCAAAGCCGTCCCCAGCCGCATCGCGCTGGTTCGCCTCATCAAGGAAGCGGCGGTCGTAGGGACGGGCACTGAAGACGGCGATCTGCATGGATGGGCCTGGGTGGAATGCCATACCGACCATACCGCAGCAGCGCCCGCGTTGGGATGGCACCGGCGATGCCGTCATCGCCGGTGCCGGGTGCCACTTAGAACCTGTAGCCCAGGCCCAGCATCACGCCGTTCTGGATCTGCCCGTCGCGGCGCTCGCCCACGTAATCGGCCATGATCGACAGCCGCTCGCTGGCACGGCTGGTCACACCCAGGTTCCAGGCCAGCACCTGCTCGCCCACCGCCTGGCTGCTGGCGCCGAACACCAGATCCGGAGCTGCGGCGAAGCCGGTGCTGTAGCGGGCCTGCGAATCGCCCAGCTCCTTCTGCCAGACCACCCGGGCGCGCGGGGTGATGCGCTCACCGTTGTTGCCTTCGAAGGTCTTGAACAGCTGCAGGCCCGCACCCACGCGGATGCTCTCCAGGCTGCCACTGCGGCCAACCAGCGCACCGGCGCCCTGCCCTTCGTTGAAGCGGGTGGCCGACGTGCGCGCGTAGTCCACCACCGGCAGCAACGGCTGGATCACCAGGCCCTTGCCGGTGGTGAACGAGAACGCATGTTCAACACGTGCGGAGATCGCATCGTTGCTGTACTTCGCGCGCAGGGGCTGCTGCAGGCCATCGATACCGCCGATGCTGCGACGGGTGTCATGCCGCAGATCGGTGTAGCGCACGGCCGCCGACAGATAGCCGCGCGCGTACGTCGCATCGAGGTAACCGCCCACGTCCAGCGCGCGCACATCACCGGTGAAACCAGAGCCATCGCTGGCCTTGGTCGACATGTCCGCCGCGGCCACGCTGACGCCCAGGGTCACGCGGTCATCGGCCACGCGGGTGTCTGCACCGATCACGATGCCACCAATGGTGTGGCTCAGGCCGGCCACGCCACCGTCGGCATCGATGCGGCCATGGCTGGCGAAACCACGTGCCCAGATGCCATGGCTGCGTCCGGCGTCACCGCTACCCGCAACGCTGCCCGGCGCCGGTTCGACCAGGTGCATCGCCAGCTGGTTGAACAGGCTGCCATGGCGCATGCCCGGCTGGGAGGAGACCGACTGCGCCACCTGCGAGGCCAGGCCATCGGCATCGCCGCCGCTGCGCATGGCCGCCTGGTGCTGCTGCACGACGTTGCCGATGCTGCCCACCAGCGCGGTGTCGGCCAGGCGCAGGCTGGCGTGCGCATCACCGCGCAGGGCACCGGCCTGTTGTGCGATCACATCGCGGTCGGCGAACTGCAGTGCGCCCAGCAGCGATCTCAGCCCCTTGTCCTGGCGATCGGAGGCCGTCGCCAGCGCACGGCCCAGGCCGTCGCCGGACGTACCGTTGGCGAACAGGCCCAGCTGGTCAAAGCCGGGGTTGGCGGTCAGCCACAGGCCATCGGCCGTCTGCTTCACGTTGAAGCTCAACAGCGAATTGTGGCGGGGACGGAACACATCACCGCTGATGCTGGCACTATAACCGGTGTCCCCCAGGCGCACGGCCTCTTCGAAGCCGCCCTGGTAGATCGGGCCCTCAACCAGATCACGACGGAAATCCTGGCCGTAGTAGCCCTGCGCCACGTTCAGTTCGAGGAAGGCCCCCTTGGAGATCACCAGTGCCCCCTCGGTCTGCTCGTCATCGAAGAAGGTACCCACGCGCAGGCGGCCTGCAGCGGTGCCGCCATTCTCTGTAACGTCGAACAGCACCTTGCCGCCCGGCATGATGTTGACGTAGCCATGGGTGACCAGGTCGCCACCGCGCGGCATCAGCGTGCCGAACACGCGCAGGCGGTTGAAACCGTCTTCGCGGTACGACGGGCCGGTGCCGTCCAGCAATGCAGCGCGGTCCATCGCCGTACCCGCCACGTCGCCATGGCCGACCAGCATGCCTGCGCCGAGCACGCGCACTTCCGATGCGCGCAGGGCACCGCCTTCCAGCGCGATGGTGCCATTGTCGACCAGCATGAAATCCGCACCCGTCGTCGCGGACGTGCGCCAGGTGGCGCCGTTGGTCACCCGGATCACGCCCATGGCGTTGTCCAGCGTGGAGACATCCAGATCAGCCAGCCGCAGCTTGGACAGCAACAGGTCCTGGATGTCCGGGTCACTGAGGTAACCCTGCACCGACAGCGCACCGATGCCCTGCGGACCCTTGCTGGATGCGTTGTAGATGCTCTGCGCGAGATTGATGTAGGTGGATCGCCAGTCGGTATTCCAGCGCGCGAAATCATCATCGACGAACGCCTGCAACTGGCGTCCGGTACGCAGGTAGCCGGGGTTGATGTCGCCGGTCACGTTGGCGGTGACATTCAAGGTGTCGCCCGGATCGCGGTACCCGCTCGCGGTGATGATCCTGTTGCTGTAGATATCCTGGCCGGGGAACGACTCCAGCTTGCTGCCACTGCCATCGGGGTCGAAAGTGACCGAGGAACCGGTGCTGCGTGCCGGATCGCGGAACACCAGCAGGCCATTCGGCTTCACCACTTCGTACATGGCCTTGTGCAGCAGCCCGGCATCCATGCCACCACCGTAGTTGCCGGTGTAGATCTGGGTCATGCGCGGCGACGGCGTGTAGATCACCTTGCCGCCGCTGCTGGCCGCGTGGATCTGCACCGAGTCGATGAGCGGCAGATCGCCGGCCAGATAGCGTTCGACGCCACCGGACTGCATGATCGAGCAGGACGAGATGCAATTGCCGGACACGATGGTGTTCAGTCCGGAGGTGCGGATGATGCCCTGCAGCCACTCGCCGGCGATCAACGCACCACCATTGGACGTGCGCAGCACCACCTCACGGACCGGCCGGCCTTCGGCCTGCGCCTTGGCCAGCAGTGCCGGCAGGGACACCACGTCGGCGTAGGTCACATCGCCACTCAGGAAGATGCGATCGCCCTGCACGTGATAATTCATTGCCATGACGTCATCCACCACGGATATGGCGGCAACGCCCATCAGCCCGGCCAGGGCCAGGCTCAACTTCGAATACTTCATGTGTTCTCTCTCCACCCGCAACACGCGGGTAGAACGATCAACGCCACAGCGGGGTGATCTCCCCCAGTGGAACGGATCCTGAAAAATGAATACATTCAGAATGAGAATCCGATCGATGCACACTCTTCCCCATCCGGTCATCGTCGCGTAAAACTCGATGACGCATTCGCCACCGACAGTCGAGGCCAGCCCTGTCCACCCCGTCTCCCCTGATCCATCGCGCGCCGGAGCTACCCGCACCTGCGGATGCCTTCATCGCGTTCGTACGCGAAGAGCGCGCACCGCTGTGCGCGTTCCTGCGCACGCGGGGGGTCGGGCCTGAGGATGCGGAGGATATCGCGCAGGACTGCATGGAGCGGCTGATCCGCTACCGCGCACAGGGCCCGGACGAACTGCGCCTGCTGCTGTATCGTATCGCCCGCAACCGCCTGGCAGACCGCGGCCGCTCGCCGCAGTCGCGGCCGCATCTGCCGCTGGCCGAACACGATGGCAGCGACGAACCGTCCAGTTCCTCGCCCGATCCATTGCGCCAGGCCGAGTCAGGGCAGATGCTGTCCCTGCTGCGGCAGGCCCTGTTCAAGCTGCCCGAACGCGCACGCGAGGTCTATCTGCTCAACCGCATCACCGGCATGAGCTACACGCAGATCGCGCGGCATTGTGGAATTACTGCCAAGACCGTGGAAAAACATATCGCCCGGGCCCTGCAGGGCCTGCGTCAGGAGTTGGGATCGGATCCGCTGCACAACGACAGGGACGGCCAATGAGTGGCACCCCGCACAGGGATGATGCACAGCTGTTTGAACGCGCCAGCGCCTGGGTAGCCCGCTTGGAAGCCCCGGACTGCACGTCGGTCGAACGCGAGGCGTTCGAGGACTGGCTGGCCGAAGATCCGGCCCACGTCAAAGCCTGGGTGCAGGCCGAAACCCTGTTCCAGCAGGGTGCGGCGCTTGCGGCTGACCCTTGGCTGCGCACCGCCGCGGCACGGGCGGCGCGTCCGCCGCGCCGGCGCTGGCTGCCGGGCGTGGCCGCTGCCGCCGGTGTCTGCATGGCGATCGGCATCGGCTGGATGGTTGCCATCGACGGCAACCCGACGCCGCAGGTCTACGCCAATGATTCGCACCAGCCACAGCAGCAGACGCTGGCCGATGGCAGCGTCGCCATGCTGGATGCCGGCACCACCCTCCGCGCCCGCTTCGGCTGGCGCCATCGTGATCTGGTGCTGGAGCGGGGCCGGCTGCAACTGCAGGTCGCACCGTCGAACAAGGCGCTGAAACTGCACGCCGGCGACAGTACGATCCGTGACATCGGCACGACCTTCCAGGTGGAACGCCTGCGCGACGGCCTGGTCGAGGTCGCGCTGCTGGAAGGTGCCGTGGAAGTCAGCAACGGCGCAGCGCAGCACACGCTGGCGCCCGGCCAACAGCTGCAGGTACTGCCCTCCGGCCGCATCCAGCCGGGCCCCGCCCTCTCGTCCAACGCAGCCGCTGAAGGCTGGCTGCGGGGGCAACTGGTGTTCGATGCCACGCCCCTGTCGATCGTGGTCGAGCGCATGAACCGTTATGGCCGCACGCCGCTGGTGATCGTCGATCCGGAGATCACCGACCTGGCTGTAAGCGGCACCTTCCGCGCCGGTGATGCACAGGAGCTGCTGTCGGCGCTGGAACTGGGTTGGTCCGTGGCTGGCCAGACGCGTCCGGATGGCGCGCTGGAACTGCGCCGCACCTACTGAGGAGACCGGCAGTGACGGCAGGTCCGGGTGCGCTGCAGTGGGGGCTGCTCCGCGCCCTGCTATGCCTTGCACTGGGTGTTGCCGCACTACCGATGGCCGATGCCGGCGAGCCCGCCGGCACGCTGGAGATCGACGTGGGTGCGGGCCCACTGGTGCCGGCACTGCAGCAATGGGCCCGGCAGAGTGGCACCGCCCTGCTGTTCGACGCACGTGAACTGGATGATCTGCGCACCACTGGCACACGTGGCCAACGCGATACCGGGGCCTCCCTGAAGCTGCTGGTCGCCGGCCTGCCGGTGAACATCCTGCGCACGTCCTCGGGTGCCTTTGTCGTGCGACGTGTCCATCCCGAGCCACCTGCCACGCCACCGAAAGCGGTCGCAGCCCCGCGCCTGCCGCACCCGGCTCCCAGGTCCGCCGACACGCCACACCAGGTGGAACTGGCACCCATCCACGTCACCGGCAGCCGGCTGCCGCGCTCTTCGGTGCAGACCACACTGCCGGTCACCACCATCGATCGCGACGACATCCTGCGCAGTGGCTACGGCAATCTGTTCGACCTGCTGCGGCACCTGCCCGGCATGAACGGCCATCCCGCCATGAGTACCTCGCGCGGCGGCGATTCGCAGTACCTGCCGGTGGGTGCAGCGGCCACCACCAGCCTGGACGGGATGGGCCCGCGGGCGACGCTGTTCCTGGTCAACGGCCGGCGCCTGCCGCGTTATCCCATGGTGTCGCTGGAACAGGGCGGGCTCACCGACCTCGGCGGCATTCCGCTGAGCTTCGTCGACCGCATCGAACTGGTACGCGGCGGTGCCTCGGCCATCTATGGGGCCGATGCCATGTCCGGCGTGGTCAACATCATCCTGCGCGACCAGGCCGATGGGCCCGAAGCCATGCTGCAGACCGGACTCAGCAGCCGCGGCGATGCGGGCCAGTACCGCCTGCAGGCCGCCACGGGCGGCGCGCGTGGCAATGGGGACCGCTGGTTTGCCGGCCTGGATCTGCACCGTGTCGAGCATGTCGCCGGTGACCAGCGTGACTGGCATGCGGAAACCTCGCTGTATCCGATCGGCGCGATCTTCGGCAACTGGTACGTGCCCGCCCGACGCTGCGAGCCGCCCCTGAAGCGGCGCGAGGATGGCTGCTGGTTTGACAGCGCGCGCCCGCGTTCGCTGCAGCCCGCCTCGGATACCGCGTCGGCCTACCTGCACTACCGGCATGAACGTGGCGAGGGACGCTATGCCTATGTCGAGGCACGGGCCAGTCACAACCGTCAGCGCTTCGACCTGGGCCCGACTGCCGTTGCCGTAGTCTCGCGCGGAATCACCTTCAACAGTGTGCTGCGCGAGGCCGGCAACGTGCGCCCCAGCGTCCGCGCCACCGATGCGGACGTCACCCTCGGCATCGGCCGTGACCAGGGCCGGCGCAGCTGGGAGGCGGGCATCAGCGCGCAGCGCAGCGAAGTCACCTTGTCCACTGCCGGCACCGTGCGCACGACGCGCCTGCTTGAAGCAACGCAGGCGCGCAGGTTCACCCCCGGTTTCGACGCGCCGCCGGCGGCCGAGGCGGACACGCTGTTTCCGTCCATCCGCAACCGCGGCAGCACCGCACAATGGCAGGGCTGGTGGGGTGTGCAGCGTGAACTGATGGCAATGCCCGGGGGCAATGCGCAGCTGGCCACCGGCATCGACCTGCGCCATGAACGCTGGGTCTCGCGTCCGGATGTGCTGCTGAGCCAGGGCGACCTTGCGCTGGGCCTGCCGCAGCAGCAACGCCGCCTGTCGCGACAAAGCAGTGGCGTCTATACCGAGCTGGGCCTGCCGCTGGCACCCACGCTGCGCGCGGACCTGGCTGCACGCTGGGACCGCGACGGCGGCTTCATGGCGTTCTCGCCTCGTGCCGGGCTGCGCTGGAGCCCGACGCCGCACTGGTCGTTCCTGCTGGCCAGCGGGCGCGGTTACCGTGCACCGAGCCTGTTCGAGCAACGGCGGCCTCCCGGCTACTTCGGCTCGATCACGCTTCCGGTGTCCAATGCCCTTCCGGAATGTGCAATCGCCACCCGCGGTGGCGGCTGCAGCGTCACGGCCAACGTCGTAGAGAACGATGCACTGAAGGCCGAGCGATCGCGCAGCCATTCGCTGGCAGCCACGTGGACACCCAACGACACGTTCTCGCTGTCGCTGACCCACAACATCGTGGAACTGCGCAACGAGATCCTCGCCCTGCAGCCCAGCGATGCGGTGTGGAATCGTAGTACCTGGGAACTGGATGAAGACGGCCACCTGAGCAGCCTGCGCCTGTCGTTCGACAACATCGGCCGCACCACCTCCCGCAACTGGGTGCTGCGTGGCGAGTACCGCATCGACAGCGGCAGCAACGGCCAGTGGTTGTTTTCGCTCGATGCGCTGAAACAGCAGGAGCTGCGCCGCCGCCGTGACCACGAGGCCGCCGTGGACCTGCGCGGCCACGTGACACCCGAGCTGGCTGCGGTGTTGAACGTGCAATGGCAGAACAGCAACTGGGACATCGCCCTGCGCGGCAACCAGGTCGGGCGCACCCGTGCCTGGCTGCCCGGGGCCGAGTGCCCGCAGGATCAGGTCGATCGGAACCAGTGCATGAATCCACGCCAGCTGCGCTGGAACCTGCACCTCGCACGTCGGCTGGGGCCGCGCCTCGTTGCAGCGCTGGATGTGCACAACGTACTCGATGCGCAACCGGTGAACTATCTGGTCGGCAATGGCGGACAGATGCCGGGCCTGGACGATCCGCTCGGCCGCTACTACCTGCTTACCCTGCAGTTCCGCTGAAGCGTAGTAATCTACGCGCCCTGTTCCACCGCGGTCCCCTTCCCCCATGAAAGCCTATCTCTGGTTCTGGGGCGCGTTCCTGCTGTTCTTCGCGTTGCCTTTTCCCTGCATTCTCTATTTCGGCACTTCGTGGCCGGTGGCGTTGGTCGACCGCAGCGCGCCGTGGCCGGCACTGTTGCTGCTCGCACTGTCGCTGGCCTTGTGGCTGACGCTGCTGTTCGCCTTCCTGCACTACCTGTTGCTGGGGCCACCGCGCGCACTGCACCGGGTGCAGTCGATCCTGGCCGACGGTGAACCGCGCAGTGCGCTGATCGAACAGGCCGAACAGACCGGCGTACAGGTGCGCGGCTTCGCGCAGTGGGAACTTCAGTTGTCCTTCAAGAACCTGTCAGGTACGCCGATCCGCGAACAGATGCTGGTGGTCGACAGCAAACCCCAGCTGCATCGCTTCGAGGTGGGCAGGCACATCGATGCGCGCCTGGGCCGGACGCCCGGGGCATTCCCCAACATCGTGCTGGACGGCGCCCAGCCCGAACTGAATGTTGCCAGCCTGTGGCGGCGTGGCATCGGTGCAGCACTCGGCATCGCAGCCGTTGCCGCTGCCTATGTGTTGGCCTACCGGCTGCAGAACGAGGGGCTGGGCTGGACCTTCCTGTCGTTCGGTCACCCGCTGCTGGTATGCCCGCTGGTGCTGTGTGGCTATGCGCTGGGGCTGCGCCTGCTCGGCCGCCTGCTGCACGCCGATGCCCGCGGTGATGCGCTGAAGTATCGCGGCATCGGCGTGGAGGCCCGGGTATTGAAGGTCCGTCAGACCGGCACCTACCTCAACGAACAACCACAGGTGGAGTTCCAGCTGGAATACATCGACCGCGAAGGCAACGTACAGCAGGCCCGCGTGCGCCGCTTCATCCCGCTGATTGAACTGGCCAACATCCCGCGCGAGCACGTGACGCTGCTGTACGACCCGGATGACCGCAGCAACGTGCGGCTGGAGGGAATATGAAGCAGCCTCCCTCCACCCGCACGGTGTTCCTGGTACTGCTGCTGGTTCTGGCGGGCGCGGCCATTGCCGGCGGCGCAGTGCAGACCATCAGCGAAACGCTGGGGCATTCGGTACAGCCGGACCGGTTGCCACCCTCCGTCCCGTCTCAGTCACAGCGCGAACAACCCGTATCGCTTGTGCCGTCCCCGGCGCCCTTCCCCGCGGCGAGTACCGCTGCGGCGCCCGAGCGCAACAATCGCCTGTTCGATGCGGACTACCTGCTGGCTGCCCGTCAGGCACTGGAGCAGCTGCCGGCACTGGCCAGCCAGCGGCTGACGGTCTTCCACAGCATCCACTTCTACGACGATGGCCGCATCAACCTGGATCTGATCGATCCGCAACAGCCGGGCCACGTCGACAGCTATCACTTTGAACGTGGCCAGTGGCGCAAGGGCAATCCGGTGAACCCGCAGCAGTTCGCGCCGACCATCAGCTTGCAGCGCAGCAGCACGCCTCTGGCCAACGTTGATTTCGATGCCGTGCCACGCGTGGCCAAAGCGCTGCAGGAACAGCGCAATGCGCTGCAGAACCCCGCATCCGAAGTCGGCCATGTCTACGTGATCGTGCGCAAAGCCGGCAAACTGGTATGGCTGCCGGACGAAGTGGCCGGTGATCGCGAATCCGTGCGGCTGCAGTTCGACGCACAGGGCAACGCCCGCGGCGTAAGCCGTCAGTAGGCAACGCGACCCATCCAGCTCTGGCAGCCGTTACTCCAGCAGGTAGAGCAAGGCCATTTGTTCGCTGACGAGAAGACTTGAACCAGCCGGCAGCCAATGCGGATAGCCTCGATGGATCACAACTCCCAGTACTTGGAACCTTGGGTTTCATGCAGCCGGGATAGGAAGCCTGCAAGCGAGTCCGATGCTTCAGGCCAATCTTTTCGCTCGTCCAAAGGCAGGCAGACCAGCACCGTACCAAAGGCGTTCATCACCAGTAGATCTGAATCGCCGTAGAAGCGGCCAAATACGACATCGCCGCTCCGGAAATCCAACGGACGCGAACCAGCGAGGAAGGTCGTCTGAACGTGTGCATCCTCGACGCTGAGCATCTCCATGCCCCATTGACCGAATTGCTCGTCCTTGAACAATTCCGCCGAAGCGTACACCTTCCAGAATGCGAGCAACTGCGCTGGGCAGCCCTGTAATCGCCGGTCTTCTGATATTGCAGCACCACGTTCTACGAAGAAGGATCGAAGCAGGAAAGGACACGCCCCATGCTGATGCATGGCGACCCGAGGCTTTGACCACTCCGCCCGGATGGCATCGATAACTGCAAACAGCGCGTTGATTCCCCTAGCCATCAGAAAATCATAACGAGGCCAGGCTAGCGATGACCAGGCAAAACTGAACGGGCTATGGCGTACTGCGCGCCGTAGTACGTGGACAACACCAGCAGGCTGGCCAACGGCAGGCCACCGGCGAAGCGGTCCCAGGCCAGCAGGGAATCGCTGGCCACGAACAGCAATGCACCTGCCGCGGCCCAGCGGGCGCTTCGGGCGTCCACGGCATCGGGCTGCGGGCTGCGCCACTGCCGTGCCAGGGCCAGCGCTGCCATCGATGCCAGCACCACCACGTATGCCAGCACCGGCACACGCATCGGCACCGGCAGGTGCGGCCACAGGCCAAGCACATTGAGTACGGCAAAGGCCGCCAGCAGGACGCTGGCGGCCAGCAGCCCACGCCCGGCACGCAGGCCATCGCGGAAGGCGACGATGTAGCAGACATGCGCCAGCAGGAACGCGACCAGTCCCGGCACGAACGCATCCATCGGCAGCATCAGCGCGATGTCGCCCACGCACGAAAGCAGCATGCCGGCCAGCACCGCACGGCGGTAGAACGGCTGCGCCGGATCATGCACACGGCAGGCGATGGCCGCGATCAGCAGCGTGGTCGCGGGCTTGGCCAGCCAGTGCAGCCATCGCCCATCGCCGTGCAGGAACGCGCCGACGATGGCGAGGATCGCCATCAACAGGACCACGCCATCGCGGGCGCGCGATTTCATCGCGCCTTCCACAGATCTGCAAGGCGGTCGGGCTTGCCGGTGATGCGCTCCAGCACCGGGTACTGCAGGCCACCGTGGTAAGCGATGCTCATGGTTTCAATGCGGTCGAACTGCTTCACCAGCAACATGATCGGCGCCTTGTCCTTCGCTGCCGCAGCCACCGCGTCCTTCAAGCGCTGGCTGCTGTACTCGCGCCCGCCCACCGCGATCACCTTCATGCCAGGTGCAAGACCGGCGTTGAAGGCCGGGCTGTCCCAGATCACATCACCGACCGTGCCGTTGTCGAGCACGGTCGCACCCAGCGAGTACGCCAGCAGCGCCGCCTTCGCGCGCTTCTCCTGCGCCTTGTAGGCATCGTTCGGGGTATCGCGGTAGACCAGCTTCCAACCCGCCAGCTCCAGGCCGCCAGTCAACGAACCGTGGCCGTCCAGGCGCCCGCGCAGGAACGTGGCCCAGTCGTACGGCGCGATGCCGTTCAAGGTCGCGACCACGTCATTGAAGGTGTACGGATTGACGTCCCAGTCGCCATTGCCGACGCCGAAAAAGGCGCGCGCGAAGTCGTCCAGGCTGCGGCGGTTGCCGCTCAGTTCGCGCAGCTTGCCCTCCACTTCCAGCCACAGCATCTGGCCGCCGGAGTAGTAGTCCTCGCTCATCTGATAGTTGCGATACGGCAGCGTGCGACGCTGGGCGATGGTCGGGTCATTGGTGGTGTCCTGCAGCGGACGCCAGGCCAGGCCCGGGCGGCCACGGTCATAGGTCGCGGCCACATTGGCCAGCATGTCGCGCGCCTGCGCAGCCGACCACAACCCCGAGCGTGCTGCCAGCACCTGCCCCCAGAACTGGGTCTGCCCTTCGTACACCCACAGCAGGCTGTCGCCCATGGGCACGTTGAAGTTGGCGGTGGCCAGGTCGGCGCCGCGACGGTACTTGCCGTTCCAGGAATGGGTGTACTCGTGCGGCAGCAGGTCACGCATCCACGCGTTGCTGTCCCACTCGGTGAAGTAGCCCGGATCGGCACTGTTCTCGCTGGAACGGTGATGCTCCAGGCCGATGCCACCGAGGCGGTCGGTCAATGCCAGCAGGAACTCATAGTGGTTGTAGTGGCGCGCACCGTAGAGCTTGTCGGCCTGCTGCACCAGCGCGCGGTGCATCATGATCTGCGCCTCGCTCGGCTTCAGCGACTTGGCGTCGTCGGCAAACACATTGAGGTGCACCGGTACCTTCGCGCCCGGATCGAGATCAATGCGCTGATAGTGCTCGCCGGCAAACAGCGGCGAATCGACCAGGTGATCGTAGGAGATCGGCTTGAACACCACGGTGTCGCCGTCGCGGCGCGCGGTTTCCAGCGCAGTGGCGAATGACCAGCCCTTGGGCAAGGTCACGCTGGCCTGCGCCTGCAGCTGGCGCGCATCGACGCCGGCCGGATACAGCGAGTTGGCGTTCCACTGCAGGTTGAGCATCTCCGGAGTCATCACCACCCGCCCCTGGCTGCCACCCTGCGAAGACAGGAAATCGAAGTGGGCGACGATCTCGCTGGCGCCCTCCGGCACGTTCACCTTGAACGCATAGACGTTGTACTGATCGCGCTGCCAGGCCAGCGGCCTGCCGTTGGCGGTCACGCGCAGGCCGGCCAATTTATCGATCGGGCCGGTGGGCGAATGGTTGCCGGGAATCCACTGCGGGTACAGCAGGGTCATCGGGCCGGGTTTGGCCGGCACCGTGGCGGTCACCTTGAAGATGCGACGGGCCAGATCGCGCGCGTCGACCTCGATGCGCAGCAGGCCGGCAGCCGCCGCGTTCGCCGGTGGCGAGGTCTGCGCCAGTGCAGGCGTGGCCGCCAGCGCGAACAGCAACGACATCGCCAAGGCTCGGGTCTTCATCGGGCAACTTCCAACAACGGAGAATCTTCCGATGCTAGGCCTGTAAAGTGCCCCGCCCCATGGCCAAAGGTCATGGGCGGGCCGCTCATCCACGCATGCCAAAAAGCGTGCGAAGCAAGGTTCGCACCCACCAGAGCAGTTTCAGTAGATCCACGCCATGCGTGGATGAGGCGCTTCCCGGTCAGTCGACCAGGCGCAGGCGCAGTTCCTTCGGCAGCGCGAACACCATCGATTCCGGTTCGCCGTCCAGCTCGCCCACGCCGCTGGCGCCCAGCTCGGCCAGGCGCGCCAGCACGCCATCGACCAGCACCTGCGGCGCCGAGGCACCTGCGGTCACGCCGATGTGCTGCTTGCCTGCCACCCACGCCGGATCGATCTCGTGCGCGCCGTCGATCAGGTACGACTCCACGCCCTCACGGCGGGCCAGCTCGCTCAGACGGTTGGAGTTGGAGCTGTTCGGCGAACCGACCACCAGCACCAGGTCGCAGCGCTTGGCCAGGTCGCGCACGGCGTCCTGGCGGTTCTGCGTGGCGTAGCAGATGTCGTCGTTCTTCGGGCCCTGCATCGCCGGGAAGCGCTCGCGCAATGCATCGATGATGCCGCGCGTGTCGTCCACCGACAGCGTGGTCTGGGTGGTGTAGGCGAAGTTTTCCGGCTGGTTGATGTGCAGCGTGGCAACCTGCTCCACGTCCTCCACCAGGTAGATCTGGCCGGTGCCGGCTTCGCGGTTCCACTGGCCCATGGTGCCTTCCACTTCCGGGTGACCGGCGTGGCCGATCAGCACCACGTCACGGCCGGCACGGCAGTGGCGGGCGACCTCGAAGTGGACCTTGGTCACCAGCGGGCAGGTGGCGTCGAACACCTTCAGGCCACGGCGCTCGGCTTCCTGGCGCACCGCCTGGGACACGCCATGCGCGCTGAAGATCACCGTGTTGTTGTCCGGCACTTCGTCCAGTTCCTCGACGAAGATCGCGCCGCGCTGCTTCAGGTCGTCGACCACGAAGCGATTGTGCACCACTTCATGGCGGACGTAGATGGGTGCGCCCAGCGTTTCGATCGCGCGCTTGACGATCTCGATCGCACGATCGACACCGGCACAGAAACCACGCGGGTTGGCGAGCAGCACATCCATCAGTTCAGTCTCCCGGCAGCGGCCGGCTTACGGTTTCGGGTTGGCATTATCCGCCTTTTTGGCGGACTTGCCGTCGAACAGGCCAAACAGGGCGATGCCGATGGCCCCCACCACGATGGCCGAATCGGCAATGTTGAACGAGGGCCAGGTGTAGCTGCCCACGTACCACTGGATGAAATCAACCACGTGACCGTGCACCTGGCGGTCGATCACGTTGCCGATGGCGCCGCCGATGATCAGTGCATACGGCACCGCGGCCTTCCAGTTGCCACGGGCGGTGCCGCGCAGCCACCAGGCCATCAGGCCGCTGATGGCGATCGCCAGCACGGTGAAGAAGTGCTTCTGCCAGCCACCGGCGTCGCTCAGGAAACTGAACGCTGCACCGGTGTTGTAGGTGCGGTACCAGTTCCAGAAGCCATCGATGACCACCACCGGCTGGAACTCCGGCAGGCTCGACAGGACCCAGGCCTTGGACCACTGGTCCAGGCCGATGATGGCCGCCGACAGCAGCAGCCAGACCAGGGCGTTCGGATGTGGACGGGGCGCGGCCATCAGAACCAGCTCCGCACTTCACCGGCACCGGTGATGTTGCTCACGCAGCGACCGCACAGCTCCGGATGATCGGCATTGCTGCCGACGTCGGCGCGGTGGTGCCAGCAACGCACGCACTTGGCCTTGGTGGTCGGCTGGGCGCTGACGAACACCTCGTCGGTGGTCGCCGGACGCACCTGCACGTCACCACTGATGAACAGGAAACGCAGTTCATCGGCCAGCGGCTGCCAGCGCGCGGCCTGCTCTTCGCTGGCGGCGATGGTGATTTCCGCTTCCAGCGCGGCACCGATGGCACCGTTGGCGCGCATCGGTTCCAGCACCTTGGCCACCTGCTCGCGCACGGCCAGCAACTGGTCGAAATCGGCGGCGTTGAGCTGGGCATCGGCCGGCAGCGGCGCCAGGCCGTCGTACCAGGTGGTGAACAGCACGTGCCCGGCGCGTTCGCCCGGCAGGTAGCCCCACAGCTCGTCGGCGGTGAAGGTCAGGATCGGCGCGACCCAGCGGGTGAATGCTTCGGCGATGTGGTACATCGCGCTCTGTGCCGAACGGCGACCGTGCGAATCGGTCGGCATCGTGTACAGGCGGTCCTTGGTCACGTCCAGGTACAGCGAGCCCAGGTCCACGCTGCAGAAGTTCAGCAGCAGCTGCACGATCTCGGCCATGTTGTAGCCATCGTAGGCTGCCTTGATCTTCTCCTGCAGTTCCCACGCGCGATGCACGATCCAGCGGTCCAGCGCGACCATCTGGTCCAGCGGCTGCAGGTGCTGGGCCGGATCGAAACCGTCCAGGTTGCCGAGCAGGAAGCGCGCGGTGTTGCGCAGGCGACGGTAGGCGTCGGCGTTGCGCTTGAGGATCTCCTGCGACAGCGACATCTCGTTGCTGTAGTCGGCCGAGGCGATCCACAGGCGCAGGATGTCCGCGCCCAGCTTGTTCATGATGTCCTGCGGCTCGATGCCGTTGCCCAGCGACTTGGACATCTTGCGGCCGTGCTCGTCCACGGTGAAGCCGTGGGTCAGGCACTGCTTGTACGGGGCGCGCTTGTCGATCGCCACGCCGGTCAGCAGCGAGGACTGGAACCAGCCGCGGTGCTGGTCGGAACCTTCCAGGTACAGGTCGGCCGGCTTGCCGAAGCCACGCGCGGCAAGCACGCCCTCATGGGTCACGCCCGAATCGAACCAGACGTCGAGGATGTCGGTGACCTTCTCGTAGTCGGCCGCTTCGGCACCCAGCAGTTCGGCAGCATCCAGCGAATACCACACGTCGATGCCCTCGGCTTCGACGCGGTCGGCGACCTGCTGCATCAGTTCCACCGAACGCGGGTGGATCTCGCCGGTCTGGCGATGGGTGAACAGTGCGATCGGCACACCCCAGGTGCGCTGGCGCGAGATGGTCCAGTCCGGACGACCGTCGACCATGCTCTGGATGCGCGCCTTGCCCCAGGTCGGGAACCAGCCGACGGTGTCGATGGCGGCCAGCGCATCGTTGCGCAGGTTGGCCTTGTCCATCGAGATGAACCACTGCGGAGTGGCGCGGAACACCACCGGCGTCTTGTGGCGCCAGCAGTGCGGGTAGCTGTGGCGGATCGGATGGAACGCCAGGAGCGAACCGTTGTCGCGCAGCACGCCGACGATGGCCTCCTGCGCCTTCCACAGGTGCTGGCCAGCCAGCACCACGTCACCGGCCGGCGGGGTCGATTCCAGGTACACGCCACGGCCGTCGATCGGGGTCACCTGGCCGGCGTTGTACTTGTCCAGCAGGCCGTACTTCTGGCTGACCACGAAGTCTTCCTGGCCATGGCCGGGGGCGGTATGCACCGCACCGGTACCGTCCTCGTCGGACACATGGTCGCCGTTGAGCACCAGGATCCCGCGTTCCGGGTAGAACGGATGCGCCAGGAGCTGGTTTTCAAGCGCCGCGCCGGTGGTTTCACCGTGCAGCACCACTTCGTCCACGCCGTAGCGCTGCAGTGCGCGCTCGGCCAGCGCGGCAGCCAGCACCAGCCAACGGCGCTTGCCGTTGTGCGCCGGGCCTTCGGCCAGCACGTAGTTGATTTCCGCACCCAGCGACACCGCCAGCGAGGCCGGCAGCGTCCACGGGGTGGTGGTCCAGATCGGCACCGCCACTTCGACGTCGGCCGGCACGCTCACGCCGAACGCCTGCCCGATGGCCTGCGCATCACGCGCGGCGTAGGCCACGTCGATCGCCGGCGATTCCTTTTCCTGGTATTCGATCTCGGCCTCGGCCAGCGCCGAGCCACAGTCGAAGCACCAGTACACCGGCTTGGCGCCGCGGACCAGGTGGCCATTGGCCACGACCTTGGCCAGCGCACGGATCTCGTTGGCTTCGAAGTCGAAGCTCAGGGTCTTGTACGGGTTGTCCCAGTCACCGGTCACGCCCAGGCGCTTGAAGTCCACGCGCTGGATGTTGATCTGCTCTTCGGCGAACTCGCGGCACTTCTGCCGGAATTCAACGGCGTCGAGCTTGGTGCCGACCTTGCCCCACTTCTTTTCGACCGCGATCTCGATCGGCAGGCCATGGCAGTCCCAGCCCGGCACGTAGGGTGCATCGAAGCCGGCCAGGTAGCGCGACTTGACGATGATGTCCTTCAGGATCTTGTTGACCGCGTGGCCCAGGTGGATGCGGCCGTTGGCGTACGGCGGGCCATCGTGCAGCACGAACAACGGGCGGCCGGCGGCGTTGTCGCGCAGCTGCTGGTAGAGCCCCTGCGCTTCCCACTGCGCCAGAATGCCCGGCTCGCGCTTGGGCAGGTCGCCGCGCATCGGGAATTCGGTGGCTGGCAGGTTCAGGGTGGTCTTGTAGTCCTGGCTCACGCAGTGGCTCGCAATCTATGTTCGGAAAGGATGGCGCGCGCCTGTTCGGCGTCGCGGTGCATCTGGTCGGTCAGGGCCGCCAGATCATTGAATTTCTCTTCGTCGCGCAGCTTGGCGACGAATTCCACTTCGATGTGTCGACCGTACAGGTCGCCCTGGAAATCGAACAGGTGGGCTTCCAGCAGCGGCTCCACGCCCTCCACCGTCGGCCGCGTGCCGAAGCTGGACACCGACGGCCACGGCTGGTCGAACACGCCGTGCACCCAGGTCGCGTAGATGCCCGACAGCGCAGGGGTCTTCGGGAAACGCAGGTTGGCGGTGGGGAAGCCCAGCGTACGGCCGAGCTGGCGCCCGCGCACCACCCGGCCGCTGATCGCGTACGGTCGGCCCAGCAGATCGTTGGCGCGGGCGAAGTCGCCCTCCTGCAGCAGCTGGCGGATGCGGGTGCTGGAGATGCGCTCGCCATGCAGGTCGACCGCTTCGATTTCACCCGCGGTAAAGCCCAGTTCGGCGCCCATCTTCTGCAGCAGGGCCAGGTCGCCGCGACGGCGGTTGCCGAAGCAGAACTCCGGCCCGATCCAGACCTCACGCGCACTCAGGCGATTGACAAGCAGCTGGTGCACGAAGGTCTCGGCCGGCATCGCCGCCATTGCCGCGTCGAAACGCAGCAGGCCGATCGCATCGACACCGAGCTCGCGCAGGATCTCGACCTTGCTGCGGGCCAGGGTCAGCCGCGGCGGCGGCGTGCCCTGGGCGAAGAATTCACGCGGCAGCGGCTCGAACGCCACGGCCACCGCGGCCACGCCCAAGGCGCGCGCGCGGGCAACCGCGTGGCGGACCAGCGCACGATGACCCAGGTGGAGGCCGTCGAATGCACCGATACAGACCACGCTTCCGTTCGGGAACAGCTCCCCGCCCTCGACGCTTCTGAACAGCCTGCTCATCAACTCTCGTTCCGGCCCGACCGGGGCCGCCGTTTCAATGGTGTAACCCTGAAGTATAGCCGCCACGGGCCGCGATCAATGCCCACGCAGGTCGCGCGGGCGGAAGCCCATCGCCAGCATGGCCACCGCGTAGGTCGCACCGCCACCGCCGACCAGCAGCGACAGGCTGCCGATCCGCTCCCAGACACCCATCGCGGAGAACGCTGGCAGCCAGTGCAACAGGGCCAGCAGCACACCAACCATGGCCGCACAGGCCAGCAGCAGGCGCAGCAGATAGCCGCCCCAGCCCGGCCGGCGCTGGTAGACGTCGGTCTTGCCCAGCCAGTACCACAACAGGCCCAGGTTCAGGTAACTGGACAGTGCGCTGGCAATGCCCAGCGCCAGGTGCAGGCCCGGCTGCTTGCCGATGGCCGCCATTACGCCCTGCGCTTTCAGCTCATCGGGCACCATCACCTGGTACAGCACGGCCAGCAGCGCGAAGTTGAACACCATGTTGGCCACCAGCGCGGCCACACCGGCACGGACCGGCGTCTTGGTGTCCTGGCGGGCGTAGAACGCCGGCAGCACCACCTTCAACAGGGCGAACGCCGGCAGGCCGAAGCTCAGGCCGTACACCGACAGCGCGGTCATGCGGGTGTCGAAGGCGCTGAACTGGCCATGCTGGAAGATGGTCGCGATCAGCGGCTCGGCCAGCAGCAGCAGGCCCAGCATGGCCGGCACCGAGATCAGCAGGGTCATGCGCAGGCCCCAGTCCAGCGAGCGCGAGAAGCCCTCGCGGTCAGTACTCACGTGGTGGCGGGCCAGCGCCGGCAGGATCACCGTGCCCAGCGCCACGCCGAACACGCCCAGCGGCAGCTCCAGGAAGCGGTCGGCCAGCGAAAGCCAGGACTGCGAGCCATCGGTCAGCTTGGCCGCGATGACGGTGTCCAGCAGCAGGTTGATCTGCGCCACCGACGAGCCGAACAGGGTCGGCACCATCAGCGTCATCACTTTGCGCACGCCCGGGTGGCGCCAGCCCCAGCGCGGCAGGGTCAGCAGGTTGATACCCTTCAGCGACGGCAGCTGGAACAGCAGCTGCAGGATGCCGGCGGCCAGTACCGCCCAGCCCAGTGCCAGGATCTGCTTCTCTGGAGTGCCGCCCAGCCGCGGCGCCAGCCACAGCGCACCGGCGATCATGCACAGGTTGAGGATGACCGGGGTCAGCGCCGGCATCGCGAAGCGCTGGAAGCTGTTCAGCGCACCGCCGGCCAGCGCGGTGAGCGAGACGAACAACAGGAACGGGAAGGTCAGGCGGAACAGGTCGACCAGCAGGCCCTGCTTCACCGGGTCGGTATCAACGCCGCTTGAGAAGACCGAGGCCAGCTGCGGTGCGAAGATCAGCGCCACGGCGGTGACCAGCATCAGCACCCCACCCAGGGTACCGGCGGTGCGGGCCATCAACTCACGCAGTTCGGCGTGGCTGCGGGTTTCCTTCACTTCCGTGAACACCGGCACGAAAGCGGTGGCGAACGAGCCTTCGGCGAACAACCGGCGCAGGAAATTGGGTACCCTGAAGGCAACCCAGAACGCATCGGTGACCGCATTGGTGCCGAACGTGGTGGTGATCACCTGGTCCCGGACAAGTCCGAGCACCCGCGAGACCATGGTCATGCTGCTGAACGACAGCAGGCCTCGCAACATCTTCGGTGAACTCACTCAGCGTCCCTCTTGACAATCGACTTGACGTGCATTTCTCGGGCCATCATACTAGCTAGCTTGCTGTTCCCATAACACCGATTTTTTCAGGAAACCACCACCGTGGCCAATATCAAGTCCGCCAAGAAGCGCGCCAAGCAGACCGTCGTGCGCAACGCGCGCAACGTGGCTCAGCGCTCGATGCTGCGCACCGCTGTCAAGAAAGTGATCAAGGCGCTGGACGCCAACGATGCCGCCGGCGCCGAAGCCGCCTTCGCCGTTGCCCAGCCGATCCTGGATCGCTTCAGCGCGCGTGGCCTGATCCACAAGAACAAGGCTGCTCGCCATAAGAGCCGCCTGAACGACCGCATCAAGGCCCTCAAGGCCGCCTGATCCGGCGTTGCCGCCCTGCCCTTCGGGGTTTGGGCTGCAGACAAAAGCCCGGCCTCGGCCGGGTTTTTTGTTGCCTGCGATCCAGCTTATGTAGAGCCGAGCCCACGCTCGGCTGCCGTCTGCGCGGAAAGCCGAGCATGGCTCGGCTCTACAGAAAAAGCAGTCCCAACAAAAAACCCAGCCGAAGCCGGGTTTTTGCACGGAACCACAACGGCATCACTGCGCGTTGCGGGCTTCCAGCTCGTCTTCCTTCTGGCGATCGAAGAACGCCATGATCCGGCTCATGATCGGGAAGGTGCCTTCGCGGCCCAGCGCCGAGACCAGGAACCACGGCTCCTTCCAGCCCAGCTCGGCGACGATCTGCTCGGCCGCGGCCTTCGCTTCGTCTTCGAACATCAGGTCAGCCTTGTTCAGCACCAGCCAGCGCGGCTTCTGCAGCAGCTCCGGATCGTGCTTTTCCAGTTCGCGCTCGATCGCACGCACCTGCTCGACCGGGGAAATGCCTTCCACCCCACCTTCCATCGGCGAGATGTCCACCAGGTGCAGCAGCAGACGGGTGCGCTGCAGGTGGCGCAGGAACTGCGCACCCAGGCCGGCGCCATCCGCGGCCCCTTCGATCAGGCCCGGAATGTCGGCAATCACGAAGCTGCGGTAGTTCTCCACCTTCACCACACCCAGGTTCGGGTACAGCGTGGTGAACGGGTAATCGGCCACCTTCGGCGTCGCCGCCGAAACGGCGCGGATCAGGGTGCTCTTGCCGGCGTTGGGGAAGCCCAGCAGGCCGACGTCGGCCAGCAGCTTCAACTCCAGCTTCAGCGTGCGCTCTTCGCCCGGCTCGCCCGGCAGCGCCTGGCGCGGCGAGCGGTTGGTCGAACTCTTGAAATGCATGTTGCCCAGGCCACCACGGCCACCCTTGGCCACCAGCAGGCGATCGCCGTGCTGGGTCAGGTCGCCGATGACTTCATCGGTGGCGACGTTGATCACCACGGTGCCGACCGGCACGGTGATGGTCAGGTCTTCGCCGCCCTTGCCATAGGCCTGGCGCCCCATGCCGTTCTCGCCACGCTGCGCCTTGAAGATGCGCTCATGGCGGAAGTCGACCAGGGTGTTCAGGTTTTCGTCGGCGCGGATGTACACGCTGCCGCCCGCACCGCCGTCGCCGCCGTCCGGGCCGCCGAGCGGAATGAACTTCTCGCGACGGAAGCCAATGCAGCCGTTGCCGCCGTTGCCGGCGAACACTTCGATTTCTGCTTCGTCTACCAGTTTCATTGTTTCGATGCCTGCGATGGGCGCGGCCTGACTGCCGTCGCCTTGAATGTCATGCCGGCCGCGGGCCGACAACCCGGCATGGCCGGTCTTGCGTTCACTCTAACGAAAAGCCCCGCCGAAGCGGGGCTCTCCATGCAACGTGCTCTTCATCCAGCACAGCCATGCCGGGGCATGGGTGCCGGCGATGCCTGGATCAGGCGTCGGCCGAGACGATGCTGACGGTACGACGCTTCTTGGCGCCCTTGACCGAGAACTCCACCTTGCCGTCCACGAGGGCGAACAGGGTGTGGTCACGGCCCAGGCCAACGCCCGAACCCGGGTGGAACTGGGTGCCGCGCTGACGCACGATGATGTTGCCGGCTTCGATGGCCTGGCCGCCGAAGATCTTGACGCCCAGGTACTTCGGGTTGGAGTCGCGACCGTTGCGCGAGGAGCCTACGCCCTTTTTATGTGCCATGACTGCTTCTCCTGATGCTTAGCCGGCGATGCCGGTGATCTCGATTTCGGTGTAGTACTGACGGTGACCCTGACGCTTCATGTGGTGCTTGCGGCGACGGAACTTGATGATCCGGACCTTGTCAGCACGCCCCTGGGACAGGACCTTGGCGGTGACGGCAGCGCCCTTCAGCGCATCGCCCAGCTTCACGCCGTCGCTGTCACCCAGCATCAGGATGTTGTCAAACTTGATCTCGCTGCCGACTTCGACTTCGAGCTTTTCAATGCGGAGCTTTTCGCCCTGCGCCACGCGGTATTGCTTACCGCCGGTGACCAGTACTGCGTACATGACCAGGCCTTCCTCTGTAGTTATTGTGGTCTGAGCTGCCGCCATCGAGGGCGGACAGGAGCGGAATTGTACGCAGATCAGCGGGCGCGGGTCAAGTCAACCCCTGCATAGCCCGGGGGCCGGCCCTGTAGGGCCGAACCATGCCCGGCTGAACGGTCCGGGGCCCAGGCAGCCGGGCATGGCCCGGCTCTACACAAAGCTGTCGGCCTGTCTCATCAGGTGAGACATCGGGCTGGCATTGTCGCCCATTGCCCCCATCTGGTCACCTCGGTAGGCTGACCGATTGCCGTTCCCTGCTGGCCCGGCACCCAGCCAACGCCCCCACAACCGGATCCCCCATGGCGATGGATTTCATCCGCATCCGCGGCGCGCGGACGCACAATCTGAAGAACCTCGACCTCGACCTGCCCCGCGACAAGCTGATCGTGATCACCGGCCTGTCCGGTTCGGGCAAGTCCTCGCTGGCGTTCGACACCATCTATGCAGAAGGCCAGCGCCGCTACGTCGAATCGCTGTCGGCCTATGCGCGCCAGTTCCTGAGCGTGATGGAAAAGCCGGACCTGGACCACATCGAAGGCCTGTCTCCGGCCATCTCGATCGAGCAGAAGTCGACCTCGCACAACCCGCGTTCGACGGTCGGCACCATCACCGAGATCTACGACTACCTGCGCCTGCTGTACGCCCGCGTCGGCACTCCGCGCTGCCCGGACCACGGCTATCCGCTGGAAGCGCAGACGGTCAGCCAGATGGTCGATCAGGTACTGACCCTGGACCCGGAACAGCGCTACATGCTGCTGGCCCCGGTCATCCGCGACCGCAAGGGCGAACACGCCCAGGTGTTCGACCAGCTGCGCGCGCAGGGCTTCGTGCGTGTGCGCGTGGACGGCGAGCTGCATGAAATCGATGCGGTGCCGCCGCTGGCGCTGCGCCAGAAGCACACCATCGAGGCGGTGATCGACCGCTTCCGCCCGCGCGAGGACATCAAGCAGCGCCTGGCCGAGAGCTTCGAGACCGCGCTGAAGCTCGGCGATGGCATGGCCTCGGTGCAGAGCCTGGACGCCGCCGACGCCACGCCGGCACTGTTCTCCTCCAAGTACTCCTGCCCGGTCTGCGACTACTCGCTGCCGGAGCTGGAACCGCGTCTGTTCTCGTTCAACGCACCGATGGGTGCCTGTCCCGGCTGCGATGGCCTGGGCATCGCCGAGTTCTTCGACCCTTCGCGCGTGGTGGTGCACCCGGAGCTGTCGCTGGCCGCTGGTGCGGTGCGTGGCTGGGACCGTCGCAACGCCTACTACTTCCAGCTGATCGCCTCGCTGGCCAAGCACTACAAGTTCGACGTGGACGCCGCGTGGAACTCGCTGTCGGCCAAGGTGCAGCAGGCCGTGCTGTACGGCAGCGGCGACGAAACGATCACCTTTACCTACTTCACCGAAGCCGGTGGCCGCACCCAGCGCAAGCATCGCTTCGAGGGCATCATTCCCAACCTCGAACGCCGCTACAAGGAAACCGAATCGGCGGCGGTGCGCGAGGAACTGTCCAAGTACATCAGCGAGCAACCGTGCCCGGAATGCAACGGCGCGCGTCTGAACAAGGCGGCACGCAACGTGTTCGTGGCCGATCGTCCGCTACCGGAGCTGGTGGTGCTGCCGATCGACGAGGCACTGAAGTTCTTCAGCGAACTGAGCCTGCCGGGCTGGCGCGGCGAGATCGCCGCGAAGATCGTCAAGGAGATCGGCGAACGCCTCGGCTTCCTGGTCGATGTCGGCCTGGATTACCTGACCCTGGAGCGCAAGGCCGACACCTTGTCCGGAGGCGAGGCGCAGCGCATCCGCCTGGCCAGCCAGATCGGCGCCGGCCTGGTCGGCGTGATGTACGTGCTCGACGAGCCGTCGATCGGCCTGCACCAGCGCGACAACGAACGCCTGCTCGGCACCCTCACCCGCCTGCGTGACCTGGGCAACACGGTGATCGTGGTCGAGCATGACGAGGATGCGATCCGGCTGGCCGACTATGTGCTGGACATCGGCCCGGGCGCGGGCGTGCACGGCGGCGAGATCGTCGGCCAGGGCACCCTGCAGGACATCCTGGAGGCACCACGCTCGCTGACCGGCCAGTACCTTTCGGGGAAGCGCGCGATCGAGATCCCGGCGCGCCGGCACACCCCGAACCCGAAAATGACCCTGCATCTGCGCGGGGCGACCGGCAACAACCTGAAGGGCGTGGACCTGGCGATTCCGTCGGGGCTGCTGACCTGCGTGACCGGCGTGTCCGGCTCGGGCAAGTCGACCCTGATCAACGACACCCTGTTCTCGCTGGCCGCCAACGAGATCAACGGCGCCTCGCATCCGATCGCTCCCTACAAGGAGATCGATGGCCTGGACCTGTTCGACAAGGTGGTGGACATCGACCAGTCGCCGATCGGCCGCACCCCGCGTTCGAACCCGGCCACCTACACCGGCCTGTTCACCCCCCTGCGCGAATTGTTCGCACAGGTTCCCGAGGCGCGTGCGCGCGGCTACTCGCCGGGCCGCTTCAGCTTCAACGTGCGCGGTGGCCGCTGCGAGGCCTGCCAGGGCGACGGCCTGATCAAGGTCGAAATGCACTTCCTGCCGGACGTGTACGTGCCCTGCGATGTGTGCCATGGCAAGCGCTACAACCGCGAGACGCTGGAGATCCTGTACAAGGGCTTCAACATCAACGACGTGCTGGAAATGACCGTCGAGGATGCACTGAAGCTGTTCGAGCCGGTGCCGTCGATCGCGCGCAAGCTGGAAACGCTGGTCGACGTCGGCCTGAGCTACATCAAGCTGGGCCAGAGCGCGACCACGCTGTCCGGCGGTGAAGCGCAGCGCGTGAAGCTGTCCAAGGAACTGTCGCGCCGCGATACCGGCCGCACCCTGTACATCCTGGACGAGCCGACCACCGGCCTGCACTTCCACGACATCGAAGCGCTGCTGGGCGTGCTGCACAAGCTGCGCGACGAAGGCAACACGGTGGTGGTGATCGAGCACAACCTGGACGTGATCAAGACCGCCGACTGGATTGTGGATCTGGGACCGGAAGGCGGCCATCGCGGTGGCACCATCCTGGTCACCGGCACGCCGGAGGACGTGGCGGCCTGCCCGCAGTCGTACACCGGCCAGTTCCTGGCCCGCATGCTGCCCTCCACCAGCGCGCGCCCGGAGCAACCGGCTGCGGTGGCCAACAAGCCCGACGCCCGTCCGCCACGCAAGGTGAAGCCTGAGAAGCCGGCGAAGAAGGCGGTGGCTGCCAAGAGCACCGGCAAGACCAGCAAGACCGCGACGACCCGCAAGAAGAAGGACGCCTGATGAGCAGCGAACACAAGATCCTGGCCCGCATCCCGATCAGCGTACGGTGGCGCGACATGGACAGCATGGGCCACGTCAACAACGCCAAGTACATTTCCTATCTGGAAGAAGCCCGCGTGCGCTGGATGCTGGGCGTTGAAGGCGTGTCGATGACCGACCGCATCGCACCGGTGGTGGCCGCGACCAACGTCAACTACCGGCTGCCGATCGTGTGGCCCAACGACATCCTGGTCGAGCTGTTCGTCGAGCGCCTGGGCAACAGCAGCGTGACCATCGGCCACCGCATCGTCGACCAGCAGGACGATTCGAAGCTGTATTCCGACGGTAACGTGGTGGTGGTCTGGATGGATACGCAGACCGGCAGGAGCGCACCGCTGCCGGAGGCGATCCGCAGCGCGTCGAGCTGATCCGCTTCTGGTAGATGCCGACCTTGGTCGGCGTCTGGTCCGCCGGGCATGGCCCGGCGCTACCGTTGCAATTCAAAGGATTGACATGATCCACCAGACTGAACTGAGCGACCTGCTGCCCGGCATGGTCCCCTTCCCCACCGACGTCTTCCCCGCTGACCAGGCGTGGCTCGCCCAGCATCTGCTGCCGCTGCTGAAGATCGACCTGGGCGTGCTGCGCCCGGAACTGGCCGGCCAGGTGGCAACGATGCTGTGCCCGATCGAGCCGTATGACGGCTGCATCGGCGAGACCACCGAAGAACACCACAACGATTTCACCAGCACCAACTGGATCGCCTTCGAACTGACCGCCGGCAACGAGATGCGCTTTCTCGGCAACGAGGGCTATTTCATCGGCGACGCGGTGCAGGACAAGCACGCGCAGGAACACATCGCACAGATGCGCGAGAGCTACGCCAAGGCCCGCGACTACCATGCCGCGCACGGCCGTCTCGCCTGCTACTCGCGCTACGGCAACGGTGAGGCCAGCGAGCGCGATTACCTGGATACGCTGGGGGGACGGATTTCCTGTGGCAACTGGATCGAAACAGCCGATATTCCGGCCGCCTTCACCCTGGAATTCACCGACGCCGCCAACGACCGGCATGCTCCAGATGATGCCGAACTGGCGATCATCCGCCACGGTGGCCACAAGTTCTTCGCCGTGGCCGAAGTCGCTGGCTACAACTGGTGCGCCACCGGCGCCGACGCGATAGTGATGCTGTATGAGCCGGTGAGCCGCACGGTGCTGTTCTCGTACGATTGGACGTAGCATCCCGCCGGGCATGGCCCGGCGCTACCCAGGCATGACCGCCGGATCATCACTGGTAGCGCCGGGCCATGCCCGGCGGAACGGGTGACGCGCTACGGCGCAGCCTTGCGCACGGTCAGCGCCGCACTCGCTTCGCCACCGCCTTCCAGCTGCAGCCGCAGCGGCAGCGCCTGGCCTTCCTTCAACGGGCCCTTGCCCTGCATCAGCATCAGGTGCAGGCCACCGGGCTTGAGCTCGGCACGCGCGCCCGGTGCCAGTGGCAGGCGCTCGATCGCGCGCATCCGGCTGACCCCATCGACGATGGTGGTTTCGTGCAGCGACACATCGCCAAACACCGCACTGCTTGCGCCGGTGATCACCACCGCCTTGCTGCAGCCGTTGTGGATCACGCCGTAGCCGGCGGTCATCGGCATCGCCGGATTCGGTGGCAACCGCGCCCAGCCCTGCTCCACCGTGACGCAGGCCGGTTCCGCCGCCGAAACCGATGCTGCGGCCGCACACAGAACCAACAGTACGCCAACGAATGGTTTGGTTATCATCGTCCAGGTTCCTTCTTCGCAACGAGACCGCAGCATGACGACGCTCATCGAGGTGATCAACCATGGCCCCATTCGCGAACTGCGCCTGGCGCGGCCGCCGGTCAACGCACTGGACACCGAACTGTGCCGGCAGTTGATCCATGCCATCGAGCTGGCCATGGCCGAAGACGCGCACGGCATCGTGCTGTCGGGCAGCGAGCGCATCTTCACCGGCGGCATGGACGTGCCGCACCTGCTCTCGCATGGAGATGACAAGCACAAGTTGCTGGACACCTGGAACGCCTTCTTTGGCGCCGTGCGCACGCTGGCCGAGAGCCGCATTCCGGTGGTCGCGGCGATCACCGGCCACGCCCCGGCGGGTGGCTGCGTGCTGGCCCTGTGCTGCGACTACCGCGTCATGACGCGCAGCGCCGATCCGTCGCGACCATATGCCATCGGCCTGAACGAAGTGCAGGTCGGCCTGATCGCACCGGAGGGCATCCAGCGCCTGCTGCGCCGTGCGGTGGGCGTGCACCGCGCCGGTGTCCTGCTGACCACCGGTTCGCTGGTGCCGGCCGAACAGGCGCTGCAGATCGGCCTGGTCGACGAACTGGCCGAAGGTGACCTGGTGGTCGCGCGTGCCGTGGCCTGGCTGCAGAACCTGCTCAAGCAGCCGCGCCAGCCGATGCTGCTGACCCGCGCCATCGCCCGCGCGGACCTGCACGTGGCGCTGCAGCCGGACCTGATCCAGCTCGACCGCTTCGTCGAGGCCTGGTTTGCGCCGGACGCACAGAACGCCCTGCAGGCGCTCGTGGCCCGCCTCGGCAAATAGCGGTTGCCTCGCCCGGGGTCAGATCCCTTTCGCCGGGCGAAAGGGAACTGACCCCTGACCGGTATAATCAGGCCCTCTTTCACTGCCGTGGCCGCCCCCTTGAACGACACGCCCGAACCCGTCGTCTCCGAGCTGATCGACCTGCTCACCCTGGAGCGGCTGGAGGACAACCTGTTCCGCGGGCAGAGCCGCGACATCGGCACCAAGTACGTGTTCGGCGGGCAGGTGCTGGGCCAGGCGCTGGCCGCGGCCCAGGCCACGGTCGACAACGGCCGCCACGTGCACTCACTGCACGCCTACTTTCTGCGCGCCGGCAACATCGACCACCCGATCGTCTACGACGTGGACCGCACCCGCGACGGCGGCAGCTTCTCGGTACGCCGGGTCACTGCGATCCAGCACGGCAAGGTGATCTTCTTCTGCGCGGCCTCGTTCCAGCAGGCCGAGACCGGCGCCGAGCACCAGCACAAGATGCCCGAAGTGCCGCAGCCGGAAGACATCGAACCGAACCGTCCGCTGCCGGCCGAAGTGCTGGAGCGGCTGCCGATCAAGGTGCAGCGCTGGCTGTCGCGCGGCGGCCCGTTCGAGTTCCGCCATGTCTACCCGCGTGACGAACTGAACCCGCCCAAGCGTCCGCCCTACCACCAGGTGTGGCTGCGCCTGAGCGAGCCGGTCGGCGACGCCCCGGAACTGCACCAGGCGCTGCTGGCCTATGCCTCCGATTTCCACCTGCTGGGAACGGCAACCTTCCCGCACGGCATCAGCTATTACCACCCGCACGTGCAGATGGCCTCGCTCGACCACGCGATCTGGTTCCATCGCCCGTTCCGCGCCGACGACTGGCTGCTGTACTCCCTGGACAGCCCCAGCGCGCAGGATTCGCGCGGCCTGGCCCGCGGCCAGTTCTTCACCCGCAACGGCGTGCTGGTGGCCAGTACCGCGCAGGAGGGCCTGATCCGCGTGGTTCCCGACCAGGCCGCGGCCGCCGCCGTGCCGGCCAAGGAGTAAACCGATGCGCCAGATCTTCAGCAGCCAGCGCGTGGAAACCGTCGAAGGCGTAGCCGACCTGCTGCGCGAGCACGGCATCGACGTCAAGGTGACCAACGGGCGCTCGTACAAGACCCGCCGCCGCGGTCAGTTCAGCTATACCGACCTTGGCAACGCCAACGCCTACCCGGCAGTCTGGATCGTGCGCGCCGACGATCAGCCGCGCGCACGCGAAATCCTGCGCGAGGCCCGCCTGCTCGACACCACCCGCCGCGACCACCCAACCGCCGAGTTCGCCTTCCGCGACACCGCCGAAACGAGCGGCAGCGGCCGCGGCTGGGCCTGGCGCATCCGCATCGCCCTGCTGGTGGTGATCGCCGGCGTGGCGCTGGTGATCGGCCTGCGCCATCGCGGCGCCCCGGCACCTGCCGCACCGGCTCCTGCCGCGCAGGCCCAGCCGCAGCAGGCGCAACCGGCCCCTCAGGCCGCGCCGGAAGAGGAAGAAATCCGGGTCCGTATCCAGCCCTCCAAGTAAGAGGCGGTAGCGCCGGGCCATGCCCGGCGAGCACAGCGGCCTGGCAGCAGGGTCGCGACTTCACCGTAACCCGTCAGGATTGGAGCCCCCTTGTTGTTCAAGGGGGTGCGCCAACGGCGCGGGGATGAGGTGGAATGCGCGGACCGCAGATGCATCAGCATCTGCGGTCACATTGGGCGCGCAGCTCCGTCATGGGACACAATCCCAGCAGGAGAGCCGCCGCCATGACGACGTTCGCCGCATCGATCGACCAGACCCTGGAACGCGAACTGCCCGCTGCCGCCAGCGGTTGCCAGCACGCCTACGGCCGCATCGTGCTGGCCTGCCAGAACACGGTCACCGCCATCGCGCTGGCCATCACCCGCGACCGCCAGGCCAGCGAGGACATTGCCCAGGAAGCCTTTGTGAAGGGCTGGCAGCAGCTGCACCAGCTGCGCAGCGCGACCAGCTTCCTGCCGTGGCTGCGGCAGATCACCCGCAACCTGGCCCGCGACTGGCTGCGCGCCCAGCGTGGCCGTCCACTGACCGGGGAGGCGGCCGAGGTGGCGATGGGGATGGCCGCAGATCCGTCGCCGGGCGCCGCCGATCGCCTGCAGCGGGTGGAGGAAGAAATCGCCGCCGAGGACATCATCTCCACCCTACCCGCCGACAGCCGCGAAGTGCTGTTGCTGTACTACCGCGAAGGCCAGCGCTCGCAGCAGGTGGCCGACCTGCTCGGTCTCAGCGACGTGGCGGTGCGCAAGCGCCTGTCGCGCGCCCGCACCCTGGTGCGCGACGGCCTGCTGCAGCGCTTCGGTGAGTTCGCACGCAGCAGCGCGCCGAGCGCTGCATTCGCCACCGCCGTGGTGTCGATGGTCCTGGTGGCCGCACCCGGCACCGCCAGTGCCGCGATCCTGCTCAGCACCGGCGTCGGCGTGGGCGGCAGCAAGCTGGGCCTGGGCGGCGTCAGTGCCGCAGGCGGCGCAGCCATGGGTTCACTGACGGCCGCCGCCAGCCAGCTGCACCTGATACCCGCCAGCAACTGGGCCGCCGTTGCCGGGGGCGTCGTCGGTGGCATCATCGGCAGCTATCTGGGGGGCCGCTTCCTGCTGCGCTTCGCAGACACCCCGCAGGAACGGGCGGCCGTGCGACGGTTCGTGCACCTCAATACGTTCACTGCGATGGTCGTCTGCACCAGCCTGTTGGTTTCGCTGATGCTGCAGGTGCCGCTGTGGCTGCAACTTGCCATTCTCGTCATCGGCCTGGGTACGGTGAACTACCAGTGCCTGGTGCCGCTGCAGCGCGTGATGGCCCCCATGATCGCGCGTGATTCGGCGCGGCGCGGCCGCAGCGGAACCAACTGGCAATACGAATCCGTCTACGGGCGCACCGGCATCATCGGCGCGAACGTCTTCGTGATCGCCCTGGTGGTGTATGCATTGATGCGCAGCGGAAACGTATAACGGACAACGCCGGCAGTCTGCCGGCGTTGTCGTCATTCACTGCGTCGACCCTCAGCGCTGCGGCGCCGGTGCGCCACCGTCGCGCGGACCGCCATGGCGCGGGCCACCGTGCATCGGGCCCTTGGCGGCGTCGAACTCGGCCTTGCTCAGCTGGCCGTCCTTGTTGGTGTCGGCGGCAGCGAACCAGGCATCACGATGCTGCTTCATGCGCAGCTCGCGGTCGGCCTTGTCCAGATAGCCGTCCTTGTTCAGATCACGCTGGTCGAAGCGCGCGGCCAGGCGCGGATCGGCCTTGGCTTCCTCGCGGCTGATGCGGCCGTCCTTGTTGACGTCCAGCTTGGCCCAGCGCTCACCGCCGTGGCCACGGCGGCCATGCTTCCAGCGCGGCAGCTCATCGCGCGAGAGCTTGCCGTCCTTGTTCTTGTCCAGCTCGTCGAACTTCGCGGCCAGGCGCGGGTTGGCAGCGGCTTCGCCGCGGTCGATGACGCCGTCGCCGTTGGTGTCCAGTTTGGCCGGACGCTGCGCGGGCGTGGCCGGGGTGTCGGCAGCGAGCGCGATACCGGAAGCGGAGGTGCCGAGCAGCAGGGCCAGCAGCAGGGGGGTACGGATCATGAGGTCACTCCTGGGGATGGGAACAGCGTCGGGGTGATCACTTCACCCTCGGGGGACAACAACGCCCGGGCGCGACATCGGTTGACGCCGCTGCCGGTGCCATTCATCCCGCGGACAGTCGCCGCCACTGCGACAACCTGGGGCTATGCTGTGCCCATGGCGATGCATGGCGACAGAGACGACGAACTGCGACTTTTCCAGACCGGCGAGCACCCCTGCGGGTACTGGTCGGACCGGGTGGCACGCGACCTGGTGCTGGACCCGAACGACCGCCGCCTCGGTGCGCTCTATCCGCTGGCACTGAGCTGGGGCTTCCGCCGCAGCGGCGATCTGGTCTACCGGCCCCATTGCGCGCACTGCCAGGCCTGCGTGGCGGTGCGGATCCCGGTGGCGCGCTTCGCTCCGGACCGCAGCCAGCGCCGTTGTGCCGCCCGCAATGACGACCTGGAGGTGCGGATCACCGCCGCCACCGCCCGCGACGACCTGTTCGCGCTGTATCACCGCTATCTCACCCACCGCCACGCCAATGGCGGCATGGACGACCACGGCCCGCACGAATTCGAGCAGTTCCTGATCGGCAGCTGGTCGCACACCCGTTTCATGGAAATGCGCCTGCCCGGCCACGACGGCCAGCCCAGCCAACTGCTGGGGGTGGCGGTGACCGACGTCACCCAGCACGGCCTGTCGGCGGTCTACACGTTCTTCGACCCGGACCACGCCGCGCGCGGGCTGGGCACCTTCGCGATCCTGCAGCAGATTGAATGGGCGCGCCGCGAGGGCCTGCCACACGTGTACCTGGGCTACTGGATCCGCGGCCACCAGAAGATGGACTACAAGCGCCGCTTCCATCCGCTGGAGGCGTACGACGGCCGCCGCTGGCACGATTTCGACAACGAACTGGACGGGCGCTGACAAACCGCTGACACCAGGCCAGGTGCACAATACGGCCCATGAACATGACCCGCCGCCATCCCCTGATCCTCGCCCTGGCCCTGCTCTGCGGCGCCACCGCCCCTGCCTTCGCCACGTCCCCCGCGATGACCGAAAAGCCGTCCACTGCGCTGCGCCTGGCTACCTACAACACCTCGCTGTACTCCGACGACGCCGGTGGCCTGATCAAGGAACTGGAAGGCGACAGCGAGCACGCACGCAAGATCGCCGCGGTACTGCAGCAGGTGCGCCCGGATCTGGTGCTGCTGAACGAATTCGATTTCGACGACGCCCATCGCGCCGCCGACCTGTTCCAGAAGCGCTACCTGGAAGTCGCCCAGCCCGGCGGCGGCAAGCCGCTGCATTTCGCCTACCGCTATCTGGCCCCGGTCAATACCGGCGTGCCCAGTGGCCTGGACCTGGACAACAACGGCGTGGTCGGCGGCGAAGGCCGCAGCCGCGGCAACGATGCGTGGGGCTACGGCCTGCACCCGGGCCAGTACGGCATGCTGGTGCTGTCGCGTTACCCGATCGATGAAGCCAAGGTACGCAGCTTCCAGCTGCTGAAATGGAGTGCGATGCCGGGTGCCATCCGCCCGGTCGATCCGCGTACCGGCCAGAGCTTCTACAACGACCAGGTGTGGTCGCAGCTGCGCCTGTCGTCGAAGTCGAATTGGGACGTGCCGGTGAAGACCCCGGCCGGCGTGGTGCATGCGCTGGTCTCGCACCCGACCCCGCCGGTGTTCGACGGCCCGGAGAAGCGCAACGCGGCGCGCAACCACGACGAGCTGCGCCTGTGGCAGGAGTACCTTTCCAAGGGTGACAAGCCGTGGCTGTGTGACGACAAGGGCCAGTGCGGTGGCCTGGCGCAGGACGCACGCTTCGTGATCCTGGGCGACCTCAACAACGACCCGGTCGACGGCGATGGCCGCCATGAGGCGATCGTCGAGCTGATCGAGAACGCCCGCGTGCTGCGCTACCCCACCCCGCGCAGCGTCGGCGGTGAGCAGACCAGCCTGGCCTATGCGGCCAAGGGCATCGAGCGCAAGGGCGCACCGTTCCACGCCACCGGCGACTTCGGCCCGAAGTCCGGCACCATGCGCCTGGACTACGTACTGCCCTCGACCGGTTTCGAGTACATCGGCAGCGGCATCTTCTGGCCGGCCAATGAAAGCCCGGAGGCGAAGATCGCCGACGGCAGCGACCACCACCTGGTGTGGGTGGACGTGAAGCCGTAAGGCAGATTGCGCTGTAGAGCCGAGCCCACGCTCGGCTCTCGCGCGCGGCACGGATTGAAAAGCAGCCGAGCGTAGCGTGGGCCCGGCTCTACAGGAAACTTACGCAGCGCAGGGAAAGCCGCCGGGCATGGCCCGGCGCTACCGCTTTACGGGCGCAGTTCGACGCCGATGGCGTCGGCGGCATCACGCGCGATGGCGCGTGCTTCGTCAATGGTTTCCGCGCGCGCCAGGGTCACGCCCACGCGGCGATGGCCGTGCACGCTCGGCTTGCCGAACAGGCGCACGGCGGTGTCCGGCACGTGCAGGGCGGCGGCGACGTTGTTGAAGTACGGCACGCCCTCGCCGTGCGCCAGCAGCGCGCACGAGGCCGACGGGCCGCTCTGGCGGATCACCGGAATCGGCAGGCCGAGGATGGCGCGCGCGTGCAGCGCGAACTCGCTCAGCTCCTGCGATACCAGCGTCACCAGGCCGGTGTCGTGCGGGCGCGGCGACACTTCGCTGAACCACACTTCGTCGCCCTTCACGAACAGCTCCACGCCGAACAGGCCCCAGCCACCGAGGTCGTCGGTGATCGCGCGCGAGATCTCTTCCGCGCGCGCCAGTGCCGCGCTCGACATCGGCTGCGGCTGCCAACTTTCGCGATAGTCGCCGTCCTTCTGCAGGTGGCCGATCGGTGCGCAGAACGAGGTGCCGCCGGCGTGGCGCACGGTCAGCAGGGTGATCTCGTAATCGAAATCGATGAAACCTTCGACGATGCAGCGGCCCGCACCGGCGCGGCCACCGGTCTGCGCGTAGTCCCACGCCGGGGCGATGTCCGCCTCGCTGCGCAGGGTGCTCTGGCCCTTGCCCGAGGACGACATCACCGGCTTGACCACGCACGGCAGGCCGATGGCGGCCACGGCAGCGCGGTACTCGGCCTCGGTATCGACGAAGCGGTACGGCGAGGTCGGCAGGCCCAGGGTTTCGGCGGCCAGGCGGCGGATGCCTTCGCGGTCCATGGTCAGGCGTGCAGCACGCGCGGTCGGGATCACCCGCAGGCCCTGCTCCTGTTCCAGCTGGACCAGGGTCTCGGTGTGGATGGCCTCGATCTCCGGCACTACCAGGTGCGGCTGCTCCTGGGCGATCAGCGCGCGCAGGGCCATCGCGTCCAGCATGTCGATCACGTGCGAGCGGTGTGCGACCTGCATCGCCGGCGCGTCGGCGTAACGGTCGGCGGCGATCACCTCCACGCCCAGCCGCTGCAGCTCGATGGCCACCTCCTTGCCGAGTTCGCCCGAGCCCAGCAGCAGCACGCGGGTGGCGGAGGGAGACAACGGAGTTCCAAGCTTGGCCATGGCAGTTCCAGCAGCGATGTGAAGGCGGGTGGGCATTCTAGCTGGCCGGGCACCCGGGCCATGGCATCCGACGAACGGTAGTCGACAAGTGATATCACTTTGATATCTTCACCTTGAACCCTCAAGGACGTACCGCCATGAAAGAGAAGTCGCTTGCCTCCCTCAACGGCCTCGGCACCCTGGCCGGATCCCTGCTGGCTGCGCTGGCCGGCGGCGCTCTGTTCGTGCTGGGGGTGGCGGCCAAGGCCAGCACCGGCTCGCCCAACCTGCTGCTGATGCTGGCCGGCGTGCTGGTGGTCGCTGCCGCGGTCTTCATCCTGGCCGGCCTGTACACCATCCAGCCCAACCAGGCGGCCGTGCTGAGCCTGTTCGGCAAGTACGTCGGTACCGTCAAGGACAACGGCCTGCGCTGGAACAACCCCTTCTACGCCAAGCGCCGGGTCAGCCAGCGCGTGCGCAACTTCGAGAGCGGCAAGCTGAAGGTCAACGAGCTGGACGGCAGCCCGATCGAGATCGCCGCAGTGATCGTCTGGCAGGTGGTCGACGCCTCCGAAGCGGTCTACAACGTGGACGACTACGAGAGCTTCGTGCACATCCAGTCCGAATCCGCGCTGCGTGCGATGGCCACCAGCTATCCCTACGACCAGCACGAGGACGGCCAGCTGGCCCTGCGAAGCCATGCCAACGAGATCTCCCAGCACCTGAAGAACGAGCTGGCCGAGCGCCTGGCCGATGCGGGTGTGCAGGTGATCGACGCGCGCATCAGCCACCTGGCCTACGCCGCTGAAATCGCCCAGGCGATGCTGCAGCGGCAGCAGGCCAACGCGGTGATCGCCGCGCGCACGCGCATCGTGGCCGGTGCGGTCGGCATGGTCGAGATGGCCCTGGCCGAACTGCAGAAGAACGGCGTGGTTGAGCTGGACGAGGAGCGCAAGGCGCACATGGTCAGCAACCTGCTGACCGTGCTGTGCTCGGACCGCGGCACCCAGCCGATCGTCAATGCCGGTTCGCTGTATTGAGCCACACTCGCAACGGGGCGCCCCACCGCCCCGCCAGGAGCCCCCATGAGTGAGAAGAAAGCCTATCCGCTGCGCATCAACGCCGAGGTCCTGGCCGCGGCGCAGCGCTGGGCCGACGACGAGCTGCGCAGCCTCAACGCGCAGATCGAATACGTGCTGCGCGACGCCCTGCGCAGGGCAGGACGCCTGCCGAAACCCACGCCATCGCCGGAGGACAAGGAATGAGCACGCGCTGGAGTTACCAGACCATCGAAGTGAAGACCACGATGATGGGCACCCTGAAGGCCGAGGACATCCAGAGTGAACTGACCCGCCAGGGCCAGCTTGGCTGGGAACTGGTCAACGTCATCATCCCGGCCCCGATGCGCCCGGCGATGCTGGTGTTCAAGAAGGAGGCCTGAACCATGGGCGGCAGCGACCCCAAACCCTTTGACGTGGCCGAGAGCTCGCCGCTGCGCGTGCTCTGGATCGTGCTGCCGCTGCTGGCTGCCTTCGTGGCCTGCCTGTACGCACAGCTGTACAAGGCACCGGCAGGCGCCCCCTGGATCGAAGTGACGCTGTCGCCGCCCTGGTTCCGGATGGGCGGCAGTGCGGCATGGAGCCTGATCGTCATCGCTGTACTCGCTGTCGGGCTGGGAGCCGCATTCTTCCGCCGCCGCGTGGCGCTGGCCGGCAACGTGCTGGACGTGCACTCGACGATGTATCGGCGGCGCGTACCGGTGGCGCAGCTGCGGCTGGACCAGGCCGAGGTGGTCGACCTGCAGCGTGACCGCCGCTACGGCATCCGTGTCAAAACCAATGGCTATTCAATGCCGGGCTTCTACTCGGGCCACTTCCGCCTGCAGGGCGGCGGCAAGGGCTTCGCCCTGGTCACCGACCGTGCGCGCGTCCTCGCCCTGCCGGTCAGTGATGGCAGCACGCTGCTGCTCAGCGTGGACCGGCCGCAGGCCCTACTCGATGCACTGCGCAAGGTGGCCGCGTCGGCGCCACGGCAGTAAGCTGCGGCGATGCAACGACGCCCCCCCCTGCTGATCAATACCGAGGCCATCGAGCTGTGGCCCGCCCACCTGCTGCGTGCACGCAGCAACCTGGATGCACGCCTGCTGTCGCAGGCGCACTGGGTGCTGCGGCGCAAGCGCGATGGCCGCTACCTGGCGGCGGTACTGGCGCAGGGTGTGCACGCCATGGTGCCGCGCCTGCCACGCGAGCCCGGGGTCGAGGAAGCACTGGCGCTGCTGGATGCCGCGGCAGCGCGGCCCTTCGCCGCCGGGCTGGAAGAACAATGGCTGCCGCTGGCCGGGTTGCAGCAGCGCCTGCAGCAGCTTGGCCTGGATGCACAGCGCTACGCAGACGGCAGCGGCTTGCCGCTGGAATCCGAACCGTGCCTGCTGCACTTCGCCGGTCGCGACCGCTTCGCCCGCCCATTGTGGCTGCGCCGTGGCGCCGCGCAGGGCTGGCGGCGGATGCAACTGCACGCGGCACAGGACGGAATTGCGCTGGACGCGATCTCCGGCTTCCGCAGCCATGCCTACCAGCTGGGCATCTTCGAACGGAAGCTGGCGCGCGGCTTGAGCGTGGCAGAGATCCTGAAGGTGAATGCCGCACCGGGGTTCAGCGAACACCACAGCGGCCACGCGCTGGACATCGGCACGCCGGGCGACGCGCCGGCCGAAGAATCGTTCGAAGCCACCGACGCGTTCGCGTGGCTGCAGGCCCATGCCGGTGAACACGGCTTCCATCTGAGCTACCCCCGCGACAACCCGCACGGAATCGTCTACGAACCGTGGCACTGGTGCTGGAAGCCGGCCAACGGCTGAGCCCCTCGTGGCGAAAGCCTGGGGCAATCAGTGCATGGCCGCAGGATGGAACAAGAGAGCAAAGACAAAAGCGGGTCGCTTCGCTCGAAGCCGAGCATGGCTCGGCTCTACAGAAGCTGACGGCGCAGCGGTGTCGTGCTTGGCCGATCTCCGCTGCCGTCACCGCCTCAACGCATTGATCCCCAGCAACACCCATCCGGCCATCATGCTGGTGCCGCCAATCGGTGCCATGCGCGTCGGCCACTGCCACAACGCGCCGCCCACCAGGCTGCCGGAAAACAGCAGCACACCCAGCAGCAGCACGTACAGCGCCAGGTGCGCGATCGCTCCCTGCGCGCGCGGTCCGAGCGCCACCAGTACCGCACCATGCGCGAACGCATACAGCGCCGCCATGTTCAGATGCTGCTGCGCCAGCGGGTCGGCCACACCGTGCGAGGCGTAGGCCGACAGGCCGATCGAGGCGGCGGCCAGCAGCGCACCCAGGCAGGCCAGCAGCGAAGGCTTACGTGCGCGACGTTCGAGATTGAACATGTGGGCTCCTTGCGCAGCGCCCTTGCCGGGCGCCAGATGAAAAAAAACGCGCCGCAATGAGCGGCGCGTTTTCGTGTCCAACACTACATGGGTCAGCCGAAGCTTACTTGACGGCCCAGTAGATGTCGTAGGTACCTTCCGGGGTGAACGACTTGTCGATGCCGTCCTTCCAGGTTTCGTACGGACGGTCGATCACTTCGTTGCCGGAAGTCACGGCCCAGGCACGCAGACCGTTGCGGGCCACGTCCAGACCCGCCATGTGGCCGGTGTAGGCGGCATGCGCCGAACGGTGCGGAGCCACATGCACGTACTTGACCGGAGCGCCACCGTCGATCTTGACGGTCAGCTCTTCAGCGGTGGCACCTTCAGCACCCTTCTTCTTCACCGGCTGGGCGATGTCGAAGGCGTACTTTTCCTGACCGAAGTCGGTGGTGATGATGCGGAACGGACCGGCGGCTTCAAGGCCATTGGCCTCCATCACGCGCTTGATCCACTCCTGGTTGTCCTTGATGGACTTGGTGATCGTGTCCTGACCACGGTCCACGTTACCGGCGTTGACGACCAGCAGGTCTTCAGCCGGCACGTCGACGATGCCCAGATCGGTCAGCGGGGCTTCCGGGGTGCGGTAGTCCACGTTCGGGACGGTGGCCAGCATGTTGGCCATGCGCGACAGACCCATCTTGATGTCGTCGCCGATCTGGCGGCTGACATACAGGCCTGCATAACGGCCGAACAGGTCAAAGCCGTACTTCACCGAGTAGTCCTGGGTGATCTTGACGTTGCGGCCACCCTTGCCGGTCGGCTCCAGCGTGAAGGTGGTGATCTTGTCGTGACCCTTGGTGGCGTCATCGATGGCGATCGCAACACGCTTGTTCTCTTCGGCTTCGGTGATCTTCCAGGAACCGGTGCCCAGGTCCTTGGAGGTGAAGTCGAGAGTGGCACCGACGCCGGAGGCCGGGCCGGACAGCTTCAGTTCAACGGCGGGATCGCGCAGTACCAGCGGGTTCCAGTCCTTGAAGCGGCGCAGGCTGCTGACCGTGTCGTACACGATCGTCATCTTGCGGTTGGTCTCGATGCTTTCGGTGATGTGACGCTCGCCCGGCAGACATACGCCAATGATGACGAACAGGCCAGCCACGATCCCCAAGGCGATCAGGAACTCGATAATACGGGTCATTCAGAGAGTCTCCGGGGCCGATCCCACGGCCGGGTTGATTGAAGCGAAGCGCCAATCCTAGCAGGCTTCGCGGGCATTGTTTATCGGGATTGGCGCACCGGTTTCCCTGCCGGCTGCGTATTTGTATGGACAAAGAATTCGAAGCGTACCGCATACCGATACCCGTGAAGTAGGGGGCAACCCCACCCGAGGGCCATGCCTGGGCCTCAAGTCATTGTCCTGAAAAGGTTTTCCTCAGACCAGCTGAAGCTCGAACGCCTTCAGTACGGCACGCGTACGGTCGCGCACGCCCAGCTTGGACAGGATGTTGGACACGTGGTTCTTGATGGTGCCTTCGGCCACACCCAGCGAATTGGCGATCTCCTTGTTGGAGAAGCCACTGGCCATCAGGCGCAGGATCTCGGTCTCGCGGTCGGTCAACGGGTCCGGCCGGTCCAGGCTGACGAACTCGTTGCGCATGTGCTCCAGGCCGGACAGCAGGCGCTGGGTCACGGCCGGCTGCACCAGCGAACCGCCTTCGGCCACGGTGCGGATGGCACCGACCAGCTGCGCCAGGGTCACGTCCTTGAGCAGGTAGCCCTTGGCACCGGCCTTGAGCCCGGCCAGCACCAGCTGGTCGTCGTCGAAGGTGGTGAGGATGATGGTCGGCGGCAGCTGCTCCTGGCGCGACAGCACCTGCAGCGCCTCCAGCCCGGACATCACCGGCATGCGCATGTCCATCAGCACCACGTCGGGACGCACCTGCGGTATCAGCTCGACCGCCTGCCGGCCATCGCCGGCCTCGGCCACCACCTCGATACCGTCGTCGAGCGCCAGCAGGGAGCGGATTCCCTGCCGCACCAGGGTTTGGTCGTCGACCAGGCAGACGCGAATCATCAACGCACTCCTTCAGGAACCTTGGTAAGGGTGGCCACCAGCACCGTTGCCGGCACCGTCGCCCGCAACCGGAAGCCTTCACCGGGGCGGGTTTCGACCTGCAGCTGGCCACCACATTGTTGCAGGCGCTCGCGCATGCCGCGCAAGCCATTGCCCACATTGACCATATCCGCGCCGACACCGTCGTCGCGGGCCTCCACCACCACCCGGTCGGGGGCTTCACGGTACACCTTGATCCACAGGTGGCGGGCGCCGGCGTGGCGCACCGCGTTGGTGATGATCTCCTGGGTGCAGCGCAGCAGCACGTGGGCCCTCTGCGGGTCCTCCACGTTCAGCGGATCCTCGATGTCCAGCTGGATGTCCAGCGAAGGCACATTCTCGGTCAGCGGGCGCAGTGCCGCGGCCAGATCGATGGCGCCGGTCTCACGCAGCTGGCTGACCACCTCGCGCACGTTGCCCAGCAACAGCTTGGCCAGGGCGTGCGAGCGCTTCACATGGTCCAGCGCCTGGCCCTCGGCCAGGTGGCCGGCCACTTCCAGGTTCAGGGTCAGCGCAGTCAGCTGATGCCCCAGAAGATCGTGCAGCTCACGCGAAATGCGGGTTCGCTCATTGACCCGGGCGCTTTCGGCCAGCAGGGCGCGGGTGGCGCGCAGCTCCGAATTGAGCCTTCGCTGCTCGTCGCGGGCCTGGGTCTGCTGTCGCGCGACAAGGCTGGTCACGAAGATGAACATGGAAAAGCCGCCATACAGCAGCGATTGCATCACGGCTTCGAACAGAGGGAAGTGCAGCAGCATGTAATAGACCGGGGCCACCGCCAGCTGGCTGACCAGCAGCCACAGCACGCACAGGCGCGCCGACAGCATCCACGGAATGACGCCGGCAGCCACCATCATCAGGATGCTGCCAAGGCCGGAACCACTGAGGTAGCTGACGCCCAGCGCCGAAACCGTCAGCAGCAGCAGCAGGCCGCGGTCCAGCCAGGTGGTGTGACTGTCGCTGTCGCTGCGCAGGAGGCGGGTCAGCCAGTAGTACGCGGCGCCGAAGGACAGGTAGGCGACGAACAGCAGGATCGCCCAGCTGCCCATATCGCTGCGGCTGTGCAGGTTCTCGAACTGCGAGTACGCCAGTGGCAGGCCGACCATGACCCAGGTAAACAGGCCGGCCAGACGGAGGACGCGGGTATGGCTGAGGACTCCCAACATGCCAGCACTCTACGGGCCCGGCCTGCGTCGCGCACTCCCACGGAAGTCATGCATCTGCGGCCCCCTGTTCATGCCGCAGCCCACCCCGGGCATGCAATAATCGTGCGCAGGGTCCAATTTGACGGACCAACCGCGTTACCCCACGGAGTCACAATGTCGATTGTCATCCGCGACGTGCGCGAGCACGAGCTCGATTCCGTCCTGGCTTTGAACAACAACGCTGGCCTGGCCATCCTTCCCCTGGATGCGGCCCGCCTGCGCCTGTTCTACGAAACCGCTGAGTATTTCCGCGTCGCCGAGCGCGACGGCAACCTGGCCGGTTTCCTGATCGGCTTCGGCAGCGACAGCCAGCACGACAGCAGCAACTTCGCCTGGTTCAAGCAGCAGCTGGACACCCCGTTCTTCTATATCGACCGCATCGTGGTCGCCAGCCGCCGTCGTGGCGGTGGCGTCGGCCGTGCGTTCTATGCCGACGCGCAGAGCTTCGCCGAGCTGCGCTACCCGCAGATGACCTGCGAAGTCTTCCTCGACCATGGCGCCGATGCCGCCCTGCTCTTCCACGGCAGCTTCGGCTTCCGCGAGCTGGGCCAGAACACCATGCCGCAGGTCGATGTGCGCGCCAGCATGCTGGCCAAGGAACTGTGCAGCTACCCGTGGGTCCAGGAGACCTACGGCGGCAAGCTGCCGGATGTGGCATGGACACGTGCCCGGCAGCTGCCGGCACAGGCACAGCGGCCGACGGGGACCTGAGCGTGGCGGTGAATTTCGATTACGAACAGGCCGGTGAACTGAAGATCGGCCAGGTGGGCGTCGCCAACCTGCGCATCCGCACCCTTGATGTCGAGCGCCTTGTGCAGGAAATGCGTGAACGCGTCACCCGTGCGCCGAAACTGTTCGGCCGCGCGGCGGTGATCCTCGACTTCGGCGGCCTGAGCCAGGTGCCGGACGTGGCTACCGCGCAGGCGCTGGTCGATGGCCTGCGCAGTGCCGGCGTGCTGCCGGTGGCGTTGGCCTATGGCACCAGCGCGGTCGACCTGCTCTCGCAGCAGCTCGGGCTGCCCCTGCTGGCCAAATTCCGCGCCCAGTACGAGCGTGCCGAGGCCGAGCTGGCTCCGCCGCCGTCCGCGCCTGAACCGCGTCGCGCGGCCCGTGCCGAACCGAAGCCGGCGCCGGCCACGCCGGTGGCCAAGGTCGCCGACGCCGCCGCACCGCAACCCGGCCGCATGCAGCTGGGCAACGTGCGTTCGGGCCAGCAGCTGTACGCTGAGAACTGCGACCTGACCGTGATGGCCACCGTCGGTGCCGGCGCCGAAGTCATCGCCGACGGCAGCATCCATATCTACGGCACCCTGCGCGGCCGCGCGCTGGCAGGGGCCCAGGGCAACACCGCGGCACGCATTTTCTGCCGTGATTTCCATGCGGAACTGGTGGCCATTGCAGGCCACTACAAGGTACTGGACGATGTCCCGGACAACCTGCGCGGCAAAGCCGTGCAGGTGTGGCTGGAACAGGACCAGATCAAGATCGCTGCGCTGGACTGACGCAGCTCCAAACTCATGCAGAACCAGGAGAAGTCCTTTGGCTGAAATCATCGTAGTCACCTCCGGCAAGGGCGGCGTCGGCAAGACCACTTCCAGCGCGAGCCTGGCCTGCGGCCTGGCACGGCGCGGCAAGAAGGTGGCGGTGATCGACTTCGACGTCGGCCTGCGCAACCTCGACCTGATCATGGGCTGCGAACGCCGCGTGGTGTACGACTTCGTCAACGTCGTGCACGGCGAAGCGACCCTCAAGCAGGCCCTGATCAAGGACAAGCGCTTCGAGAACCTGTACGTGCTGGCCGCCTCGCAGACCCGCGACAAGGACGCACTGACCCAGGAAGGCGTGGGCAAGGTCCTGAAGGACCTGGCCGCCGACGGTTTCGATTACATCATCTGCGATTCCCCGGCCGGCATCGAGAAGGGCGCCTTCCTGGCGATGTACTTCGCCGACCGCGCCGTGGTGGTGGTAAACCCGGAAGTGTCGTCGGTGCGCGACTCGGACCGCATCATCGGCCTGCTCGATTCGAAGACCCACAAGGCCGAGTCCGGCCAGGACGTGCCGGCCTTCCTGCTGCTGACCCGCTACACCCCGCTGCGCGTGGAAAGTGGCGAGATGCTCAGCATCGCCGACGTCGAGGAAGTGCTCGGCCTGAAGGCGATTGGCGTGATCCCCGAGTCGGGTGACGTGCTCAACGCCTCCAACAAGGGCGAGCCGGTCATCCTGGATGTCGAGTCCGCTGCCGGCCAGGCCTACGACGACGCAGTCGCGCGCATCCTCGGCGAAGAACGCCCGATGCGCTTCACCAACGTCGAGAAGAAGGGCTTCTTCAGCAAGCTGTTCGGAGGGTAAGCATGGGCCTGTTTGATTTCCTCAAAGCGAAGAAGACCACCGCCGAAACCGCCAAGAACCGCCTGCAGATCATCATCGCGCAGGAACGCAGCAACCGTGGCGGCCCCGATTACCTGCCGCTGCTGCAGCGTGAGCTGCTGGAAGTGATCAAGAAGTACGTGAACATCGACGTCGATGCGGTGAAGGTCGACCTGGTGAAGGATGGCCAGCACGACGTGCTGGACATCTCCGTGGCGCTGCCTGAAGGCCCGGACAAACCCTGATCTCCTGCCCCGCCCGTGCCTGCATGGGCGGGGCTGCCCAACCGCATGACCGATACGACAACCGCCGTGGACATCACCTGCGTGGGCGACATCGCCTTCGCCGATGCGCAGCGCCTGCTCGCCGCGCATGGCCTGCGGCTGCACCACGTCGCGGCCGGTGAACCGATTCCCGGCAGCTACTGGGGCGAGCCCGAGGCCGGCATCATCGCCAGCAACGTGTATGTGCGCGACGACACTCCCGTACATTCGATGCTGCACGAAGCCTGCCACCTGATCGTGCTGCCACCGGAGCGGCGTGCGCAGGTGCATACCGACGCCACCGACTCGGTGGCCGAGGAAGATGCCACCTGCTACCTGCAGATCGTGCTGGCCGGGCAGCTGCCGGGGGTTGGCACTGCGCGGCTGATGGCCGACATGGATGCCTGGGGGTATACGTATCGGCTGGGATCCACCAAGGCGTGGTTTGAACAGGACGCCGAGGATGCGCGGGCGTGGTTGATCGAACGCGGGTTGCTGCAGGCGGCGTAACCGCCATCCACGCATGGCGTGGATCTACTGTAGAGCCGAGCCCATGCTCGGCTGCTCTTCGCTGTCACGAGCGCGAATGCAAAGCCAGAAGCAGCCGAGCATGGGCTCGGCTCTACAGGATCACCCCTGCCCGGCCAGCGCGCGCAGGGTAATACCGACGATGTAGGCCAGGTACGTGCCGGTCGCATAGCCCATCGTGCCCAGCAGCACGCCCACCGGCGCCAGCGCCGGATGGAACGCGGCCGCCACTACCGGCGCCGAGGCCGGGCCACCGATGTTCGATTGCGAACCGATCGCGAAATAGAAGAACGGCACCTTCAGCAGCTTGCCCAGGCACCACAGCAGCACGATGTGCACGGCAATCCAGATCAGGCCGAGCAGGAACAGCCACGGGCGATCCAGCAGCGCCAGCAGATCCATCTGCATGCCGATGCAGGCGATCAGGAAATACAGCAGCAGCGAGCCCAGCCGCGAGGCGCCCGCCCCTTCCAGGGTACGTGCACGGGTGAAGCTCAGGCTCAGGCCCAGCGAGGTCGACAGCACCACCACCCACACGAACGGCGCATCCAGGCTGAACTGCGAAGCCCAGCTGACGTTGGCCTTGAACCACGCCGCCAGCGGCGCGCCGATGGCGTGCGACAGGCCCACGCCACCGAAGGCCACCGCCACGATCAGCATCAGGTCGGTAAGGCTGGGAATGCGCTCGTGCTCGGCCTGGAAGCGCGCGATGCGCTCCTTCAGTTCATCGATGGCCGAAGTATCGGCGCCGCTGCGTGCATCAATCTTCGCGGCGCGCCCGGCCAGGAAGATCAGTGCCGCCATCCATACATAGCCCACGCCGACATCGACCACCGCGAACTGGCCGAAGGTGGTTGCATTGACGTCGAATACTTCGCGCATCGCCAGCATGTTGGCACCGCCGCCGATCCAGCTGCCCGCCAACGCGGCCATGCCGGCCCAGGTGTCGCCGGCCACGGTTTCCGGATGCACCGCGCGCATCAGCAGGAACGCCACCACCGCGCCGAGCATGATGCTGGCCGACGCGCCCAGGTACATCAGCACCAGCTTCGGGCCCAGCCGCAGGATGCCCTTGATGTCCACCGCCAGCGTCAGCAGGATCAGCGCCGCCGGCAGCAGGATGTCGCGTGCGATCGGGTTGTAGAGCTTGGTGTTCTGGCCATCGATGAGGCCGACGGTGTTGTAGATGCCGGGAATCAGATAGCACAGCAGCAGCGCTGGCACGAACGTGTAGAAGCGCTTCCACAGGCCCTGCTCGCGCGAGGCGGTCCAGAACACGGCGCCGAGGGTGGCGGCGATCAAGCCGAAGACGACGATGTCGTTCTGGATCATGCAGGGGCTCTTGTAGAGCCGAGCCATGCTCGGCTGCTGTTGGCGAAGGTGTGCCGACCAACGGTCGGCACCCACCGGCGGGAACATCGGCACCCACCGTCGAAAACAAAAGCGCCGCCCCGAAGGGCGGCGCTGCAGTCATCAGTTGCCGATGTGCTGCTTCAGCCAGGCATTGACGGTGTCATGCCACAGGATGCTGTTGTTCGGCTTCAACACCCAGTGGTTCTCGTCCGGGAAGTACAGGAACTTCGATTCGATGCCCTGGCGCTGTGCAGCGGTGAACGCAGCCAGGCCCTGCTCGACCGGAATGCGGAAGTCCTGCTGGCCGTGGATGACCAGGATCGGCTTCTTCCAGTCCGCCACGTGGTTGACCGGGTTGAACTTCTCGTAGTTCGCGGCCTTCTGGTACGGGGTACCGCCCTGCTCCCACTCGGTGAACCACAGCTCTTCGGTGGCGTAGCCCATCATGCGCTGGTCGAACACGCCGTCATGGTTGACCAGGCACTTGAACGGGCTGTTCCAGTTGCCGGCGATCCAGTTGACCATGAAGCCACCGTAGCTCGCGCCCAGCGCACAGGCCTTGTCACCGTTGAGGAAGGAATACTTCTTCAGCGCCGCGTCCCAGCCCTTCTGCAGGTCTTCCAGCGGGCGGTCGCCCCAGTGCTGGCTGATCGCATCGGTGAAGGCCTGGCCATAGCCGGTGGAACCGTGGAAATCGATCATCACCACCGCGTAGCCCTGGCCCGCGTAGGTCTGCGGGTTCCAGCGGTAGCTCCAGCCGTTGCCGAAGCTGCCCTGCGGACCGCCGTGGATCAGGAACGCGACCGGGTACGACTTGCCTTCCTGGTAGTTGTGCGGCTTGACCACGTAGCCGTGCACGGTGTCGTTGTTCCAGCCCTTGAACTCGAACTGTTCGTAGTCACCGAAGGTCACGTCCTTCAGTACGTCGCCAGCAGCCGGGGTCAGCGCGCGCAGTTCGCCGATGGCCTCGCCCGCGGCCGGCAGCAGGCCGACCAGTACCTGGTCGTTGCTCTTCAGGCTGTTGCGGGTGATGGCCACGCTGTTGCCGGCCACGTCGACAGCAGTAACGCTGCCATCGCCAATCAGCTTGGTGGCCTTGCCGCTGGCCACGTCGATCTGGAACAGCGGGTGTTCGCCGAGGTCATCGGCAGTGGTGTAGATGCTGGCACCGTCGGCGGACAGGGCGATGCCGCCAGCCGAACGATCCCACTGCGGGGCGATCTCGCGCGTCTTGCCGCTGGCAACGTCCATTGCCATCAGGCCAAAGCGATCGGCTTCGAAGCCCGGGCGCTTCATCGCACGGTAGAACAGGGTTTTGCCGTCGGCGCTGAACACCGGGCCGGCATCCCAGGCCGGGTTGGACGCGGTCAGGTTGACCGGTGCCTGCTTGCCTGCGGCGTCGAAGCGGTACAGGTCGAAGTTGGTCGACCATGGCTCCTGCTTGCCGGCCACACGGATGCTGGCCACCACGCTGGCACCATCCGGCGACCACGCGAAATCATCGTTGCCACCGAACGGCTTGGACGGCGCGTCGCCATCGATGGTCGCGCTCAGTGCAGAAGCGCCCTTGACCGCGCCGGCCTTGGCCGACGGCAGCGGCGCCACGAACAGGGTATTGCGGCGGCCGTCGTTCCAGGTATCCCAGTGGCGCACGAACAGCGAATCGAAGACCTTGCCGCTGGCCTTGGCGCCGGCCACGTCCTTCAGCTTCTTCTCGGTGCAGGTCAGGTCCGAGGCGCAGGCCTGGAACACGCCGGCGCTGAACAACACGCGGTCGTCCTGCGGCGACACGTGGTAGCTGTCCACGTCCACCGGGAAGTCGGTCAGCTGGCGCGGAGCACCGCCGCTGATCGGCTGCGCGTACAGCTGCTGGCTGCCGTTCTTGGCGCTGAGGAAGTACACGGTCTGGCCATCGGCCGACAGTGAAGCGGAATTGACACTCCAGCCAGCCGGGGTGATCTGCTTCGGCGGCGCCGCATCGCGGGTGCGCAGGTTGCGTGCGAACAGCGCGGTGGAGGCCTTCAGGTTGGCGTCGACGCTGCGCTTGGCGAACACCACGGTGCCGCCGTCAGCGGTCAGTACCGGCGCGGAGACGCGGTCCATGGCCACCATGTCGCGGACTTCCAGGCCACGGGCAGCGGCAACGCTGGGCAGGGCGGCCAGCAGGCTCAGTGGCAGCAGGGCATGACGCAGTTTCATCGGGGTCTCCGCAGGACGGCAAAAAACCGATGTTAGGCCCGTGCGGCCGGGGCTGCCAAGGCCATCGGTCATGCCTGCGGGCGGGCAATCGCCAGAAACAGCAAACCGCGCCGTAGCGCGGTTTGTGGGGACACGGGGGGCGGATCCGATTCCGGCGGAATCGGCTCTGACCCCAGACGCTGTCAGCGTGGGGTCAGAGCCCTTCCCTCCGGGAAGGGATCCGACCCCCTGCATTACGCCTTGGCGTACTTGCCAGTGCGGTAGATCAGCCAGCCGACCAGGAACAGCACGGCCAGGCCGATCCACTGTGCGCCCGGCAGGTGGAACGGCACGGCCAGCACGTCTGCGCGGCTGCTGACCACGATCGGAATCGCGATGGCGATGCCCATCAGCGCCTCGCCGGTGATCAGGCCGGCAGCGAACAGCACGCCCGGCTTGTGCACGCGGTCGCGGCCTTCTTCGTCATCGGCGCGCACCTTGTGGAAGCGCTCCACCAGGTGGGCAATCAGGCCACCGAGGAAGATCGGCACCATCAGTTCCAGCGGCAGGTAGATACCGATGGCGGCGGCCAGCACCGGCACGCGGAAGCGTGCGTTGCGCGACTTCAACCAGCTGTCGAAGGCGATGATGGCGGCGCCGACCACGGCACCGATGCCGATGAAGGTCCACGGCAGTTCGCCACCGAACAGGCCCTTGGCCACCGAGGCCATCAGGTTGGCCTGCGGTGCAGCCAGCGCGTTCGGGTGCAGCTCGGACTTCACGCCGATGCCGTAGGCGGTTGCCAGCAGGTTCAGCACCGGGGCCATGATCAGCGCGCACGAGAACGCACCGATGCCCAGCATCAACTGCTGCTTCCACGGGGTGGCGCCGACGATGTAGCCGGCCTTGAGGTCCTGCAGGTTGTCACCGCCGACCGCCGCAGCGCAGCACACCACCGCGCCGATCATGATCGCAGCCACCGCACCCAGCGGCGCACCGCCGGCACCGACCGGCTTGAGGCCATCGGCGCCCAGCAGCACCACCAGCACGGCCGAGGCGAACAGGATGGTGGAGATGGTGATGCCCGAGACCGGGTTGTTGGACGAACCGATCAGGCCGGCCAGGTAGGCCGAGACCGACACGAACAGGAAGCCGGCGACGATCATGATGAGGGTCATCGGGATCGACACGTGCCACTGGCCGACGATGGCCTGGTACAGGGCCAGCAGCGGCAGCACGAAGACCACCAGGGCCACCAGCATCCACTTCATCGGCAGGTCGCGCTCGGTGTGCGCCAGCACCGGGCCGCCGCTCTTGCGGGCGGCGGCAAAGCCGCTCTTGACGCCGTTGAGCAGCGACTTGCGCAGCGAGATCAGGGTCCAGATACCACCGATCAGCATCGCGCCGACACCCAGGTAGCGCATCTTCGCACCCCAGATGGCAAACGCGGCTTCGGTGGACGAAGCGGTGGCGACCGACGCGGCCAGTGCCGGATCGGTGTTCATGAAGAACGCCTGGTAGATCGGAATGGCGATGTGCCAGGTCAGGATCGAGCCGGACACCACCACGATGCCGACGTTGAGGCCGACGATGTAGCCCACGCCCAGCAGTGCCGGCGACAGGTTGGTGCCGATGAAGGCGGTGACCTTGGAGCTGCCGACGTAGGCCGAAGTGGCCCAGGCATCGGGAATCAGGCGCATGCCGCTTTCCGCGGCCAGCTTGACGAAGGCACCGATCACCGCCGACAGGCCGAGGATCTTCAGGCCCGGGCCCGGATTCTCACCAGCCTTGAGCACTTCGGCCGCGGCCTTGCCTTCCGGGAACGGAAGCGGGTCTTCGACGATCATCGAACGGCGCAGCGGCACCGAGAACAGCACACCCAGCAGGCCGCCAAGGCCGGCGATGCCCAGCACCCACCAGTACTTGAAGTCCGGCCAGTAGCCCATGATCACCAGCGCCGGAATGGTGAAGATCACACCGGCGGCGATCGACGAGCCGGCCGAAGCGCCGGTCTGCACGATGTTGTTTTCAAGGATGGAGCCACCGCCCAGCAGGCGCAGCACGCCCATGGATATCACCGCGGCGGGAATGGCGGTGGCGATGGTCAGGCCTGCGAACAGACCGAGGTAGGCGTTTGCGGCCGACAGCACCACCGCCAGCACGATGGCCAGGGCCACTGCGCGGAAGGTGAGCTGCTTGGGCGCAGCGTCGTGGTTCATGGAAGCCCCTGCTGGCAAAAAATCCCTGCCACGCTAGCGTTCAGGACAGATCAAGTCCAGCGTGCCAAAGGATGGGGGCGTGTGCTGCAGCGCAATGGGCCAGTACGTGGACCGGCAATCGACCGACCCGGCAAAGTCCGGTTGGGCACACAGCAAATGATATGTTATATCTTAATGCTACCTTGTTATTACTGCATCGCATGCCCCCTTCCCCCTCCCCTCGCCTGGCCTCCATCGACCAGCTGCGCGGCACCGTGATGCTGTTGATGTTGCTGGACCACGTGCGCGAGACCTTCTTCCTGCAGCACCAGGTGAGCGACCCGATGGACGCGGCGACGGTCTCCCCTGCGCTGTTCGCCTGCCGTCTGCTGGCCCACCTGTGCGCGCCCGTGTTCGTCCTGTTGACCGGTCTTTCGGCCTGGCTGTACGGCCAGCGCCAGGCGGATCCGCGCCGGGCCACGTCCGCCTTCCTGCTCAAGCGCGGCCTGTTCCTGGTCGTGCTGGAACTGACCCTGGTGAACTTCGCCTGGACCTTCCAGCTGCCGCCGGACACGCTGTACCTGCAGGTGATCTGGGCCATCGGCCTGAGCATGATCGCGCTGGGCGGCCTGTTGTGGCTGCCCCGTCCCGTCCTGCTGGTGGCCGCGGTCGCGGTGGTGGCCGGGCACAACGTGTTGGATGGTGTGCGGACGGAAGGCAACGGGCCGCTGCCGGTGCTGTGGAAAGTGCTGCATCAGCGCGACTGGATCGAGGCCGGTGCGCTGCGCCTGCGCACGTCCTATCCGCTGCTGCCCTGGATCGGGGTGATTGCGCTGGGCTACCTGATGGGGCCGTGGTTCGGTCGCGAGCGCGCGCCAGAGCAGCGCCAGCGATGGCTGCTGTGGGCAGGCATCGGCGCACTGGCCCTGTTCGCACTGCTGCGATTCGCCAACCAGTACGGGGATGCACCGTGGCAGTACCAAAGCAGCACGCTGCGCACATGGATGAGCGTGTTCAACATCACCAAGTACCCGCCGTCGCTGCAGTTCCTGCTGTTGACCCTGGGCGTGGGGCTGTTGCTGCTGCGCCTGTACGAATGGCCACCCCTGGCGCGTGCGCTGCGCCCGCTGGCCGATATCGGCGCCGCGCCGATGTTCTTCTACCTGCTGCACCTGTATGTGCTGAAGGGGCTGTACCTGGCCGCGCTGGCAATCTGGGGACCGACGCACGGTGACCTGTACGCGCTGGATTCGGTGGCCGGCCTGCTGCTGGTGGCCTGTGCGCTGGCGGTGGTGCTGTACCCGCCGACGCGGGCCTTCGCGCGGTTCAAGGCGCGAAGGCGTGACCTGGCTTGGCTGCGCTACCCGGTGCGTGCCTGCGGCACGCGCCTATAATTCCGCGATGAATTCCACTGCTATCGCTTCCGACGACTTCCTGGGCCATCCCAAGGGCGTCTACGTCTGCTTCTTCACTGAAATGTGGGAGCGCTTCTCCTTCTACGGCATGAAGGCGCTGCTGCTGCTGTACCTGACCAAATACCACCTGTTCGGCGACAAGGCCGGCCTGGACCTGCTCGGTGCCTACGGCGGCCTGGTGTACTGCATCCCGGTATTCGGCGGCATGCTGGCCGACCGCTGGCTGGGCATGCGCCGGGCGGTGCTGTTCGGCGGTATCCTGCTGGTGCTCGGCCACCTTGGCATGGCCTTCGAAGGCCACGCCGCGTACCGGGTGAACGGCGAAGTGGTGCGCGACACCTCGGCACTGGCGGTGACCTACCTGTCGCTGGCACTGATCATCATGGGCGTCGGCTTCCTCAAGCCGAACATCTCCACCATCGTCGGCAAGCTGTACGCCAAGGACGATCCGCGCCGCGATTCGGGCTTCTCGCTGTTCTACGCCGGCATCAACCTCGGCGCGCTGTTCTCCTCGCTGGTGTGCGGCTTCCTCGGCGAGGCCTATGGCTGGAAGTACGGTTTCGGAGCAGCCGGTATCGGCATGCTGGCCGGCCTGGCGATGTTCCTGTGGGGCCAGAAGTACCTGCAGGGCCATGCCGAACCGCCGCAACCGGCGGCACTGAAGCAGAAGGTGCTGGGCCTGCCGCGCGAATGGCTCATCTATCTGTGCGCGGTGCTCGGTGTGCTGCCGGTGGCGTGGCTGATGTGGGCCGCCGGCAATGGCGCATTCGCGCTGGGCGGTGAAATCAGCCTGGCGCTGATGCTGATGCTGGTGGTGCTGGGCGGCGTGCTGGTCTGGTTCGCCTGGTTCACCGGCAGCAAGTGCACGCCGGTGCAGCGCCAGCAGATGATCGCGCTGATGGTGCTGATCTTCATGGCGCTGGTGTTCTTCACGATGTACGAGCAGTCCTACGGCTCGTGGGTGACCTTCACCGACCGCCTGCTGACCAAGGACATCGTGCCCTCGCTGGTGATCACCGGCGGTACGCCGCTGCCGTGGTCGATCATCTCGCTGCTGCTGGCACCGCTGGGCTTCGTGGTCAGCGCGCGCCTGTCCGAACGGCGCCCGGGTTCGGCTGCGCCGCGCACGTTCTTCGCCGCCATCGTCGTGCTGATGCTGGTGCTGCTGGTGCGCGACTGCCTGGTGATCCCGCAGACCGCAGGCTCGCTGACCTACCTGGGTGGCCTGTTCCTGGTGCTGCTGGCACCGGCCTTCGCCGCACTGTGGACGTGGATGGACCGCCGCGGCTGGGAACCGGGCAAGCCGGTCAAATCGGCCTGGGGTCTGGTGATCGGCGCGCTGTCGTTCGTGCCGCTGGCACTGGCCGCACAGCAGGTCGGCGCTACCGGCGAGATGGCCAGTGTGTGGTGGCTGGTGCTGGCCTACTTCCTGCTGGCCAGTGGCGAGATGTGCCTGTCGCCGGTCGGCCTGTCGGCGGTCACCCAGTTGGCCGTGCCGCGGGTGATGAGCCTGATGATGGGCACCTGGTTCCTGGCCACCGCATTCTCGGAGACGCTGGCCGCGCTGTTCGGCAAGCTGGCCGCGATCGAGGTGCCAGAAGGCGAATCGCTGGACATGGTGGCCGCCGCCGGCGCCTATGCGCACCTGTTCTGGCTGCTGATGTGGATCGGCTTGGGCTGTGCGCTGGCCGCCTTCATTGCCGCGCCGCTGCTGAAGAAGATGATGCACGGGGTCAAGTAAGCCCGCTGCAGGCGAAATCCGGGGCGGCGGATCGATCATCCGCCGCCCCCGGCTTGTTCAGGGCGCGCTGCTCTTTTCCGCAGGCGTGGCCTGCGCGGCCACCTGTCCCCCCAGGCTGCGCGAGAGGAAGGCCAGCAACCTGCTGTAGTACGTGCGTTGATTGGCAGGAGAATAGAAACCATGCCCTTCGTTCTTGACGAACAGGGTTTCCACCGGCGAGCCGGCCTTCTTCAACGCAGCTTCCATGCGTTCACTGTGCACGATCGGCGCACGCTGGTCCTGCCCTCCCGCGGCCAGGAATACCGGCACCCGCACCTGCGCGGCCAGATTCACCGGGGAACGCTCTGCCAGATCCTTGGGCGATCCCAGCCAGTTGCGCAGATAGGCCAGGCCTGACTCATCACTCTGGATGTCTCCACGGGCGTACATCAACGGCAGGTCGTAGATGCCGACGTAGCCTGCCGCGCACTGGTAGAGGCCCGGCTCGCGCACCGCCCCCATCATTGCCGCATAGGCACCGTAACTGGCCCCGTAGATGCAGATGCGGTTCTTGTCGGCCACGCCCTGTTCGATCGCCCAGCGCGTGGCATCGGTGACGTCATCCTGCATCGACAGTCCCCATTGCTTGCGCGCGGCCTGCATGTGGGCCCGGCCATAACCGGAAGAGCCGCGGAAATTCACCTGCAATACCGCGTAACCTGCCGCCGCCAGCATCTGCGCCTCGGCGTCATAGGCGCCGTCGTCGGCAACACCGATCGGACCTCCGTGCGGCACCACCACCATCGGCAGCGCACGGGCCTCGCGGCCGTGCGGGACGGTAAGGAAGCCATGCAGCGGACGCCCATCGCGCGCCTTCAGGCTGATCGGACGCACCTCCGCCGCCAGCGCGGGGTCGATCCAGTCGCTGCGGCTGATCAGGTGCCGTGCACTCTTGCCAACCGTGTCATAGAGATAGAAATCGCCCGGATTGCTGCCTGACCAGGTTTCCACCAGCACCGTCCTGCCATCGCGCGTGCTGGAGGTGATGTAGGCCGCTCCGCCCAGGCCCGCTTCGAGGCTGCGATAAAGGCGGGCTTCGTTCGAGGCGTCATCGAAGAATGCCGTTCGCGGCGCACTGCCAAGGAACAGTGCCCCGACCGGCACGCGGCTGCCGGGGCGCCGGATGATGCGCGCCGGGTCGGCGCTCTCATCGCGCAGCACGGTGCGTCGTTCATTGCTCTGGGGGTCCCAGCTGACAATGGCATCGGGTCCGTCTGCCTGCTCGACCTGCAGGTACGCCAGGCGACCGTCGGCCGAGAAGCCGAGGGGCAGCTCGATGCGCTTGCTCAGGGATTCATCGTTGAGCAGGATCCAGTCGCTGTTGCTGCCTGTGCGGTAGTAGAGCTTCTGCGTGCCATCGGTAACGACAGCGCGCGCGAAACGCACCTCACCCTGCTCATCGATCGTGAAGTCCGCATCGGGGATGGGAGCCCGTGCCACCGCGTTGCGGCGACCGGTGATCACATCCATGCGCTCGACCTGGGCATGCGAACTGCCGACCAGCGGGATCACCGTCACCAGTGCGTTGCGATCGTCATCCTTGAGTTCGTCGCTGAGGTACGCGGCCACCAGGCCTGCCGGTTTGACCTTGATGTTGGTGCCCAGGCTCTGGTCGGCAACCCGGTAACCCACCAGCAGCTCGCCGCCCTTGCCGTTGGCATTGATACCGAACAGTTCGCCGGTCGGCGTCGGCCGGTCCAGCACGCCGAACTTCTGTGCCATGCCCACCAGCAGCCGCTCGTTGCTGACCCAGTCGAAGGTGTGGGCGTGATCGTTGCGGGGCGGGCGGAAGCTGCCGACCATCTTCATGTCGGCAATGCGATAGATCGCCAAGGCGGTTCCCGCCTCCAGCGGAACCGTCGCGGCGATGTACTCGCCCCCCGGCGAAATCTTGATGTCGGTAAACGACTCCTGCCGCAGATAGCGATCCAGGTCCAGCGCTGCGGCCGATGCCCCACCCACAACCGCTCCCAACAGTACAGCCAGCACAATCCTGCGCATCCTTCCCCCATGGAAAACCGGACACCCTGTCCGGATGCACGATTCTAGGCACGTGACCGATTGCCGCGCCACATCGGCAGAAAAAACGACGGCACCGTTGCCGGTGCCGTCGTTACCACTACCTTGGAGAGAGAGTCAGGACGTGGGTTCGGGGGGCGTGCGCCGGGTCAGTGGACCCCGCGCACCGCCAACGTGAGGGCCAGGATGCTGAGGATCACGGCAATGGTGCCGTCAAGCACGCGCCAGGTACTGGGCTTGGTGAACAGTGGCGCCAGCAGGCGTGCACCCAGGCCCTGCGCGGTCAACCACAGGCAGCTGGCGGTGACCACGCCAGCGGCGAAGGCCATGCGGGCGTTGCCGAAGTTCTCGGCGATCGAACCGATCACCATCATGTCCAGCCAGAAGTGCGGGTTGATCAGCGAGAAGCCGACCGCAGCCATCAGCACCGCGCGGCGGCTGCCGTCGTCACTGTCGGCCTCGCCCATGCCACCGCCACCGGCGATCGCACGGCGTGCCGACTTCATTGCGTACCAGGCCAGGAACGCGACACCCGTCCACAGCACGGCGGTGGTCAGCCACGGCAGTGCCGAGGTGAGCGTGCGCAGGCCGGCCACGCTGGCGAAGATGAAGATCGCATCGATGGCCGCACAGGTGGCAACCACCGGCACGATGTGCTTGCGCAGGATGCCCTGGCGCAGAATGAAAGCGCTCTGGGCCCCGACCACGGCGAACAGGCCGATGCCGGTAGCTGCACCAGAGAACCAGGCACCGAGGCCGGTGCTGGCGGAGATGACCGAGAACATGGGATTCACTGCCTTTACTTGCTTGGGGGACGGTGCCTCGCGAAGGCGGACAGCACCGGAACGGGCGCCATTGTCGCGCCGCAACATGAAAAAGACGAGCTAAACTTCCTAAACCAACATTAGCGGAACTTAATTCGATGCGTATCGACCATGCCCAGCTGCGCGCCCTGGCCGCGGTGATCCGCGAAGGCAGCTTCGACCGCGCCGCACAGTCGTTGAATGTCACGCCCTCGGCCATCTCGCAGCGGGTCAAGGCGCTGGAGGACCGGGTCGGCCGACTGCTGGTCAAGCGCGGCACTCCGGCCACCGCCACCGCCGAGGGCCAGGTGCTGGTGCAGCTGGCCGAGCAGACCGCCCTGCTCGAACACGATGCCCTGCACCGTATGGGCCTGGCCGACGAGGACCTGCCCCAGGCAAGCATCCCGGTGGCGGTGAACCACGACAGCCTGGAGACCTGGTTCCCGCAGGCCGCCTCGCAGTTCGCGCAGAGCACCGGCACCACGCTGGACCTGCGCGTGGAAGACCAGGACCACACCGTCGAACTGCTGCGCCAGGGCACGGTGCTGGGCGCGGTGACCACCCTGGATGAGCCGGTGCAGGGCTGCCAGATCCACGCGCTGGGCAGCATCCGCTACGCGGCGACCTGTACCCCCGAGTTCCGCGAGCGCCATTTCGCCAAGGGCGTAACCGCGCAGGCGCTGGCGCAGGCCCCGGTGCTGGTATTCAACCGCAAGGACGAAATGCAGTCGCGCTTCGCCCGGCGCATGGCGGGCGACGACCTGCCCAGCACCGCGCCGACCTGGTGGATTCCGTCCACCCGCGCCTTCGTGCAGGCCAACCTGGGCGGCATGGGCTGGACCATGAACCCCCTGCCCTTGGTCAAGCGGCATCTGGACGCCGGGCGACTGGTCTACGTGCGCCAGCGCGCGTGGGAAGACGTGCCGCTGTACTGGCAGCATTGGAAGGGCGACGTGCAGACCATGGCCCTGCTGACCCGCGCGGTGCTGGATGCCTCCTCCGCGCTGGTCCGGCGCAAGCGCTGAGCTGGCCTCCCAGGGGATGTAGATCTTGGTCGGCACCTGCTTTCGGCTCACGCGGCCAAAATTCGAGGCAATTGCGACACCGAATAGCGCAATTGCCAGCCGACAGATGCACTTGTTTTACGTAGGCTGGAAAGCTTGCCAATTGTGAGTCAAACCGAATGGAACTTCCTGACGAAATCTATGAGCGGGTCACTGACCTCTCAGAGCAGGGAAACGTCCTCATGGATGCCGATGACCATGCTGGCGCGACTCGGTGTTGGCTGCAGGCTTTAGAAGCGTTGCCAGCTCCTGCCAAGGATTGGGAGGCCTACACGTGGCTCTGTGCTTCACTTGGAGACGCGAGCTTTCTTTCCGGTGACGTAGTGACCGCCCTGAAGTACTTCATGGATGCATTGAATGGTCCGGACGGGCATGCCAATCCCTTCATCCTGTATCGCGTTGGCCAATGCAACGAACTTCTGGGGCAGCGGGATCGGGCCCTTGAGTACCTGCTCAGGGCGTATTCATTGGATGGCGAGGACATATTCGACGCCGACGATGAAGGTGGGAGGTACCTTGCCTTGCTGCGACAGGAGGGCCTCACTGCGCCCTAATACCACCAGGGCAGGTAAGCGTTGGGAATGCATCGCTTGATAGTCGGGAGTTGTCGAGCCCGGGCCATGGAGAAGTGGGGTCGAAAGCGACTTAATCCCCTCCGTCCCCTTTTTGCTCCATCCAACCTCCACGAAACCTCCACACCGGGTCCATGCGTGATGCGGATACTGGTCGGCCGATCACTGCAAGGATGCCCTGCATGCCTGTATTCGTCCGCGATGCGCGCCCCGAAGATGCCGCCGCCTGCATCGACCTGCGCGGGCGCACCCGCGAGAACGCCTTCAGTGCCACCCAGCTGGCGGAACTGGGCATCACCGAGGACAGCTGGGCGGCCGGCATCGCCCAAGGCGATTCGATCGGCCGCATCGCCTGGGAGGGCGAGCGCATGGCCGGTTACTGCTTCGCCGACCGCGACAGCGGCGAGGTGCTGGTGCTGGCCCTGCTGCCGGACTACGAAGGCCGCGGCATCGGCCGCCAGCTGCTGCAGGACGTGGTGAGCCTGACCCGCGATGCCGGTCACCAGCGGCTGTTCCTGGCCTGCTCGGCCGACCCGCGATCGCGCTCGCACGGCTTCTACCGCCGCCTGGGGTGGCGCCCGACCGGTGAGATCGACGACGCCGGAGACGAGATTCTGGAGCTGGTCTGATTGAAGGCGTCGCCAGGCAAGGCCTGGCGCTACCGGGTGAGGATGGTGCGAAGCGCCGGATGCTGCGTTGCATCAAAAAAGGACCCGATCCGGTTAGAATCGCACCTGGATGCTGCAAGGCGTTGTTTCTTCACGCCCTTTCCCTGCTTCATGCGCATCCTGACCTCCTCCCCTCCGCCAACGATCCCGCCCCCATGAAGAAATTTGGCAAGGCCCTGCTCGCCCTGCTCGTGCTGCTGTTGCTGGCCGCCGCGCTGTTCCTGTACTGGCCGCTGACCCAGCGCTCGGTGCCCGCCGCCAGCAACGACAAGCCCGTCGACGTTGTGCTGGTCGGCGCCGGCATCATGAGCATCACCCTGGCCACCTACCTGCAGGAACTGCAGCCGGACTGGAACATCCAGGTCTACGAACGCCTCGACGGCGTCGCCGGTGAAAGCTCCGATGGCTGGAACAACGCCGGCACCGGCCACTCGGCGTTCGCCGAACTGAACTACACCCCGGAACTGCCCGACGGCAGCATCGAGACCAAGCGCGCGGTCGGCATCGCCGAATCGTTCGAGGTCTCGCGCCAGTTCTGGTCGCACCAGGTCAAGCAAGGCCGGCTGAGCCAGCCCAGCGACTTCATCAACCCGACCCCGCACATGAGCTTCGTCTGGGGCGATGACAACATCGCCTACCTGCACAAGCGCCAGCAGGCCCTGGTGAAGAATCCGCTGTTCTACGGCATGCAGTACTCGGAAGATCCGGCGCAGATCAAGCAGTGGGCCCCGCTGCTGATGGAAGGCCGTGACCCGAAGCAGAAGGTTGCCGCGACCTGGATGCCGCTCGGCACCGACGTCAACTTCGGCGTGATCACCCGCCAGCTGACCACCGGCCTGCAGCGCAGCCCGAACTTCAACCTGCACCTCAACCATGAAGTGAGCGCGCTGCGGCAGAACGCCGACAAGAGCTGGAACGTGACGGTGAAGGACCTCAAGGCCGGCACCGAATCCACCACCCACGCCCGCTTCGTGTTCATCGGTGCCGGTGGCGCCGCGCTCAAGCTGCTGCAGATGTCCGGCATTCCGGAATCGAAGGACTACGCCGGCTTCCCGGTCGGTGGCCAGTTCCTCGCCTTCCAGGGCCAGGACGTGACCTCGCGCCATGGCGTGAAGGCCTACGGCATGGCCGAGACCGGTTCGCCGCCGATGTCGGTGCCGCACCTGGATGCGCGCAAGCTGGACGGCAAGCCGGTGGTGCTGTTCGGGCCGTTCGCGCTGTACAGCACCAAGTTCCTCAAGCACGGCTCGTGGTGGGACCTGTATTCCTCGGTCACCCACAACAACGTCGGCCCGATGCTGGAAGTGGGCAAGGACAACCTGGACCTGGTGCAGTACCTGATGGGCCAGGCACGCCTGAACGATGCCGACCGCCAGGCCGAGCTGGTCAAGTACTTCCCCAACGCCAAGCCGGGTGACTGGAAGCTGGTCACCGCCGGCCAGCGCGTGCAGATCATCAAGCGTGATCCGCTGAAGGGCCCGGTGCTGCAGTTCGGTACCGAGATCGTGACCGACAAGGACCACACCATCGCGGCCCTGCTCGGCGCCTCGCCGGGTGCGTCGACCTCGCCGCCGATCATGCTGGACCTGATGGCCAAGGCCTTCCCGGACCAGATGAAGGCCGGCTGGGAAACCCGCCTGCGCGAAATCGTGCCGTCGTACGGGCGCAAGCTCAACGACAGTGCCGCGCTGGTCAACGAGATCCGCACGCTGACCAGCCAGACCCTGCACCTTCCCTACCTGGAAGTGCCGGTGGATGCCAACGCGGCAGCACCTGCACCGGCCGCAATTCCGGCTCCGGCTCCGGTCAAGGAAAAGCGCAACGCCAACGAGGAACTGCAGGCGCTGTAAGCCCGCCGTTTCCTTTCGACGCACACGGACGGCCACCTTTGGGTGGCCGTTCGTTTTTGGGGCGGCTCCCTGCTGTAGAGCCGAGCCCATGCTCGGCTCCAGCAAAAAAGCAGCCGAGCATGGGCTCGGCTCTACAGAAGGCGATGCCTGGTGCCGGAAAGCCGATGCACGATGACGCGAATTGTAATGTTGTTAAGAATTATTTACATTTGCGTCCTACGCAGTGACTGCTCCCTCCCAGATGGACCTGATGTGCCCGAAGCCGCCGCCCCGGGTACTGGACGACTGCTGCCGCCCTTCCCCGCTTCCAAGCCTCGAGCCCACCATGTCCCTGACCCTGCGTAACCGCCTGCCCCGCCGCGCGCTGCTGCCGGCTGCCCTGCTTTCGTCGCTGTCCCTGCTGGCCGCGCCCAGCGCGTTCGCCGCCGCCGATGGCGCCGCCGATGCCAAGACCCTGGACCGGGTCAGCGTCCGTGCCGAGCAGTCCGCTCCGCCATCCAGCACCACCCGCCTGCCGATCACGCTGCAGGAAACCCCGCAGTCGGCCACGGCGATCAGCCTCAAGCGCCTGCAGGACGAATCGCTGTTCAGCATCAACGACGTGATGCGCAACGTCACCGGCGTCAGCGTGTCCTTCTATGACACCCAGCGCCCGCTGTACTACGCGCGTGGCTTTGCCATCACTGACTTCCAGGTCGATGGCATTCCCACCTACAGCGGCTCCACCAACCAGGAATACGACACCGCCTTCTACGACCGCATCGAAGTGATCCGCGGCGCCAACGGCCTGCTCAGCGGCGCCGGCGTGCCGTCGGCCACGGTCAACCTGCTGCGCAAGCGTCCGGGCAAGGAATTCGACGCATCGTTCTCGGTCAGTGCCGGCAGCTGGGACTATCGGCGCATGGAGGCGGACGTGACCGCGCCGCTGACCGATGACGGCCGTTTCCGCAGCCGCGTGGTCGCCGCCTATACCGATCGTGGCCTGTATTACGACCGTTACGACGAGAACAAGATGGCCGGCATGGCGGTGCTGGAAGGCGACGTCACCGACAGCACCACGATCACCCTCGGTTACCAGAGCCAGGACAACAACCCCACCGGTTCAACCTGGGGCACCGTGCCGTTCTTCGACAACCAGGGCAACTTCGCCCACCTGCCGCGTTCGACCAACCTGTCGCCGAAGTGGAGCTACTGGAAGCGCGAGAGCAACACCGCGTTCGCCAACCTGGAACAGCGCTTCGGTGACAACTGGCTGCTGAAGATCAACACCGCCTACACCCGTGGCAACGTGCAGAACGTGCGCCTGTACGGCACCGGCAACCCGGACCCGGTGACCGGCTCGGGCATCTTCCTGCGTGCCGCCGCCGGTGATTCCAAGGACACCCGCCGCAATGTCGATGCCTACCTGTCCGGCAGCTTCGACCTGTTCGGCCGCGAGCACGACCTCACCGTTGGCGCACAGTGGTCGGACCTGGAAGGCACCACTAACACGCTTGCACTGAACTTCCCGAACGACTGGGCACGCTGCGGCGGCGAGCGCTGCTACTACATTCCCAACGTGTACAACTGGAACGGCGACATCTCCGAGGTGACCTACCGCCGTACCGGCGCGCGCCGCGTGGCCAGGACCACGCAGAGTGGCGTCTATCTGGCCACCCGTCTGCGCCTGGCCGATCCGCTGTCGCTGATTGCAGGCGCGCGCCTGAGCCGCTGGGAAACCCTCAGCCGCTCGTACAACGCCGCAGGTGCCTACACCGGCACCAGCGGCGCCTACAAGGTGAGCGATGAAGTTACTCCCTACGTGGGCCTGGTCTACGACATCACCCCGAACGTGTCGGCCTATGCCAGCTACACCGAGATCTTCAACCCGCAGAACTTCAAGGACCGCAACGAGAACCTGCTGGCACCGGTGCAGGGTTCGAACCTGGAAGCAGGTATCAAGACCCAGTGGCTGGATGGCCGCCTGACCGCCAATGCCGCCGTGTTCGAGGCCAAGCAGGACAACTACGCGGTGCGCGACATGGGCGTGCCGGAAGGTTCGCTCAGCGATGGCACCTCCGCCTACGTCGGCGTCAACGGCACCAAGGCGCGCGGCTGGGAGATGGACGTCAACGGCGAGATCCTGCCGGGCTGGACGGTCAATGCCGGCTACACCCACGTCAAGGTCACCCGAGCGGCTACCGACCTGCTGTACGCCAATCCGCCGAAGGATCTGTTGCAGCTCAACACCCAGCTGCAGCTGCGCGGCGCGCTGGAACGCCTGAGCGTTGGCGGCGGCCTGCAGTGGCAGAGCAAGGTGCAGGGCTACAACATCGCCTACCCGCTGGGCGGCACGGTCACGGTGAACCAGCCGGCCTACATGCTGGTGCAGTTCAATGCCAACTACCGCATCAGCGACAGCTGGACCGCAACGCTGAGCGTGCGCAACGCACTGGACAAGACCTACTGGGCGAATCTGGACTACAACAACTACGGCGAACCGCGCTTCGTGTCGGCCAGCCTGCGCTGGAAGTTCTGAGCCACCCGCGAACCGGTGGGTGCCTGGTGGGTGCCGACCGTTGGTCGGCACGCCCTCCGCCACGACCCACCGTCGTGGCCTACCTGAATGGGCCCGCCTTCGTGCGGGCCCTTCTTTTTGCTGCACTGCAGGTTGCACCCCTCTTCATAATTATGCCGTAATTACATCGACACCAATCGGAAGCCGGTCGATGAACCCGAGCTGGGATACGTTGGAACGCAGCCGCCAGGCCCGCCTGGAACGTGCCGCGCCGTGGGCCCGGGGACGCGAGGTCGCCGCCACCGATGTGGGCGAGCTGCTGCACGCACTGCTGGAGCCAGGCGACAAGGTCTGCCTGGAGGGCAACAACCAGAAGCAGGCCGACTTCCTCGCCCAGGCCCTGGCCGACCTCGACCCGGCACGGGTGCATGACCTGCACATGGTGCAGTCGGTGTTGTCCCTGCCCTCGCACCTGGATGTATTCGAGCGTGGTATCGCTTCGAAACTGGACTTCTCGTTCTCCGGCCCGCAGTCGGTGCGGCTGGCCAACCTGGTGGCTGAAGGGCGCATCCAGATCGGTGCCATCCACACCTACCTGGAACTGTTCGGCCGCTACTTCATCGACCTGACCCCGCGCGTGGCCCTGGTCGCCGCGCAGGCCGCAGACCGCCACGGCAACCTCTACACCGGCCCGAACACCGAAGACACGCCGGTGATCGTCGAAGCCACCGCCTTCGGTGGCGGCATCGTCATTGCCCAGGTCAACGAAATCGTCGACACCCTCCCCCGCGTCGACATTCCCGCTGACTGGGTCAACTTCGTGGTGCAGGCACCGAAGCCGAACCATATCGAACCGCTGTTCACCCGCGACCCGGCGCAGATCTCCGAGATCCAGGTGTTGATGGCGATGATGGCCATCAAGGGCATCTACGCCGAGTACGGCGTCAACCGCCTCAACCATGGCATCGGCTTCGATACGGCGGCCATCGAACTGCTGCTCCCCACCTACGCCGAATCGCTCGGCCTGAAGGAAAAGATCTGCCAGCACTGGGCACTGAACCCGCATCCGGCGCTGATTCCGGCCATTGAATCGGGCTTCGTGAAGTCGGTGCACTCATTCGGTTCGGAACTGGGCATGGAGAAATACATCGCGGCGCGAGGCGATGTGTTCTTCACCGGCGCCGATGGCTCGATGCGTTCCAACCGCGCGTTCTCGCAGACCGCCGGCCTGTATGCCTGCGACATGTTCATCGGTTCCACACTGCAGATAGACCTGCAGGGCAACAGCTCCACCGCCACCCGCGACCGCATCGCCGGGTTTGGCGGTGCACCGAACATGGGCTCGGATGCGCGCGGTCGTCGCCACGCCAGCGATGCCTGGATCAAGGCCGGGCAGCAGGCCGCGCGCCCGGGCGAGATGCCGCGCGGGCGCAAGCTGGTGGTGCAGATGGTGGAGACCTTCCGCGAGCACATGGCGCCGGCCTTCGTCGAACGCCTCGATGCGTGGGAACTGGCCGAACACGCGGACATGCCACTGCCGCCGGTGATGATCTACGGCGACGATGTCAGCCATGTACTGACCGAGGAAGGCATCGCCAACCTGCTGCTGTGCCGCACGCCGGAGGAGCGCGAACAGGCGATCCGTGGCGTGGCCGGCTATACCGCCGTGGGCATGGGCCGCGACCGCGCGATGGTGGAGAACCTGCGCGACCGCGGCGTGATCCGCCGTCCCGATGACCTGGGCATCTCCGTGCGCGATGCCAGCCGTGACCTGCTGGCGGCGCGTTCGGTGAAGGACCTGGTGCGCTGGTCCGGCGGACTGTACGACCCGCCCAAGCGCTTCCGCAACTGGTAAGGGGCTGAGCATGGAAACCCTCGACTATCGATTCGAAGGACACACTGCGGTGCAGTTTCCGCGCGATGCGGTGCTGGTCGGCGTACTGGCCTCGGGCAACCTGGAAATCCTGCTGGAGCCGGCGGCGCAGGACGGCGCGATGACGGTGCGCATCATCACCGCCGCACAGGGCTTCGGCAACGTGTGGCAAGCGGTGATCAGCGACTTCGCAGAGCGTCATCCGCTGCGCGATGTACGCATCTCGATCAACGATGCGGGTGCAACTCCGGCGGTGGTCAGCCTGCGACTGGACCAGGCCGTGGAAACCCTGCTGGCCGGAGGCACGCCATGAGCCACGTGCAACGCCACAGCTATTACGAAGCCGATGCACGCGAACGCATCGCCGGCCTGGTCGATGCCGGTTCGTTCCGCGAATTCCTCGGCCCCGCACGGCGCGTGATGAGCCCGCACCTGGCCCAGCTCGACCAGCCGGCTGCCTTCGACGATGGCATCGTGGTCGGCGAAGCCATGCTGCAGGGCAAGCGCGTGCTGCTGGCCGCACAACAGGGTGAATTCATCGGCGGCGGCGTGGGCGAGGTGCACGGCGCCAAGCTGACCGGGCTGCTGCGCCGTGCGGCGTCAACCCGCCCTGACGGGGTGCTGCTCCTGCTCGACACCGGCGGCGTGCGCCTGCACGAAGCCAATGCAGGGCTCATCGCCATTTCCGAGATCATGCGCGCCACTCTGGACGCGCGTGCAGCGGGCGTGCCGGTGATCGCCCTGATCGGCAGCGGCAATGGTGCGTTCGGCGGCATGGGCATCGTCGCCCGCTGCTGCAGCACGGTCATCATGTCCGAGGAAGGCCGGCTGTCGCTGTCCGGCCCGGAAGTGATCGAGACGGTACGCGGCGTGGAAGAGTTCGATTCGCGCGACCGTGCGCTGGTCTGGCGCGTGACCGGCGGCAAGCACCGCTACCTGATCGACCAGGCGCAGGTGCTGGTACCCGACGCCATCGAAGCCTTCGCACAGGCCGCAAGCGATGCGCTGCAGCCCGATGCCGCCAGCACCGATACCGGTGCGGCGTTAGCCGCGCTGCAGGAACGCCATGCGGCATTGAAAGCCCGCGTGCAGGCCTGGAGCGATTGCCGCGATGGCCTGGAGATCTGGGCGCGGCTGGGCATTCCCCACCCCGAACGCCTGCCACTGCTCGACACCGATGAATTCCTCATCGCCACCGCCGACCGGAGCCTGCCATGAGCATGCAACTGCAGAGCCTGCTCGATGCCCTGTTCCCGCAGGGGCATGCCATTGCGGTGAACGATTCGGTGCTGACCGGCAGCGCTACCACCGAGGACGGCGAGGTGACCGTGATCGGTACCGCCGACAAACTCGAAGTCGGCGTGGACCACGCACTGGCACTGGCCGGGATGGTGCTGGCCAGCACCCGCGCACATCCTCAGCGGCCGATCGTGATGCTGGTGGATACCGCCGGCCAGCGCCTGGCGCGGCGCGACGAACTGCTTGGCATCAATGGTTACTTTGCGCATCTCGCGCAGACGCTCGATCTGGCACGCCGCCGTGGTGCGCAACTGGTCACGCTGGTCTACGGTGAATCCGTCAGTGGCGGCTTCCTCTCATTCGGTCTGATGGCCGACCACATCCACGCCCTGCCCGATGCACAGGTGCGGGTGATGGACCTGCGCGCGATGGCACGGGTGACCAAGCAGCCGCTGGAGAAGCTGCAGTCGCTCAGCCAGACCTCACCGGTGTTCGCGCCGGGCGTGGAAAACTACGTAGCGATGGGTGCGGTGGACTCGATCTGGAACGGCAACCTGGCCGCCCACCTGCTGCAGGCACTGCGCACGCCCGCCGATGGCGACCGCCGCGCCGTGCGCGGAGCCGAACGTGGCGGGCGCATGCTGGCCGCACGCGTGGCTGCTGCCGTGAGCCAGGGCGATGCCTGAGCGGCTGCCCCGCCATACGCTGGTCTGGCTGTCAGCGCACGCCGGCTGGCAGGCGGACATTGCCGCGCATGAGTCGCGCTTGGCCGATTGGTTTGCGCAGGGCCGGCCGGCCATCGTCGCGCGACGTGCCGCCGATGATGCGGACCCCCGCCTGCGTCTGGGCGTGCCGCTACCGCCCGTCGAGGGCAAACTGCGCCTGGCCCTGCGCGTACCAGCACACGATGTGCTGCGCACCGCGCCGCCGCCGACACTTCAGACGGTGCTGGAAGGCGACGTTCCACAGGACTGGCAGCGGCCCCTTGAAGTGCTGCAGAACATCGCTGGGGCGCGCGTAATCGGTGCCTTCGCGTGGCAGCACCTCACTGGCCTGCGCTATGTGCACGCGCGCTCGGACGTCGATCTGCTGTGGCCGATCGACACCACCGCGCAGGCCGATGCCCTGGCTGCACGGCTACAGGCATGGGAAGCCGAACACGACCGGCGGGTCGATGGCGAGCTGTGCCTGGGCGGCGACGCCGCCGTGAACTGGCGCGAGTACGCCGGACGCAGCCGCGAGGTACTGGTCAAGCGCCTCGATGGTGCCGCACTGGAACCACGCGAGGCATTGTTCGCCTCCGCCGGGGTGAGCGCATGAACGCCGTCGTGCAACCGGCGGTCAGGCCGGCAGCTGCCGTGGACACCGCGCGTCTGGGGCGCCTCGCCGTCGCCAGCCTGCATGCGGAGCTGGCGCTGGCGCCCAAGCCCGGACTGGTCACACCCTTCGACACCGGCAGCCATCACGACATGGACGCCGGCACGTTCCTGCGCAGCCTGTTCGCGCTGCGCCACTATTTCACCGCCGTGGCATACCTCGGTGCAGCCGGGGCGGACTTCGACGCCTTGCGCCGGTGTGGCATCGCCGCCGAAACCGCGATGCTGCGCGCGACCGCCGGCATCAATACCCACCGTGGCGCGGTCTTCAGTCTCGGCCTGCTGGTGGCGGCCGCCGCGGCCTGTCGCTCCCACCTGGGCCATGCCGCCACGGGTGAGCAGGTCTGCCAGGAAGTGCGCCGTTGGGCTGCCGAGCTCGCCGGCGCACCTCTGGATGCGAACAGCCCTGGCCAGCGCGCGCGCGCGCGGCACGGCGTGCAAGGTGTGCGCGAACAAGCGGCCACCGGCTACCCGCTGCTGCGCGACGTGGCACTGCCTACCCTGCGCCACGCACTGGCCAGCGGCCTGCCACGCGAGGCCGCGATGTGCCAGACCCTGATGCAGCTGATCGCGTGCGTGGATGACCTCAACCTGCTGCACCGTGGCGGCGCCGACGGCCTGCGCTGGGCCCAGCGGCAGGCGCGCCGTTTTCTGCAGGGCGGCGGTACCTTCGTACCCGGCTGGCAGGCACGCCTGCACGGCATCGGTGAGCGCTTCGTCGCACGCCGCCTGAGCCCTGGTGGCAGTGCTGATCTGCTTGCCTGCAGCTGGTTCCTGCTGCAGCAGGAGGGCGTATGAGCCTTGCCCTGCTCTGCCCCGGGCAAGGCGCGCAGCACGCCGCGATGTTCGAGCACGTGCGCGATCTGCCTGCCGCGCGCAACGTCCTGGAGGCTGCCAGCGCAGTGCTTGGACGCGATGTGTTCGCGGCGGCCGCTGACGAATCGCGCTTCGGCAATGCACTCGCGCAGCCCCTGCTGTGTGCAGCCAGCCTCGCGCACTGGCAGGGACTTCGCGAAGCGGTGCAAGCACCGGTGCTGGTGGCCGGCTACAGCATCGGTGAACTGGCCGCGCATGCGATCGCCGGCAGCGTTGATGCCGCCACCTGCCTGGCTCTCGCCGCTCGGCGCGCGCGGTTGATGGACAGCGCCAGCCCCGCCGATGCAGGTCTGCAGGCGGTGCTTGGCCTGGAACGCCACGTACTGCAGCCGCTGTGCGATCTGCACGGTGCGTACGTGGCCATCGCCAACGGGCACGACCATTTCATCGTGGGCGGCACGCACGCGTCGCTGCAGGGCCTGGCCGATGCAGCGCGTGCACGCGGTGCAGGCATCCGGCCGCTGCCGGTGCACGTTCCGGCGCACACACCGCTGCTGGCAGCGGCGGTCGCACCGTTCGCTGCGGCCCTCGATGCCTCCGCGCTACAGGCCCCGCGCCTGCCGCTGCTGGCCGGCATCGATGCGCGTCCGGTGCGGGATCGCACAACGGCGGTCCACACGCTGTCGTTGCAGCTGGCGCAGACCATCGAGTGGGCGCAGGTGATGCGCCAGGCCTACGAGCGCGGTGCGCGGGTGTTCCTGCAGCTGGGCCCGGGCAATGCCTTGGCCCGCATGGTCGCGTCCGATTATCCGTGCTGCGAGGTGCGCGCGGTGGAGGAATTCCAGAGCCTCGACGGCGCGGCGGGCTGGGTCCGCAACGCGCTGGAGCGGCTGCAGTAACGGGTTCGAGCAGTACGCAACACGCAGTACGTCGCCTTACCCCGGGATGGCGGGTCTCCATCCGCGCTGTACGTGAGTCACGTGTCTGGGAGGGCGCATGAGTCCACAAATCGCAACGATCATCGGTCTGGTGATCATGTTCTTCGTCGCCACGGCGATGCCGATCAACATGGGCGCCGTCGCCTTCGCGCTGGCCTTCATCATCGGTGGGCTGTGGGTCGACATGGGCGGCAAGGAGGTCCTGGCCGGCTTTCCCGGCGATCTGTTCCTGACCCTGGTCGGCATCACCTACCTGTTCGCCATCGCGCAGAAGAACGGTACCATCGACCTGCTGGTGCACTGGGCGGTGAAAGCGGTACGCGGCCATATCGTGGCCATTCCGTGGGTGATGTTCGTCATCACCGCGGTCCTCACCGCCTTCGGCGCACTCGGCCCCGCCGCGGTGGCGATCATCGGGCCGGTCGCGCTGCGCTTTGCCAAGCAATACAACATCAACCCGCTGATGATGGGCCTGCTGGTCATCCACGGTGCGCAGGCCGGCGGCTTCTCGCCCATCAGCGTGTACGGCAGCATCACCAACGGCGTGGTGCAGAAGGCCGGGCTGGAAGTGACCGAGATGGCGGTGTTCCTGACCAGCCTGGGCTTCAACTTCATGATGGCCACGATCTGCTTCTTCGCTTTCGGTGGCGTCGCCCTGCTGCGGCGTGGCTCGATCACCGCAGCAGGAACGATCGGCACTGCCGAACTGGCGATGGCCGGCGGCCCGCAGGCGTCGTCGCGCCAGTTCGCGATCGAAGGCCATGGCGCGCTGGTCGCAGCAGGCGGCGGCACGCTCAGCAATGATCCGGCGGCACTGGACGCGGTGGGCCTGACCCGCGAGCGGTTGTTCACCCTGATCGGCCTGCTCGGCCTGGGCGTGGCCGCGTTGATCTACAACCTCAACGTCGGCCTGGTCTCGATCACCGTGGCGGTGGCGCTGGCGCTGTTGTCGCCACAAAGCCAGAAGGGTGCGGTCGATGGCATCAGCTGGTCCACCGTGCTGCTGATCTGCGGCGTGGTGACCTACATCGGCGTGCTGGAACATGCCGGCGCGGTGGACTTCATCGGCAACGGCGTGTCCGACATAGGCATTCCGCTGCTGGGCGCGCTGCTGGTCTGCTACGTCGGCGGCATCGTCTCCGCATTCGCTTCCTCGGCGGCGGTACTGGGCGCCACGATTCCGCTGGCGGTGCCGTTTCTGATGCAGGGCCACCTCAGCGCCGCCGGCGTGATCTGCGCGCTGGCGGTGTCGTCCACCATCGTCGATGTCAGCCCGTTCTCCACCAATGGCGCACTGGTGGTGGCCTCGGCCGCGAAGGAAGAGCGCGAGACCCTGTTCCGCCGCTTCCTGGTGTACAGCGGTCTGGTGGTCGCGCTGGGGCCGCTGCTGGCCTGGCTGGTGTTCGTGGTGCCCGGCTGGATGTAACCGTCGAACGGTCGTGCCGGCCACTGGTCGGCACGACCTGGCGTTACACTCTGCGCATGGCTATTGCCCCTGCCCCGCGGTCACCGAAGAAGCGCGCACCTCTGTACGAAGAGGTGGCCGAACACGTGCGCGAACGCATCTATGACTATCGCCTGCCGCCGGGCGAGTGGATCGACGAGCCCGCGCTGTGCGAAGAACTGGGCATCAGCCGCACACCGCTGCGCGAGGCGCTGAAGCTGCTGGCCGCTGAAGGCCTGGTGCAGATCGATGCGGGTCGTGGCAGCAGGGTCACGCGACTGACGCTGGAAGACCTCAACCAGCTGTTTCCGGTGATGGCTATGCTGGAAGGCCGCTGCGCGCACGAGGCGGTGAAGCACATCGACGATGCCGGTGTGCAGCAGCTGGAAGACCTGCATGCAGCAATGGAGACGGCAGCGGCCGAAGGCAACATCGCCGAGTACTACCGCAACAACTACCTCATTCACGAGACCGTGCAACATTACGCCGGCAACCCGTGGCTGATCCGGATCACCCACGACCTGCACCGCATCCTGAAGATGCACCGTGGCCGCCAGCTGCTGACTCCGGGCCGTACCGCGCAGTCGCTGGCCGAGCACCGCGAACTGATGGAGTGTTTCCGCAGGCGCGATGCCGCCGCCGCCGAACGCACCATGGAGCGCCACCTGCTCAGCCAGGGCCAGGCGCTGGCCGCCTATGTCGCGGCAGGCGGGTTGTTGAATGTGCCGGCGCCGCTGCCGACCGAAGGCGGCGGCTGAGCAGGCCGTCGTCGCATTTGTGGAGTCGAGCCATGCTCGACTGCTGTTCAATCAGGCACCGCGGCGTTGGAGCGAAGTGCAGTCGAGCAAGGCTCGACTCTACAGAGACCTCAATCGCTGCAGCTGCCACCACCACCGTCACTGCTGCCGCCGTCGCTTCCACAGTCGGAGCTGCTGTGGTTGTGCTGGCTGTAGTTGTCGCCGGAATACCCGCCCGAGTAATCGTAGGCACCGCCGAGACCGTTGTCCCCCCGGCTTCCCGAGCCATCGGCCGTGGCCACCGCCATGCACAGGATTGCGCCCACCAGCGGCAGCAGCCAGATCAGCAGCAACTGCGCCGTCCGGCCGCCCGCCGACAGGCCATCACGCTTGACGATCACCACGGTAGCCACCACGTTCAGGCCCAGCACCAGCAGGACCAGCAGAAGGGCAACGATCAGCATGCGGCGACTCCGTGCCTGGACTGGGGGCATTATGGCCCGCCGCGCCGGCATTGGCCCTGCCTGTCATGAAGATGGGACAATGTAGGGCGCGCCGGCCTGTCTCCGGGCCGCCGGCGCCCCCCGCACCACACGGAAGAAGAAGAACAACAACATGCTGAAAGTCATTTTCGATACCGACCCGGGCGTCGACGACGCCCTGGCCCTGCTGTACCTGCACAAGCACGCCCAGATCGACCTGATCGGCGTCACCACCACCTTCGGCAATGCCTCGGTGGAGTCGACCACGCACAATGCGCTGTACCTGAAGCAGGCCTGGGGCTTTGCCGCCCCGGTCGCGCGCGGTGCCGGTGGCCCGCTGCAGCCGGAAGCCACCCCGGAAGCCTGGCCGGTGCACATCCACGGCCACAACGGCCTGGGCAACCACCCGGTGCCGGCCGAACTGGACGTGACCGCCGACGCGCGCCCCGCCCACCAGCTGATCATCGACCTGGTCCGCGCCCATCCGGGCGAGGTGACCCTGGTCGCCGTGGGCCGCATGACCAACCTGGCCCTGGCCCTGCAGCAGGCACCGGACATCGCCGGCCTGGTGCGCGGCGTGGTGCTGATGGGCGGCGCCTTCCACGTCAACGGCAACATCACCCCGGCCGCCGAGGCCAACATCTGGGGCGATGCCGAAGCAGCCGATGTGGTGTTCACCACCGATTGGCCGGTCACCGCGATCGGCCTGGACGTGACCACCCGCGTGGAAATGGACCGTGACGGCCTGGATAAACTGGCCGCACTCGGCGGCGCCGACGCCGAGCTGGTCCGTGCACTGTCGCAGGACTACGTGGACTTCTACCTGCAGGCCGGCCACAAGGGCATGGTCGTGCACGACTGCTGCGCCTGCATTGCCCTGACCCGTCCGGAGCTGTTCCAGTTCGAGCGTGCCAGCGTGCGCGTGGCCACCGACGGCGTTGCCCGTGGCATGACCATTCCGAAGCCGGAAGGCATGGGCTTCGGCCCCAGCGTGTGGGATGGCCACGTGCTGCAGTCCGTCGCCATCGGCGTGGATGCGGCCGCGGTACTGGCCGACATCGAGCAGACCCTGAAGGTCTGATCGGCTAGCGTCTGGCCCTGCCTGGGACGGTCTCGGGCAGGGTCCACAGCACCGGAAGCACCAGCACTGCCACCAGCGCGATCATCGCGCCCGGTGCCGCCGCCCAGCCGCTGCGTTCCACCCACCATTGCGCCAGCCAAGGCGTCGCGCCGCCGAACACCGCGGTGGCCATGGTCACACCCAGTGCCAACCCGCTGACCCGGCCTTCGCCCGGGAACTGCTCGGCCGTGGCCGGGGCCGCGACCGCACTGACACCACCGGCCACGCAGGCCAGCAGCACGGCGGCCAGCGCGATGCCCAGCGCCGTCGCCTGCGCCATCCACGCGAACAGGGACAGCGGCAGCAGCGCTGCCAGCACGGTCAGGCCCAGCAGCACCGGCCGTCGTCCGACGCGGTCGGACAATGCGCCGCACAGTGGCGTGATCGCGATCACCGCCACTGCCGCAATCGTCGACAGCCACAGCGCATCGGCTTCGTCATGACCCTGCGCATGCAGGAACGACGGCACGTAGGTGATGCCCACGTAGTAGGTGATCGAGCCCAGCGCCGAGATCGCGAAGGTGCGCGCCACTGCTGCGGGATGGTTGCGGAGCACATGCCGCAGCGGCGTGGCGGGAATGCTGCCCTCGCGCTGCTGGCGCTCGAACTCAGGCGATTCACGCATGCCCGACCGCGCAACCAGGATCACCAGTGCCAGCGCGGCACCGAAGAAGAACGGAATGCGCCAGCCCCAGCTGTCCAGCTGCGCGATGGGCAGCAGCGCGACCGTGAGCGCGGAAATCGCCACCGCCAGCAGCGCCCCCACTTCGCTGGCTGCCGACGCCAGCGAGGTCACCAGGCCTCGTCGCCGCACGGGTGCGCTTTCCAGCAGGTAGGCCACCACGCCGGTGTATTCGCCGCCCACCGAAAACGCCATCACGCAGCGCAGTACCAGCAGCAGCACGCCCGCCGTGGTGCCTGCGGTGGCCGCGGTTGGCAGCAGCGCAGTGGCCAGCATTGCCGCCGCAATCAACGCCATCGAAGCCAGCAGCATCCAGCGCCGGCCCAGGCGGTCGCCCAGGTGGCCGAAGCACAGCGCGCCCAGTGGACGCATCAGGTAGGACACCGCGAAGCCGGCAAGCGTGACGAGCAGCGCCTGCTCGCCACCACCGAAGAACACCCGCGACAACACCGTGGCGAAGTACAGGTACAGGGTGAAGTCGTACCACTCCACCACCGTGGACAGGCCGGCCACCCACATCGAGCGCTGCCGCGCCGCGGTCATTGCTTGTTCGCCTTCAACAGCCTCGTTCCCGTGGGTGCAGGTTCCTGGCAGGGTGTCACGACCCGGGTGAAATGCCGGTCATCGGCCATCCATCGGCTGCATGTACTGCGTCTCGTGCCCGGTGAAGCGCTCACCATCAAAGCCAAAGCAGAACCGCCCTTCCTCGAACGCGCGATAGACAAGCAACGCGCCATCCAGGCAGAACTGCTGCCGGTCTACGCCCGTTTCCAGGGTTCCGTAGCGGATGGCGTCTCCGCCCTTCTCCGCTGGCCCGGTGAAGGCATCGATCGGCAATGGCGTGGCGCGTCCGGTGCGGGTGTCGACCAGCACCACCGAGCGCTGGAAGAACCCGGGGCGATCATCGACCTGCACCAGCAGGTAGTGCTGGTTGAAGTTGGGCTTTTCGTTCCTGAGGGCTTCCTCGATGCGCGCCACGTGCTGCGCATCGCAGAAATCGATCGGGCTGTAGCGATAGCTGCATCCGTCGTGGTCGTAGGGCAGGTTCATGCCGGAATAGCTCACGCCTGCCTGGTCGCCCAGGTCGTCTCCCGGTTCCGGCGTGCTGCACAGCAGCCACGAGCGCTGTGCATCCTCGGGATCGGCCATCAATTTCGGCTCGCGTCCCGCCTCGTAGGCCGCACCGCCCGGGAAATCCTGCCCGAACTGATGGCGGACAATCGAGCGTGCCCTCTCCAGCGGCAGGCCGATCTTCGCACCACGGAATGAAACGAACGTCATCGTCGGAAGGATCACCTCCTCCACCGGCAATCCTTTCCATTGCCCCCGCACGCAGAACGTGGCGATCTCGTTTTCCTCATCCACCTTGCAGGGTGTCGACGCGTTCTCGGCCAGCCAGGGATGGGCCGGACGCCCAGTCTGATGATCGATGTACCAGCCGTCCAGCGCGCAGGTCGGCAAGGCATCGAGGAGCGGAGAGAGGTCTGTTGCCGTGGCCGGGGCGGCAAGCGATGTGCCCGCTGCGGGTGTCCCGGTCAGCGCATCCGGTGTGCGCTGACATGCGGCCAGCACGAGTAGACCGACCAGCAGCGCGACGTGGCGCGCACGCTGGATTGAATGCTGCGTTCCCTGCATTGCGTGTTTCCTGGTTTCGACACCCGCTAGATGATCGCCGATCCCGAGGCCATGCAGGTGCTTGGATGCATTGACCCCGCCAGTTACCCCGGCAGCTGCAATTCGGCCCGCAGGCCACCGCCCTCACGGTTGTGCAGCCGCAGCGAGCCGCCCAGCGACTGCGCCAGCTGCACGGCGATGGCCAGACCCAGCCCGGTGCCGCCGGTATCGCGGTTGCGTGAGCTTTCCAGCCGATGGAACGGTGCCAGCACCGCCTGCAGCTGGTCCTCCGGGATGCCGGGGCCGCGGTCGGACACGCTGATCCACGGCCGGCCTGCTGCATCGCGCCCCGCCTCGATCTCGGCACTACCGGCGTAGCGCAACGCGTTGTCGACCAGGTTGCCGACCACCCGCCGCAGCGGCTGCGGCCAGGTCTGCACGGTCAGGCCTGTGGGTGCGCCACCACGGACCGCCTTGCCCATGTCTTCATAGTCGCCCACCACGCTGGCCAGGAACGCGCCAAGATCCATCGCCACTGGCGCGCCACTGGCCACGTGGCTGCTGCGCGCGTAGGCCACGCCTTCGCGCACCAGTTGCCCCAGGTGGTCCAGGTCATCCAGCAGGCGCTGCTGGGTGGCATCTTCGGGCAGGGTTTCCACGCGCAGCTTCATGCGCGTGATCGGCGTCTGCAGATCGTGCGAGATGGCCGCCAGAATCTGCAGCCGCTCGCTGACATGGCCACGGATCCGCGCCTGCAGTGCATTGAGCGCGGCTGCGGCCATGCCCACTTCGGCGGGGCCGTCTTCGGGCAGCATCGGTGCGTCCTTGCCAGGCTGCAGTTGCTCGACGGCGTGCGAGAGCTGCCGCAGCGGGCGCAATGCCAGCCGCACCGCCAGCCAGGCGCATACCAGCAGCAGGGCCAGCTGCACCAGCAGCACGGCCGGCAGCCAGCGCGCCAGGGGCAGGCCCGACGGTGTGACTTCGATGGTCAACGGTGAACCGTCGTGCAGGCGCAGCTCCACTTCAAAACGTTCCGGCAGCCGTGCCACCTGCCGCGCCTGCAGCGGATAGCGGTGTTCCAGACTGTCATCGATGATGGCGGTGACCTGGCGCGCACGATCGGTTTCCAACGCCGGGCCGGCCTGTGCCGGGCGCAACAGGTAACGGTACGTGCGCCGCTCCAACCGCGGCACCCAGGCCTGGCGCTGGTCGGCCGGCAGGTGTTCCAGCAGGGCCACGCTCACTGCTGCATCCTCGTCCAGGTTGCGCAGCATCATGCTGCGGGTGGACTGGTAGCGTTCGTAGAACAACAGGCCGAAGGACAGCGCATGGGCCAGGATCAAACCGCCCAGCAGCACCAGCAGCAGGCGCGCCGACAGCGTGCGCGGCCACGGCAGGCGGCGCGCGCGGGCGTTCATTCCTCCGGCCCCAGCAGCTGCACCGGCACGCTGAACACGTAGCCTTCGCTGCGCACGGTCTTGATGTAGGTGGGCTCACGCGCGTCATCGCCCAGGCGCTGGCGCACGCGGCTGACCAGGAGATCGATGGAACGATCGAACAGTTCTGCATCACGGCCCTGGGTAAGGCTGAGCAGCTGGTCGCGGCTGAGCACACGGTTGGCGTGGTCGAGAAACACGCGCAGCAGTCGGAATTCCGCACCGCTGAGCGGATAGGCGGTGTCCTGCGCATCCAGCAGATGGCGGGCAGTGGTATCCAAGCGCCAGTCGCCGAAGGCCAACTGGCGGCCGGCTTCACTCACCTGCAGGTTCGGCGGCAGCATCTGCGTGCGCCGGATCACCGCATTGATGCGCGCCAGCAGTTCGCGTGAGGAGAACGGCTTGGTCACGTAGTCATCGGCGCCCATTTCAAGGCCGATGATGCGGTCGGTTTCGTCGTCGCGGGCGGTCAGCAGCACCACCGGCACCGCGCGATGCTTGCCGGCACGCAGGTTGCGGCACAGGCTCAACCCGTCCTCGCCGGGCATCATCACGTCCAGCACTACCAGGTCCACCGCGTGGGTGTCCATCAGCGCGCGCATCGCACGGCCGCCATCGGCCTGGCTGACGCGCAGGCCGTTGCGCTGCAGGTAGTCGGCCAGCATCTGGCGGATCTCGCTGTCATCGTCGACGACAAGGATGTGCGGTACGTGGTTCATTGCGTTCTCGATGAAGACGGAGGTCAAGGCCGCGCGGCGCGGCCATGGTAGCGCGGCTCAGGGGCTGGCCAGCAGGCGCTGGATCTCGCTCTCGGTACGTGCGTAGTCGCCCTCACCGTAGTGGCGGTAGACCACCCTGCCCTGCCGGTCGACCAGGTAAAGCGCCGGCCAGAAGCGGTTGCCCCAGGCGTTCCAGATCCGGTACTGGTTGTCCTGCACCACCGGCCAGGTGATATCCAGCCGCGCGATGGCCTTGCGCACATTGCCGGGCAGGCCTTCGTAGGCGAACTCCGGAGTATGCACGCCGATCACCTGCAGGCCCTGCCGCGCGTAACGTGCATGCCACTGGTGCACATGCGGTGCCACGGTGAGGCAGTTGCTGCAGGCGTAGGTCCAGAACTCGACCAGCACCACCTGCCCACGCAGTTGATTCAACGCGAGCGGTGGGCTGTTGTGCCAGGGCCCGCCGCCATCGAACCCGACAGCAGGAGCGGCCTGCGCCGGATGCGCACCGGCCTCCGGGCTGGGCCAGGCCATCAGCAGCGCAGCCCCACCCAGCAGGCCCAGCAGCAACGGCAGTACATACACACGCAGCGCGCCCATCGTTCAGCCTCCCTGCTCGGCCAGCGGCAGTTCGGCCGGCTTCACGCCTGCGGCTTCCAGAATGCTGTCAGCCACCTGAGCCGGGTGCGAGAGCAGCGACACATGGCTGCTGCCGATCGATTGCAGCTGCGCGCCAATGCGCTTTGCGGTGGCCGCCTGCAGTTGCGGCGACAACATGCGGTCGTCACGGCTGAGCACGTACCAGCTCGGCTTGCTGCGCCACGCGGCCACAGTGACGGACTCACCCAGCGCGCTGGCCTTCAATGGCACCTGCGTGCTGTACAACAGTGCAGCGGTCTTCTTCATCACATCCGGTGCGAAGTCCTGGGCGATGGCGTCGGCTGGCAGGGTCAGGTAGCCGTCCTTCTCCTGCAGGCGCGTCAGGCCCGGGCCGACCGGATAGCCCTCGCCCTGCTGTGCCGATGACTGCCCGGCATCCGGTGCGAATGCGGCCACGTACACCAGCGCCTGCACCTTGGGATCGTTGCCCGCTTCGGTGATGACCGTGCCGCCCCAGCTGTGGCCGACCAGCACGACCTTGCCCGGTGCGGCGGCAATCGCGCGACGGGTGGCGGCCACATCGTCGGCCAGCGAGGTGAGCGGGTTCTGCACGGCCACCGCAGGCAGTTTCCAGTCATGCAGGGTGGTGATGACCTTGTTCCAGCTGGAGCCATCGGCGAAGGCACCGTGGACCAGGATGACGGTGGGCGCGGCGCCGGCATCGGCCTCGGCGGCGAATGCCGGCGTCGCGACGCCGGCAAGGGCGAGGGCAGCGGCGAGCAGGGTGGTGCGGATCATGGGTGGCACTCCGGTGTTGGGAGTGTCCATTTCCGCCTGGGGGTGTATCGGCGCTGTTTCGCTGCGAGGCAGAGTTGTACCGGACTGTAGGGCGGCGGCGGATTTCTACAGTTGGATACATTCGGCCGCTGGGCATGGCCCGGCGAACGCCCGACGCGGCGTCTTTGTATCTGACTGTACGAACCCCCTGACACAGCCACAGTCGCTGACAAAACCCCGGGCAACAGCACACGTTGCCGATACCTGCGTGGCTCGGAATGGCCTCCATCGACCACTGGCCCGCAGGACACTCCCATGATCAGCTCCGCTTCTTCCGTGTATACACCCCGCCTGGACGCCGTCGGCCGCTGGCTCTCGCCATTGGCGCTGCGCGCCCTGCTGGCCTGGGAGTTCTTTGAATCGGGCCGCGAGAAGCTGGGCGGACAGAACTGGTTCGCCGACCTGGAAGGGCGTTTCCCGTTCCCGTTCTCCACCCTGCCTGCGTCACTCAACTGGCAGCTGGCCACCTGGCTGGAACTGGTGGGCGCGGTGATGCTGCTGCTGGGCCTGGCCACGCGCTCGGTGGCCTACATCTTCTGGGTGCTGACCCTTGTTGCCATCGCTGCCGTGCACTGGCCGGACCAATGGAACAGCCTGGGTGAGCTGTGGCAGGGCTACGCAATCACCGACCAGGGCTACGGCAACTTCAAGCTGCCGCTGCTGTTCCTGGCCATGCTGCTGCCGCTGATCCTCAACGGCGGCGGTGCACTCAGCCTGGACCGCCTGCTGGCCGGCCCGCAGCGCGCCGCGGCGGGCAACGACGGCCTCGGCTGGGGCGTGAGCCTGATCGCCCTGCTGCTGCCGGTCGCCGCGCTGCTGCCCGGTATCGGTTTCGGTGGCGCACTACTCGGCGGCGCCCTGCTGCTGGGTTACCGACTGCGCCGTCGCCGCAACGCCTGATCCGCTTAACCCCTTCCCGCGCTTCTTCCCTTCGTTTCCGTCGCCTTCAAGCGGCGTCCATCCCGCACGCCCTGCGTGCCCATCCAAGGAGTCATCACCATGTCCGTCTCGACCAAGAACACCGCTGCTTCCCGTCTGCCGCGCATCGGCGCCATCGGCATCGCCCTGGCCGGTGGCCTGCTGCTGGCCGGCCAGGCGGCCGCGATCCAGCCACTGGCCATCGGTGCCGTGGCCATGAGCGCCGCCGCCGAAGGCAAGTGCGGTGAAGGCAAGTGCGGCGCCAACAAGGCCGCCACTGGCAAGCCTGCCGCCAAGGCCAAGGTGGCCGAAGGCCAGTGTGGCGAAGGCAAGTGCGGCGACGCTTCGTTTGCCCGCACCGACCGTGACCACGACGGCCGGGTCTCGCGTGCCGAGTTCAACGCCGTGGCGGCCAAGCGCGCCGCTGAATTCGACCGCATCGACACCGACCACGACGGCTACATCAGCGAACAGGAGGCGCACGACTACCTGCGCAGTGTCTACACCGCCAACGGCAAACCGATGCCGAAGGGCCTGTTCTCCCGCGTCAACGACTGATCGTCCCCCCGGCGCCGCCGCCACGGCGGCGCCACTGCCCTGGAGTACCGTCGCATGCGCTTGCCCCTGCCTTCCGCCAGTGCCGGTCTCGGCCTGCGCCGTGGCCTGATCGATGAACTGCTGGCGATGCCGGCCGATGCCATCGACTTCCTCGAAGTGTCGCCGGACAACTGGATCGGAGTTGGCGGTGCCCACGGCGCCGCGCTGCGCCAGCTGAGTGAGCGCCACCGCCTGACCTGCCACGGCCTGTCGCTGTCGCTGGGAGGGCCGGACCCGCTGGACCGCACCCTGCTGACGCAGACCCGCGCGTTCCTCGACCTGCACCAGGTGCAGCTGTACAGCGAACACCTGAGCTACTGCGCCGCCGGCGGCCATGTCTATGACCTGCTGCCGCTGCCGTTCACCACCGAGGCCGTGCATCACGTTGCCGGTCGCATCCGCCAGGTGCAGGACACACTGGGCCGGCGCATCGCCGTGGAGAACATCTCCTACTACGCCGTGCCAGGCGCGGACATGAGCGAGATCGACTTCATCACTGCAGTGCTGGCCGAGGCCGACTGCGACCTGCTGCTGGACGTCAACAATGTCTTCGTCAACGCCTGCAACAACGGCTACGACGCCTTCGATTTCCTGGCACGCGTGCCGGCGCATCGCGTCGCCTCGCTGCACGTGGCCGGCCACTTCGACGAAGACGATGGCTTCAAGATCGACACCCACGGCGCGCCGGTGAAGGGCGTGGTCTGGGCGCTGCTGGGTGAGGCCTATGCGCGTGTCGGCGTGCGCCCCACCCTGCTGGAGCGCGATTTCAACTTCCCGCCTTTGGCCGAGCTGCTGGCCGAGGTGGAGCAGATCCGCCACGCACAGGCCGATGTGCTGCTGCCCGAGGTGGCCCATGGCTGAGCCGCTGGCCACCCTGCAGCAGCGCTGGGCCGACCATGTACGCGACCCATCGATGCCCGCGCCTGAGGGCATCGATGCACGGCGGATGGCGGTCTACCGCCGCCTCTGCATCGACAGCCTGGACAGCCTGCTGGCAGGCAGCCTGCCGCGCCTGCAGGCGCAACTGGGTGATGCCTGCTGGCGCGACACCGTGGAGCACTACTACGCGCGGCATGCCTGCCATACCCCGTTGTTCCCGCAGATCGCCGGCGAATTCGCCGCGTGGCTGGGCGTGCAGGCAGACCTCGCGCTGCCGGGCTGGGTGGCGGAACTGGCGCATTACGAAAGCACGCAGCAGGCACTGCACATTGAAGCGCGGCACACCGGCCAGCAGCCGTTGCATGCGCCACAGGCAGGCAGCGTGCTGGCGCTGTCTCCACTGGTGCGGGTGCTGGGCTACCAGTGGCCTGTGCATGAGGACGCCGGCCAGAACGGTGCGCCTACCACGATGCCGACGTTGCTGCTGCTGCGACGCCTGGGTGACTTCAGCCTGCAGGTGCAGGAACTTTCACCGCTGGCATATGCGCTGCTGTCGGCGTTCGGCGATGACGGCGCCCGTGCGGAAGACGCGCTGCAGGTACTGGCCGATCTGCATGGCGTGGCCGCCGACGAACTACGCACAGCCTGCATTCCGCTGCTGGGCGACCTGTGCGCGGCCGGCGTGCTGGTTGTGCCGAACGACTGTTGAAGGCGCCGGCCAGCGGCCGGCACTCCCCATTCCTTGGCCGGCCAGAGGCCGGTGCCACCCATTTCCTGATTCGAGGTTTGATCATGGCTGTTTCCAATACGTCCTCCCTGCACGGCTGGCGCCTGTTCGTGGCCATCGCCGTGGTCCTGATCGCCTTCGCACTGGCGGCGTTCACCCTGCAGCCCGACGTGGTCGAGGGCAGCCGCGCGGCGATCCGAGTGACAGCACGCACATCGTTCCTGCTGTTCCTGGTCGCCTTCACCGCATCCTCGTTCGCCAGCCTGCTGCCCGGCCCGTTCACCCGCTTCCTGCTGCGCGAGCGTCGCATCGTCGGCCTGTCGTTCGCGTTCTCGCACCTGCTGCATGCGGTGGCGATCACCGCCTTCGGCATCCTCAACCCCGCGTTCTGGCCGGCGCGCTCCGCCTTGGCCAACCTGCCGGGCACGATCGGCTATGTAGCCATCCTCGCCCTGGCCATCACCTCGCATCGTGGCATCGCCCGCCGCATGGGTCCCACTGCGTGGCGTCGCCTGCACGTGACCGGCATGTGGATCATCGCCGCAGTGTTCACCTATTCGTACTTCAAGCGCGTGCCCGGCAACTTCTGGTACGCGGTGCCCTCCGCGTTGCTCTTCACCGCCGTCGTGGTGCGTGCGATCGCCAAGCGGGCGCAGTCGCTGCGGCGCGATGCGCATGCGCGGCCGCCGCTGCGGAGTTCTTGAGGAGGCGGTTACCTGTAGAGCCGAGCCCATGCTCGGCTGCCTCTGGTTCAGCCGAGCTTGGGCTCGGCTCTACAGAGGGATCCCAGCACGAAAGGCAGCGAATTCCCTGCGGAAAGGGATCTGACCCCACTTCAGGTCACGGGGCGCGGCGCAGGGTGATCAGGGTGATCTCCGACGGCACGCCGATGCGCGCGGGGAATCCGGCCCACAGGCCAGCGCCATTGCTCACGTACAGTGTCATCCCGTCCACCTCGTAACGCCCGGAGACATAGCCACCGTTGGCCCGCTTCACCAGCTGGTCCATGCCGATGATCTGGCCGCCGTGGGTATGCCCGGACAACTGCAGCTTCACACCGCGCGCAGCGGCCTCACGCGCATTGCGTGGGCGATGATCGAGCAGGATCACCGGCGCGGAGGGATCGGCGCCAGCCAATGCAGCGTCCATATCCGGCAGCGGCAGGCCGTAGCGTGCCGCCACCGGGTCGGTGACACCGGCGATGGTCAGCGCCGCATCGCCACGCCGCACCTGCATGTGGCTGTTCTCCAGCACCTGCATGTGCAGCACGCGAAACGCCTGCATCCACGCCTGGTACTGCGCGTAATACTCGTGGTTGCCGGTGATGGCGACGACGCCGTCCGGCGCCCGCAGGTCCACGAGTGGACGCGCGTCGTCACGGCGGGCCTCGACACTGCCGTCGATCAGGTCGCCGGTGATCACGATCAGGTCCGGCGTCAGTGCGTTGCTCTGGTCCACCACCCTGCGCACCCAGTCACCGGTCAGCAGGCGGCTGGCGTGGATGTCGGTCAGCTGCAGCACGCGATAGCCGTCGAACGCGGCCGGCAGATCCTTGATCGCCACGTCGATCTGCCGAGGCTGGGGCACCGCCATGCCCTGGCTGATGCCATAACCACTGACCAGCAGGGCCAGCAAGCCGGCCGCCGGTCGCAGACTCCGCGTGCGCAATGCGGCTACCGCGCGTGGCCAGCGCAGCAGGCGGGAAGCAAGCAGGCTCACGTCCAGCGCCAGCATCAGCAACGCCAGCAGCAACACCGCCGTGGAGCCGGTGGCCAGCGTGGCGATGGCCAGTTTCGGAATCTCGGGCGAGGCCATCGTGCCCCAGAACATGGCGACGATGCGCAGCTGCACGGCAACGCCCACCAACAGCAGTGACAGCACGACTTTCATCCAGGTGGGCATGCGCAGTGGCCAGAACAGGCGCCAGGCCACATACAGGCCCATCAACAAACCGATCGTACTCAGCACTGCAACCATCCATGACAGAAAGCGGGCCCGCCATGGTGACGGTTGCGGGCCGTGTTGTGTAGAGCCGAGCCCATGCTCGGCTTCTCAACATGCAGCCGAGCATGGGCTCGGCTCTACATCAACAGGTGGGTCAGGCCATTCCGTCGAGGCGCTGCACGCGCAGGCGGGCAATGCGACGCTTCTCCATCGCCAGTACGGTGATGCGTACATCCGCGATCTCCACTGCGTCACCGATGTCCGGCAGGCGTCCCAGGCGCTCCAGCACCAGGCCGGAGATGGTCATGTAGTCGGCACTGCGCGGCAGCGATACGCCAGCCAGGCGCTGCAGATCGTCCAGGGTCAGCGCACCGTCGGCCTCCCACTGGCCTTCCCCCTGCACGACCACGCCATAGCGCTCGTCCTGGGTGTCGACCAGGTCACCGGCAATGGCCGCCAACAGGTCGTTGGCGGTCACCAGGCCTTCCACGCTGCCGTACTCGTCCACCGCCACCGCCAGCGGCACCGGGTGCTGGCGGATCAGTTCCAGCGCCTGCAGCGCACTGGCGCTGGACAGCACGTACTGCGGCTCACGCAGGTTGCCTTCCAGCTGCAGCGGCTTGCCCTGCAGCAGGTCGGCCAGCAGGTCGCGGCTCTGCACCACGCCTCGCAGGCTGTCCAGGTCGCCGTCGCCGACCAGCAGGCGGGTGTGCGGCGATGCCACCAGGCGTGCCACCACGTCGTCCTGTCCACGCGCCAGGTCGATCCACTGCACGTCGGCGCGCACAGTCATCACGCTCGACACCGGGCGATCCGCCAGCCCCAGCACGCTGCGGATCATCTCGTGCTCGGCCGGCTGCAGGCGCTCTTCGGCATCGACGTGTTCGTCAGCACTTTCGTCGTCGTGGCCATTGGTCGGGCGCGCGCCCAGCATGCGCAGCACCGCATCCGCAGTACGTTGGCGGAACGGCTGGCGGCGCTCGTTGCGCTCGCGGTTGAAACGTACCCACTGGTTGAATGCCTCGACCAGGATCGAGAAGGCGATGGCTGCGTACAGGTAGCCCTTCGGGATCTTGTAGCCCAGGCCCTCGGCCACCAGGCTGAAACCGATCATCAGCAGGAAGCCCAGGCACAGCACCACCACCGTGGGATGCTTGTTGACGAAGCGGGTCAGCGGCTTGCTGGCCACCAGCATCAATGCCATCGCGATGGTCACCGCGGCGTACATCACGCCCAGGTTGTCGACCATGCCGACCGCAGTGATCACCGAGTCCAGCGAGAACACCGCGTCGAGTACCACGATCTGTGCCACGACCATCGCGAAGCTGGCGTAGACCTTCTTGCCATTGTCCTCGTGCTGGCGGCCTTCCAGCCGCTCATGCAGTTCCATGGTGCCCTTGAACAGCAGGAACAGGCCGCCACCCAGCAGGATCAGGTCGCGTCCGGAGAAACTGTGGTCGAACATCGTCAACAGCGGCTCGGTCAGCTTCATGATCCAGGCCAGCGCGGCCAGCAGCACCAGCCGCATCAGCAGGGCCAGCGCCAGGCCGATCACCCGCGCGCGGTCACGCTGGTGCGGCGGAAGCTTGTCGGCAAGGATCGCGATGAACACCAGGTTGTCGATGCCGAGAACGATCTCCAGCACGACCAGGGTTGCAAGGCCCATCCATATCGAGGGGTCAGCCAACCATTCCATTTCAGGTCCGTTTCGTCAGTAGGTAGGGAAAAAGGGAAAGCACTCAGTCAGCGTCCTGCGCCTGCGTCGGGTCATGCCCGAGCAGATCACCGGGCGTGCACTGCAGCTCACGGCAGATCGCATCCAGGGTGGAAAAGCGGATGGCACGCGCCTTGCCGGTTTTCAGGATCGACAGGTTGGCCAGGGTGATGTCGATGCGCCCGGCCAGCTCGGACAGGGTCATGCCCCGTTCCTGCAGCATGCGGTCCAGGGTGATGACAATCGCCATCAGATGACACCATCGAGGTCATCGCGCATCGCTGCGCCCACGGCGAACACGCGCGCCAGCACGAACAGCATCAGCACCGCCACCAGGCCGGTGATCGACATGCCGCCGCCCACCTCCATCCAGGTGAAGTCGGGCCCCATCCAGGCCGCGTAAGCGCCGATCAGGATCGACAGCAGCTCCATCGCCAGAATCAACCACGCCATGCGTTGCAGGCGCTGCGCGTTGGCGTGGGTGAACGGCCGCTCGCGCGCCGCCGACTTCAGCAGCCGCAGCAGATGGCGCAGGAACAGCAGGCACAGCACCAGCAGCGCGACGATCGCGCCCAGGCCGAGGCAGAAGTGCAGGAACAGGTCGTTGCCGTGCGCGGCAACAGCACCGGCATCATGGACGCTGTCGAGTAGCCAGCGGCGGTCATGGGCGACCAGCGGCACGGCCAGCAGTGCGGCCAGGATGCCCAGCCAGCACATCGCCCGGACGGCCTGTACGGCGGCCTGGGCCAGGGTGAACAGGCCTCGCGCGGGACTGGCGCGGGCGGGACGAGCGGTCAAGCGGCCTCCGGCATTGGGGTGGCCTCGCCGCCCCGGAGTGGATTTATCGATAAACGATATACCACACGCCACGTGAAAGGCTGAATCGCGCGCGTGGCCCCTGTCAGGGCCCAGGCGCGCCCTGCTCCAGCATCGCTTCGCCCGGGGCCGCCGAGGCCATCGCCTGCACGCCTGCATCGGCCGCCTGCCGCGTGACCAGGCGGAAGCGCACCTGCAGCTTGCCCTGCCCCGGCGTGGCCCAGCCGTACTGGATGGCCACCTGATCGGCCGACAGTGGCCCACGCCCTGGCAGCGATCGCACCTGCAACGGCCTGGGTGCGGCCTGCACCAACCGGGCGAATCCCTTCTGCACGACCGCCGCGTCGGCCTTTTCCGCGTAGACCGTACACGTGCCATCGTCCGCCCAGCTCACCGCATAGCGGCCACTGGCCAGAGGCACCATCCACGCCACGCCCGATTGCCCCTGCAACAGCGTGGCGGCTTCGGCGGGCTGCAGCGGCGACAGCCCATTGGATTCCATCAGCGACTGCAACCGCGCCGGGGCACCGATGTGCTGCATGCAGGCGGTGTCGAACAGCTCGCTGAAGGGATCCTGCGCCGGGGCCTTGGCCTTGGGCGTACGCGCGGGTTGCGCCACCGCCAGGGTGGGCAGCAGGGCCAAAGCCAGCCAGAAGAACGCAGGACGCATCGGGATTCCACGCTACGGAAAACAGCAGGGAGGATGGCAAAGGCCTGGCGCGCCGCGCAATGGCCGCGATGGCCACCAGCCTCCCGCTGCCGGGTCAGACTGCCATTTCGCCCTGGTCCTCGCCATCCCAATAGTGGATGCGGCTGGCGCGCACGTGAATCAGTACCAGCCCCGGTGTATCCACGCCCTGCTCGAACCAGCGCTCAAGATCCTTCACCCAGTGCGCGCGCATCACAGCGCGATCGCGCACCAGCGCCGCCCTTCCCTGCACGTGCACGAACAACGGCGGCTTGCCCAGCAGTGACCTGCTGCCGGAAAAACCCAGCGCAACGGCGGGGTCAGCCTCAATCTCGTGCACCATGTCGGTGTCTTCTGTGGTGAAGAACCAGCTGTCACCGTCGTAGTCCACGTCACCGTTGTTGCTCATCGGACGACCGGCAATTTCTCCGCCGGCGCGGGTCTGCAGCATGGTGAAATCGATGTCGGCCATCTTCTTGGCCAGTTCGGGCAGTGTGAGCTGGGTCATGGTGTCGTCCTTCATCAAGTGGAATCCCAGCGTCTGCGCAGAGTGGTGACCGAAGCGTGGAAGGTCAATGTCGGCTTCTTCACAGAAAGCGAGATAGGGCGCGTGGCGCGTGCGTGACGCGCTGCTCACCACCCCACCTGCGTTTGCAGCAGCTGCACGCCCCATCGCGCGCCGGGCGATCCTGCAGACGCTGCGACGGGTGCATGCACGCATTGGCTGACGCGTGCCATCAGCGCGTGATGCGACCGCCCCCCGCCACCCGTACCCGATCGCGCCCCTGCGCCTTGGCCCGGTACATGGCCGCATCGGCGGCACGCAGCAGGGTGCGCCAGCCGAGCGCGTCGGTGCCGCCCTCGGCCACGCCGAAACTGGCGGTCACCCGCAGCACGGTGCCACCGGCCAGCTCGATGTCCATCTGCTGCAGGGCCAATCGCAATGACTCGGCCAGCTGGCGGCCACCGGCCAGATCACCGTCGGCCAGCAGCACCAGGAACTCCTCACCACCATAGCGGGCGATGCTGTCGCTGCGGCGCAGGTGGCGCTGCAGCAACTGCGCCACCTGCACCAGCACTTCGTCGCCAGCTTCATGGCCATGGCCATCGTTGATCGCCTTGAAGCGATCCACATCCAGCAGGATCACCACGGCGCTTGCATCGCCTCCGGCGTGCCTCTGCTGCACCACCTCATCCAGCGCGCGCCGGTTCAACAGTCCGGTCAGCTCGTCGGTGCCGGCGAGCTGGCGCAGCTCGCTGGTCAGTGCCGAGCGCTCGCGCGATTTCTCACGCAGTACTTCGATGGCGTCGAACAGGCGCTGCATCTCGGCCAGCGGATGGGTGACATGCTGCTCCGGGCCAGGTGCATCCGTGGCGAGCTGGATCACCTGCTTCTGCGCCTGCAGCAGTGGCTGCAGGATCTGCAGGTGGGCGATGCGCAGGGCCACGCCCAGCACCACCAGCGTGCCCAGCGCGGTCGCCACCAGCACAGCCAGGCGCATGGCCTCGCGGTTGCGGGTGCGTTCGTAGCGGGCGATGGACACGCTCAGGTAGCCATCACGCAGGGCTTCCAGCGACTGCAGGGTAGGCACGTAGCGCGTGGTGAACTCGGCAGCGGTCCACGGCGGTGGTACACCACGGCGGCCATCCTCGATCAACTGCTCGATCATCGGCAGCGATTCGCCGAAGAACTGCCGTCGTGCCATGTCCCAGTGCCATGACAGTTCCGGGTCGCTGCGGAACACCGACTCATGGCTGCCCGCCAACCGCCACAGCTCCAGCAGGCGGCCCTCGGTCTGCAGTGCAGCGCGTACCTGCTCCTCGCGCCATGCCCCCGGTACCGCGACCGGCGCCATCACGTTCGAGGCCAGGCGGCCGCCATGTTCGCGAAGATCGATCAGCACCTGGCCCTGCATCGCCGGAATCGCCGCTTCACGGTCGGCGCTGACCAGCACGTTGATCTGTGCCGAGGTCAGCAGGTGCAGGCGATCAACCACGGCGAACATGCCACTGATCGCACGCTCCACCGCCTCCACCCGGCGCGCATCGTGCGGTTGCGCCACCACCCGGTCCACCGCAGCCCGCGCCGACTGCAGGCGACGTTGCGCGTCGGCCAGCAGGCCACGCTCATCCAGCACGCCCGGGTCGTTCTTGAACACGGTCTCCAGCTGCAGCATGGCGGTGTCGACCCGCTTGCGCGCGGCCGCCAGCTGCGCGGCCAGCCGCGCCTGTTCGGCGGCGTCGGCCGGGTCAGCCCCCAGCAGGCTGTTGGCCGGACCGCGCTCGGCCGAAGCCAGGTTGGCGAGATCGAAGGTCTGCCGCAGCTGGCGCAGGCTGGTCAGGTTGTCTTCGGCGCCGGTGTAGCGCAGCGTGCCCTGGACCAGGGCGATGGCCATCAACGGCAGCGTGCACACCACGAACAGCCCAGCCAGGATCCAGACCCAGGTCCGCAACCTGATGGGCGATGCCTTGCCGGCCATGCAGAATTCCCCTGAAGTGCGGCTCACTGTAGCGAGCGGCTCCGGCGGCGCCAAGCCAGCGCCGTACGATCCGCCGGGGTGGATATAGCGCAGCGCGCGCGAACGCGCCGACAACGCCGGCGCCCCCCGTCCAGCCTGTCAGATGCGACAGGTCACGCCGGGTCAGATCCAGCGCTGGTCGACCAGTTCGCGTTTCACGTAAGCGTAGAACACCGGCGCCGCCACCAGCCCGGGCAGGCCGAACGCCGCTTCCATCACCAGCATGGCCAGCAGCAGCTCCCATGCGCGGGCCTGGATTTCACCGCCGACGATGCGCGCGTTGAGGAAGTATTCCAGTTTGTGGATCACGATCAGGTACAGCAGCGCGGCCACGGCCACGTAGAACGAGACTGACAGCGCGACGATGGTGATGATCGTGTTGGAGATGATGTTGCCCACCACTGGCAGCAGGCCGGCGATGAAGGTGATCAATACCAGTGTCTTGGACAGTGGCAGGTGCACGCCGAACAACGGCAGCACGCCCAGCAGGAAGATGGCAGTGAACACGGTGTTGAGCAGCGAGATCTTCACCTGCGCGAACACCACCTGGCGGAACGCGGTGGCCAGGCGGCTGGTGCGCCCGATCAGTTCCTGCGCCAGCGGCCCCATCTTCGGCAGCGGCAGTTCGTCATACAGCGCGATCATCGCCCCCAGCACCATGCCGATCAGTACGCGCACGCCCACCTGCACCACCGACGTGCCGGCCACGCCCAGCTGGCGCTGGTGTTCGGCGGCCCAGTCATTCAGCGCCGCACGCAGCGCCGGCATGTCTTCAGGGATATACGGCTGCAGCAGCGCCGGTACCTGGTGGCGCGAAGAATTGAGGATGTCCATCAGCCGCGCCAGCAGCGCGTCCGGCCCGCCGGTCTCGTTGCGGAAGAACGACGCCACGCCAATGCCGGCCAGCACCAGTCCGCTGATGATGATCGCCGACAGCACGATCACCGCGATTGCCCGCGCCCTTCCCGGTGGCAGCCTGCCTTCCACGGTCGACGCCAGCACGTGGGTCAGCTGGAACACCAGCAGCCCCGACAGCAGGGTCACCACCAGGCCCAGCTTCAACGCCAGCCACATGCCCAGCAGCATCATCAGCCAGGCCGCGATCCTCGGAACGGGGGGCTTGGGCTGGGCAACGAGGGCGTCTTGCATGGGCGGCGCGTCCGGGCGGGGTGGCCCATGGTAGAGGATTGGCGACGACGATTCCGGGTGCAGGATGAACGGGCATCAGGCCTCGTGCTGCGACAGCACTGCTGCAGCCCGCGCCGACTCATTCGCCATAGCTGGCGTTGTTCTTGCCCTGGCGCTTGGCGTGGTAGAGCGCGCGGTCGGCCAATGCCAGCCAGTCCTCGACGCTGCCGCCGCGCGGGGTGGCAGCAATGCCGATGCTGACGCTGAACTCGATGCCCGGCGTTGCCTGCCGTGCTGCTTCCAGAAGTTGCAGGCGAACCCGCTCCGCCACATGCATCGCATCGATGGGCGCACAGTCCTGCAGCAGCACGACGAACTCGTCGCCTCCCAGCCGCGCAGGGGTATCGCCGGGCCGGGCGAAGGCGCGCAAGGTGGAGGCGATATGGCGCAGCACTTCGTCCCCGGCACGATGACCATGCGAGTCATTGATGCGCTTGAAGTCATCCACATCAAGCATCAGCAGGCAGGCGAAACCACCCTGCCCCTGCGCCTTGTCCAGGGCCTGCTGCGCGCGGACGATCAGGAAGCCGCGGTTGGCCAGCTCCACCAGAGGGTCCATCCGGCTCAGCCGCTTCAACTGGCGGTTCTGCGATTTCACCCGCCGCGCCAGCTGCCAGCTGAGGATGCTGAGGCCGATGCCGTAGACGAACAGGAACGGCACACTGAGTACGATCGTGCGCTGCGATGACACCGGCTGATAGGGAAACCCGAGTACCCACCAGGTGAGCGCGAACCCCACTGCCAGCGCCAGTGTGGCCCGTACCGCCAGCTTCACCCCGCCGGCGGCGATCTTGTCGGCGACCAGCAGCGCGGCGAACAATGCACTGGGCACCACGCTGAGTCCCATGAAGGCGATCCAGCCACCGCCAAAGAAGGAATCGATCACCATGCAGCGGAACTGGACCACCGCGGGCTGCCGTGAGCGATGGGTCAGCACGAGGGCGAGCGCCGGCCAAGCCAGCGCATTGAGCAGCAGCAGGCTCCACGCCAGCGCACCGTCCTGGCGTTCGAGCATGATCGAAGCAATGGGGATCGCCCCCAACCCGTTGCCCACGAAACGCATCCAGCCGATGCGCCGTGCCGCGCCGATGCCTTCGACCGAGACCTCGGTCGAGTCCGTCAAGAACGGCATTGCCGACCCCCTTGAGCGATCGCAGCTGCCACCAAGGCCCTTGCCGGGCTGCCTGCAGTGAGTCTGACAGCTCTGCGTCAATTCGGGATCAAGGTTGCAGAAGCCATCTGGCGACAATCAGTGAGGCAGCGCGCTCTGTCCTGCCCTCACCCGGCCCTGGGTGCAGCCGTCGAGCCCCGCAGCATCAGGCTGAAATCCAGCGTCTGCTGCAGCGGCACATCCAAGTGTTCGATGATGGCAAGCAGCAGGTTGACCGCGCGCTCACCAATCTCCCGCATCGGCTGTCTGATCGTCGTCAGTGGCGGCGTGAGGTAGCGCGAGGAGGCCAGGTCGTCAAAGCCGACGATGGACAGATCCTCCGGCACTCGGAGGCCCAGCTCCCGACAGGCCGCCAGGGTGCCCAGCGCCATCTGGTCGCTGAAACAGAAGACGGCAGTCGGTACCGGCGCGGCGGCCAACATCGCCATCGCGGCGGCATGGCCGGACTCCACCGAAAAGTCACCCGGCACGATGTTCAGCTGGCGCAGGCGTCCACGCGCCTTGCCGGCCGCCCGCACCCCTTCCAGCCGTTGCTGGTGCAGCGGATTGTCGGGGGGGCCACCGACCACCGCAATGCGTTCGTGTCCCAGCCCATACAGGTGTTCCATCACCGCGCGCGCGGCGGCGGCATTGTCGATGTGGACGCTGGGGATGCCCAGCGAAGGATCGAACTCGCAGCCGTTGACCACCGGCGCAGCAGCCCCCCTCTGCTGGACAATCTCGCGCGCCGTCGGTGGCAGCCGATGGCCCAGCACGATCATGCCGTCGGCCTCGTTGCGCCGGAGCATCTGCGCATAGCGCTCCTCGCGATCCGGTTGATGCTGGGTATCGCCCAGCAGGACCGCGTAGCCAACGGCCTGCGCGGCGTCCTCCGCACCCTGCAGGATCTGGGCGAAGAACGGATTGGCGATGTCCGGGACGGTGACCAGGATCTTGCCGCTGCGCTGGGTCTTGAGCGTGCGGGCCACCGTGTTGGGCACATAGCCCAGCGCGGCGGCAGCCTGCTCGATACGCGCGCGGGTCGCCGGCAGGACTTTGTCCGGCCGCGAAAGCGCCCGCGACACTGTGCCTGCGGAGACGCCGACGTGCTTTGCGATGTCGTAGATGGTGGCCATGGCGTTAGATCTCCTGCCCGCTGTGCACTGCACAACAGGTCCTGCGTGAGCCCCTGCTAGGATAATGCAATCGATTGCATCGAGGGCGAATCACGTTGAAGACGCTCAAGGGTCCAGCGCTGTTCCTGGCGCAGTTCATCGGCGACACAGCTCCTTTTGATCGGCTGGACACGCTGGCCGGCTGGGCCGCAGGCCTGGGCTATTCTGGCGTACAAGTGCCGACCAGCGCGCCCCACCTGTTCGACCTGGCCGAGGCCGCACGCAGCCAGGCGTACTGCGACGACCTTGCCGGCATGCTGGCCGGGCATGGCGTACAGATCACCGAACTGTCCACCCACCTGCAGGGGCAGCTGGTCGCCGTCCATCCCGCCTATGACAGCCTGTTCGACGGATTCGCACCGCCGGAAAAGCGCGGCGACCCGTCTGCGCGCCAGGCCTGGGCAGTGGAGCAGCTGCTGCTGGCAGCCAAGGCCAGCCAGCGGCTGGGACTGACCGCACACGCCTCCTTCTCCGGCGCACTGGCCTGGCCCTACTTCTATCCTTGGCCGCAGCGCCCGCCCGGCCTGGTGGAAGAAGCCTTCGCCGAACTCGGCCGCCGCTGGCGCCCCATCCTCGATGCGTATGACGCCTGCGGCGTGGACCTGTGCTTCGAGATCCACCCGGGGGAGGACCTGCACGACGGTGCGACCTTCGAACGCTTCCTCGACGTGGTTGATCACCACCCGCGCGCGAAGATCCTGTACGACCCCAGCCACCTGCTGCTGCAGCAGATGGACTATCTGGGTTTCATTGATCGCTACCACGCGCGCATCGGCATCTTCCACGTCAAGGACGCGGAGTACCGCGCCAGCGCCTGCAGTGGCGTGTATGGCGGCTACCAGGACTGGATCGATCGCCCGGGCCGGTTCCGTTCACTCGGCGACGGCCAGATCGACTTCAAGGCGATCTTCTCCAAGTTCGCCCAGTACGACTTCCCCGGATGGGCGGTACTGGAATGGGAGTGCTGCCTGAAGCACCCGGAAGACGGCGCACGCGAGGGCGCCGCCTTCATCCGCGACCACATCATCCGCGTGACCGAGCGCGCCTTCGACGACTTTGCCGACAGCGGCACGGACGCCGGATCACTGCACCGCATGCTGGGAATCTGAGCCGACACCGCCCCGGGAGGGCAAGCCATGACGCACGCCATGTCGCGCTTGGGCGCGATGATGTTTCTACAGTTCTTCATCTGGGGGGCGTGGTTCGTCACCCTGGGTACCTATCTGGTGCAGGGCCCGCTGCAGGCCAGCGCGAGCCAGGTGGCAACGGCATTCCTCAGCCAGTCCATCGGCGCCATCGTCGCGCCGTTCCTGGTCGGCCTGATCGCGGATCGCTACTTCGCCGCGCAGCGCATCCTGGCGGTGCTGCACCTGGCCGGTGCGGTGCTGCTGTGGCTGGCCTCCACAGCAGACAGCTTCAGCACGTTCTCCGCCTGCGTGATGGGCTACATGCTGCTGTTCATGCCGACGCTGGCACTGGCCAACAGCGTGGCGATGCGGCACATGCAGTCGCCGGAGAAGCAGTTCCCGCTGGTGCGCGTGGCCGGCAGCGTCGGCTGGATCGTGGCCGGTGTGCTGATCGGCTGGCTGGGCTGGGAACAGGCGCATCGGCTTGAACTGACGTTCCGGATGGCGGCGCTGGCATCACTGCTGCTGGGCCTGTATGCCTTCACCCTGCCGCACACGCCGCCGCTGGCGCAGCAGCGCGATGCCGGCCTCGGGCAGATCCTGGGGCTGGATTCGCTGCGGCTGCTGAAGTCGCGCGCCTATCTGGTGTTCTTCCTGGCCTCCATCGCCATCTGCATCCCACTGTCGTTCTATTACAACTTCACCAACCCGTACCTCAACGACCTGGGCGTGCGCGGCGCCGCGGGCCTGCAGTCGCTGGGCCAGGTCTCCGAAGTGCTGCTGATGCTGGCCATGCCGTTCCTGTTCGTCCGGCTGGGGGTAAAGACCATGCTGGCGGTGGGCATGGCCGCGTGGGTGGTGCGCTACGCCATGTTCGCCTTCGGCGATGCGGGCGGCGGTTTCTCCCTGCTGGTGATCGGCATCGTGCTGCACGGCATCTGCTACGACTTCTTCTTCGTCACCGGCCAGATCTACACCGATGCACATGCCGGCCCCGCCGCGCGCAGCAGCGCGCAGGGGTTCATCACCCTGGCCACCTACGGCGTGGGCATGCTGATCGGCACCTTCCTGTCCGGCGCGGTGGTGGAGCACTTCACCACTGCGGCCGGCCCCGACTGGCAGCAGATCTGGCTGTTCCCGGCAGGCGTTGCACTGGTGGTGCTGGTCGCCTTCCTGCTGCTGTTCCGCGACCGGCCGGCGGCCACGGCCGCGCCCTCCACGCCCTGAGGATCCCAGTCGATGCCCACGCTTGGAATCGCCATCGTCGGCGCCGGCATGATCGGCGCAGTGCATCGTCGCGCGGCACTGCTGGCGGGTGCCGAGGTACGCGGCGTGGCCGCCTCGTCACCGCAGCGTTCACATGAGGCAGCGCAGTCCTGGAATGTCGCGCGTGCCTATCGGGATATCGACGAGGTGATCACCGACCCGCAGGTGCAGGTTGTGCACGTCTGCACGCCCAATCACCTGCACCGCGCGATGGCCCAGGCTGCGCTGGAAGCCGGCAAGCACGTGATCTGCGAGAAGCCGCTGGCCACCTCGCTGGAAGATGCACAGACGTTGGCTGCGCTGGCGGCCTCGCGCGGCCTTGTGGCCACGGTACCCTTCGTCTACCGCTACCACCCCGTGGTCCGCGAGGCGCGCGCACGCATCGCCCAGGGCGATCTGGGGCCGTTGCACCTGATCCACGGCAGCTACCTGCAGGACTGGCTGCTGGACCCGGCCAGCAACAACTGGCGCGTGGACCCCGCGTTGGGAGGCACTTCGCGCGTGTTCGCCGACATTGGTTCGCACTGGTGCGACCTGGTGGAATGGATCAGCGGCGAACGTTTCGCCGAGGTCAGCGCGGCGTTCTCCACGGTAATCGCCGAGCGCGGCGCCGTCAGCGGGCAGAGCTTCAGCACGCCAACGGCCGCCAGCGCGATGCAGGCCGTCACGAGCGAAGACGTGGCTGCGGCGATGTTCAGGACCGACGCCGGCACGCTGGCGTCATTGACGGTCAGCCAGGTCTCGGCCGGACGCCACAACCGCCTCTGGTTCGAGATCGATGGCGCCAAGGCCAGTGTGGCCTTCAACCAGGAGGATGCCGAACGACTGTGGATCGGCCTGCCCGACCAGCGCGAGAAGATCTTCGTACGCGGCCCCGGTGCCGGCAGTGACGATCAGCGCCGCCTTTCCGTGCTGCCGGCCGGGCATGCACAGGGCTACGCCCAGTGTTTCGAGGCGTTTGTCGCCGACACCTATCGCGCCATTGAAGGCGAGCGGCCGCAGGGCCTGCCGACCTTCGAGGACGGCCTGCGCTCGGCGCAGATCGTTGACCGTGTCATTGCATCGGCCAGGTCGCGTGCCTGGACCACCATCGGTTGAATCCCGGGAGGATCTGTTGATGAAAGCTCTTTTCCGTAGAAGTGCAAGTCTCATCCTGCTGTTCGCCACCCTGCCCGCTTTCGCGGACGAAGCCGCCAGCACGCAGAAACCGATCGCGGTGCAGATGTATACCCTGCGCAACGCCGGGTCGCTCGACCAGCAGCTGAAGATCGTCCACGACGCCGGTGTGCACGCAGTGGAGACGGTCGGCACGCAGAACGCCAGCGCTGCGGAGCTCAAGCGGCTGCTGGACCGGTATTCGATCAAGGCGGTTTCGTCGCATGTGCCGCTGGCCGAGCTGCGCAATGATCTGGACGGCGTGGTGACGTTCAACCGGTCGATCGGCAACACCACGCTGGTGGTGCCGTACCTGGATGCGAAGGATCGGCCGACAGACGCCGCGGGCTGGACCGCACTGGGCCAGGAGCTGGGCAGGATCGCGAAACAGGTACGAGCCAAGGGCATGCGCCTGGCCTATCACAACCACGACTTCGAGCTGGTCGACTTCGATGGCAGCACCGGACTGGAGCTGCTGTTCGCAGCGGCCGGCCCCGACCTGCAGACCGAGCTGGACCTGGCCTGGGTCGCACGTGCGGGCCTGGACCCGGCCGTGATGCTGGGAAAATTCCGTGATCGCGTGTTCGCGGTGCACGCCAAGGACAATGCGCCCAAGGGCCAGGCTGAAGACGAAGGCGGATTCGCCGCCGTCGGCCAGGGCGTACTGGACTGGAACGCGATCCTGCCAGCCGCGGCCGCCGCGGGCGTGCACTGGTACATCATCGAGCACGACCAGCCGCGCAACCCGGCCAAGGTCATCCAGACCGGCGCGGACTACCTGCGTGAACACCTGGCCATCGACCAACCTGCTCGCGCACTGCGCTGATGCGAAGGAGCCTCGCTTGAACACTCGCCTGAAATTGAGCTTCACCCTGACCGCGGTCCTGTGCGGCGCGATGCTTGCGACCACGGCCTGGTGCAAGGACGACCCTGCGGCCGGTGCGAAGCTCTACAGCGCAAACTGCACGGCCTGCCACGGTGCCGATCGCGCTGGCATGCCGGGCGCGTTTCCCGCGCTCACCGACATCAGCAAACGACTGCAGCCCGCGCAGATCAAGGACAAGATCAGGAAGGGCGGCGGATTGATGCCGCCCTTCCCGCAACTGTCGCAACAGGAAATCGATGACATCGCCAGCTACCTGGCGAAATAGCGGGTGGGCGCTACAGTTCGCGCACCCAGATGTTGCGGTAGCTGACCTTGGAGTCATGCTCCTGCAGATAGAGCGGCGCGCACGCATGGGGCGCGTACGAAGGCGCACCGATGTACTCGGTCTTGCCTGCCAGCACGGTGTCGTCCTGGACCAGCACGCCGTTATGCAGCACGGTGATGCGCGCGGGCGACGTCAGGCCGCCGCCCTGCGAGAACCGCGGCGCCTTCCAGATGATGTCGTAAACCTGCCACTGGCCCGGTGCGCGCGAGGCGTTCACCCGTGGCATGGCCTGCTTGTAGATCGAGCCCGCCTGGCCGTTGGCATACGTCGGGTTGTTGTAACTGTCGAGCACCTGCAGTTCATACAGTTCCTGCAGGAAGATACCGCTGTTGCCGCGGTTCTGGCCGTCGAAGCCCTTCGTCTCGGTGGGGGTACGCCATTCGACATGCACCTGGACATCGCAGAAGCGCTGTCGGGTGCGGATGCCTTTGCTGCCCGGCACCACGGTCATCGCGCCATCGGCGACGGTCCAGGGCACGCGCCCGCCCTGCTCTGCCTCCCACGCCGAGGCGTCCTTGCCATCGAACAGCACGATGGCGTCGGACGGCGCTTTGCCCGCGGGCGTTTCCACGACTGCAGGCACCGGCGTCCACACCTCGGTCTTCTTCGGGTCACGCGCAGCGTCGGCACCGCTCTGCGCGTAGGCAGGTACTGCGGCCAGCAGGGCGGTGGCCATCAACAGAGAGCGGATCATCAGAATATCGTCCATCAGCTGGTTCCCCACGCCGGCGTGCCGGGAACATAGGCAAGGTCGCCGTCGTAACGACCCGGCACCGCGACGTACTGCAGCACCCCTGTCGCGCCGACCTTGGAGGTGAAGAAGCCGAAGATGGCCAACTGCTTGAGCATCGTGAAGTAGTGCGGCATCGCCTCGCCCTCTTCTGGTGTGCCGGTCTCGGTCACGTCGGCAGGGCGTGCCTTCGCTTCAGCGTCCAGCGTTCGCAGCAACCCGGTGCGGGCTTCCGGTGTGAGCGATACGAAGCGGCCACCTGCGCGTTTGTCGATGTCGGCCAGGCCGGCGCGAAACGCCGCCTGCTGCCGGGCGGTATAGCAATCGCTGACGAATGTCGCCATGAACAACCCGGCACCGGCGTCCTTCGCGCCAGGTGTCCGGGTCCGCGGCAGGATGGTCTCGGCGATCTCGTCCAGCGTGCCGACATCGGCATCGGAGAAATGGATCTTCGTGGCGCCCGCCGGTGCCTGCCCCTGCACAAGCGCAGGCAATCCAACCATGGCCGCGCCGGTGGCGGCGACGATCATCTTCAGCAGTTCGCGACGATCCATCAGAGGTTCCCCGCTTTCAGTTCGCGTACCGCGTGGTCGGCCGCGCGCGCGGTCAGTGCCATGTAGGTCAGCGAGGGATTCACGCAGGCGCTGGAGGTCATGCAGGCACCGTCGGTCACATAGACGTTGGGAGCATCCCAGACCTGGTTGTGCTGGTTCAGCACCGAGCTCTTGCGATCACGTCCCATGCGCGCGGTCCCCATCTCGTGGATGCCCTTGCCCGGGGCATAGTCGTTGTCGTGCATCTTCACGTCCTTGACGCCGGCCGCCTCCAGCATCTCGGCAGCATCGGCGGCCATGTCCTTGCGCATCGCCAGTTCGTTGGCACGCATGGCAACGTCCATCGCCAGCACCGGCAGCCCCCACTTGTCCTTGCGGTCGTGGTCCAGGCGGATTGTATTGTCGTGGTGCGGCAGCATTTCACCGAACCCGGTCATGCCGATGCGCCAGTCACCCGGCACGGTCAGCGCTTCCTTCAGGTCGGCGCCGATGTTCAGCTCGGCGATCTCGCGCGACCAGCCGTTTCGGCTGGCACCGCCCTGGTAGCCGAACCCGCGCAGGTAGCCACGCTTGTCGGCTGCGACGTTGCGGAAGCGCGGAATGTAGAAACCGCAGGGACGGCGGCCGAAGTAGTACTTGTCTTCGTAGCCCTCGACCCGGCCCGAGGCACCCGCACCGAAATGATGATCCATAACGTTGTGCCCCAACTCACCGGACGAAGAGCCCAGCCCGCCGTCCCAGACATCGGTCGCCGAATTCATCAGCAGCCACGTCGAGTTGAACGACGACGCATTGAGGAAGATCACCTTGGCGGTGTACTGGTAGGTCTGGCCGGTTTCGGCGTCGATCACCTCCACGCCACGCGCACGCTTGCGATCCTTGTCATAGAGCACTTCCTTGACGATCGAGAACGGACGCAAGGTCAGGTTGCCGGTCTTCATCGCCGCTGGCAGCGTCGCCGCCTGGGTCGAGAAGTAGGCACCGAAGGGACAGCCCAGGATGCACTTGTTGCGGTACTGGCAGTTGACGCGCCCCTGCTCGGGCATCGGCTTGGTGATGTTGGCGGTGCGCGAGTGGATCATGTGGCGCGTTCCGCCGAAGGCCTTCTTGATACGCGCGGCCACATCCTTCTCGACGATGTTCAAGGGAATCGGCGGCAGGAACTCACCGTCCGGCAGCACGTCCAGTCCTTCGCGCGTGCCGGCGATGCCCGCGAACTTTTCCACATGGTCGTACCACGGCGCGATGTCGGCGTAGCGGATCGGCCAGTCAGCAGCGATCCCATCCTTGAGGTTCGCCTCGAAATCCAGATCGGAGAAGCGATAACTCTGCCGCCCCCACAGCAGCGAGCGGCCGCCGACGTGGTAGCCACGGAACCAGTCGAAACGTTTGGTCTCGATGTAGGGCGAGTCCTGTTCGTTGGCCCACATTCCTTCCAGATTTTCGGCCAGGCCGTAATCGCGCATCAGCACCGGGAAGTCGGCCTTCATCGCCTGCGTTGGCCGATTGCGGTGCGGGAAGTCCCACGCCTCCTTCATCGCGTTGACGTAGTCCTTGACGTGCTCGATGTTACGGCCACGTTCCAGCATCAGGACCTTCAGGCCCTTTTCAGTCAGCTCCTTCGCCGCCCAACCGCCACTGATTCCCGAGCCAACAACAATGGCGTCGTAGTGATTATCTGCCATGGGTTTCTCACCTGGGTGGATATCGTTTCAGACGTCGCAGAGGCGGATCGCCTCGCGCAATGAGGCAACGGGATCGGGCGCTGCAGGCGTGAACTCCTGCGCCAGATACCCCTTGAAACCAGTGTCGCGGATCGCGCGACAGATGGCCGGATAGTGGAGCTCCTGCTGGTCTCCGATCTCGTTCCGGCCTGGCACGCCTGCGGTGTGGTAATGCTTGAAGCAGGCGTGGTGTTTTCCAATGGTGGCGATGATGTCGCCTTCCATGATCTGCATGTGGTAGATGTCGTAGAGCAGGCCGAAGTTGTCCGAGCCGAGCCGCTGGCACAGCTCCACGCCCCAGGCAGAGTGGTCACACAGGTAGTCGTGGTGATCGACCCTGGAGTTGAGCAGCTCCATCACCAGCACCACGCCGCGCTTCTCGGCATGCCCGAGGATGCGCTTGAGGCCAGCTTCGGCATTGGCCATGCCTTCGGCGGGGTCCATGCGGTTGCGGTTGCCGGAAAAGCAGATGAGGTTTCGATAGCCGGCATCGGCGACCAGATCGATGTGCCGCGTGTAGCGCTCCACCAACTGGTCATGGAACTGGCGCCCGGCAAAGCCCTTGGTCAGGCCCAGCTCCGCGCCGTTGCACATCGAGCTGTACACACCATGGGCCTTCAACGTCGGCCAGTCTTCCGGGCCGACCAGGTCGATCGCGGCGAAGCCGATGTCCTTCACCGTCGCGCAGAGCTGGGTGACGGACAGCTGCGGGAAGGTCCAGCGGGCGACGGAGTGCTTCAGGTTGCCTTTGAGCGGCGCGGTGGCGGCGGATGCGGGCAGCGTGCCCGCGATTGTCGCGGCCCCCAGGCCAATGCTGCCGGCAACTGCGATGCGCAGCGCATCGCGCCGCGTGAGCCCCGTCGACGGGGCCGGTCTGATCGAATGGACGGACATCCACCTGCCGGCCTCCCAACCGGTATCAAACGCAACGATTCACTGCAATGCAATCGATTGCACCATAGGGGAGGAAATTGTCTGTTTGCAAGTCGCGGTGCACGAAAGCTGATGCTGCGGGGCACAACTCCGCAGGAATCGCGGACAAAGGAAAGCCCCGCATGAGCGGGGCTTTCTTTCTGGGCGGTGGCAGCGGGACGACGCCTGTTGGCTACAGGGTCGAGACCGTGCCGCCGTCGATCCGATACTCCGTTCCGGAAATCGAGGCAGACCGGGGAGACGCCAGGAACGTGATCAGATCGGCCACCTCCTGCGGTGCCGCGGGGCGCCCCACCGGATCCCCCCAAGCCAGTCCATGACCAGCCTCTTGCCCCCTTCATAATCGGTTCCTGCTTCTGCCGCGATCCGTTCTGCAAATTCCCGGGAAGCCTCTGTCTCGATCCAGCCCGGCGCAACGCTCAGCACGCGCACGCCCTTGGCGGTGACCTCTCTTGAAAGCGACTTGCTGTACGTCGTAAGTGCCGCTTTGGCCGCGGCGTACGCGGTGGTGGACTCCGGCAGAGGCAGCATGCGCTGGATCGAACTGACATGGATGATCACGCCAGCGCGCTGCGCGAGCATGGCCGGCAGCAAGGCGCGATCCAGACGAACCGCCGGCATCAGATTGAGGTTCAGCTCGGCAAACCAATGCGCATCACTGATCGCCGCGAAGCCGCCGCCTGGTGTCTTTGATCCCCCAAGCACATTGATCAGGATGTCGGCACCGTCCCACGCCTGCAGAACGGCCTGGGCGAAGATGCCGGTGCCCTCGGCCGTCGACAGATCGGCTGCCACGTACGCGACCCCTTCGACCGGCCGTGCCGGCAAGCTGCGCGCAGACGTCATCACCCGGGCCCCGGCCTCGGCCAGGGTCCTGACCACCGCAGCCCCCACACCCAACGTGCCGCCGGTTACCACGGCCCGCAGGCCACCGAGTTGAAGATCGAAGCTCATGCAGTGATCTCCAGCGCTGCAATCAGGCCTCGTTGCAGTTCGAAACGGTAGGTCAGCAGGATCGGGCTGCCTGGAAAATTGCCGCTGACAGTGGCGCGGACAACGTGACAGTGTTCCTGCCGCGCGATGGCGCATGGCACGCTGGTAGCACGGTACTTGGCCGATGCCTCGGCCAGGAAGGCCTTGATCGCGTTGACGCCGGTGAGCGTGTGCCCGTCGTCCTTGAGGATCGCCTGGGTGGTGAAGCAACGCCCGAGGGCTTCGGGGTCATGCTCGGCCGCGAAGTACGCGGCAATGGGCTCTGGGAGGGTCAGTGCATTCATTGCTGGGCTCCTGCAGTGGTGAGGCGCTCAGGATGTGCACGCAGGCCAGTTAAGTGAATGCCCTATAATCCGAATGGGTTATGTCGAAAAGTCTACCTAATGCGCGGATCCGAGTTCACTGAACTGAAGGCTTTCGTGGCGGTGGTGGAACGCCAGAGCTTCGCGCGGGCTGCGGAACATCTGGGGGTATCGCCCTCGGCGCTGAGCCAGACCATCCGCCAACTGGAAGGCCGCCTCGGCACCCGCCTGCTCAATCGCACGACCCGAAGCGTCGCGCCATCAGCAAGTGGCGGGCGACTGTACGCGCGCATAGCGCCGCTGTTCGAGGAGTTGGCCGTAGCGGTCGCTGAAACCCGCGAGGCGACCGGGCGGGTGAATGGGACGCTGCGCATCAATACGCTGGGCATCGCCGCGAGAACACTGATTGCCCCGCGGCTTGCCCGCTTCCACCAGGCCTACCCTGATGTCGTTGTCGACATCGTGGTCGACGACGCGCTCAGCGACATCGTCAGTGGGCGGTTTGATGCAGGCATCCGCGTGGGCGGGCAGCTCGAGAAGGACATGGTGGCCATCCGCCTCACTCCCGACCTGAACATGGTCGCCGTGGCGTCACCGGATTACGTCGCACGCCGTGGAACGCCGCGATCTCCAACGGAACTGCAGGACCATGCCTGCATCAACTGGCGGCTGCAGAGTGACGGCAGGCAGTACCGATGGGAGTTCAAGAAGCGAGGTCGCCACCTGGAGGTCGCCGTGGACGGTCCTGTCGTCACCAATCACGCTGACGTCGGGATTGCGGCGGCACTGGCCGGCCTTGGAATCGCCTATCACTTCGAGCAGGATCGCGTGGGGGAACTGCTGGCCCAGGGATTGCTGGTGCGGGTACTGGCGGATTGGTCGGTCTCGCGCCCCGGGCTTTTTCTCTACTACCCGAACAGGCGGCATCGCCCCGCCCTGCTGGGGGCGTTCATTGATTGCCTGCTGGACCAGGGCGTGTTCGGCAATCGGTGACAACATCGAGGAACGTCTGCATCGGCGGCCGTCGGACAACAGGATCCCGGCAGGGCCTCAAAAACGACAAGGGCCCCAGGCAGGCATGCCAGGAGCCCTTGTCGGGATGCACCGAAGGTGCGCTTAGAACGGAATATCGTCGTCAGCGAAGTCGTCCATCGGCGGAGCCTGCTGCGGCTGCGGGCGCTGGTTGCCACCCTGGTTGCCGTAACCGCCGCCCTGGTTGCCGCCCTGGTTGCCATAGCCACCGCCCTGGCCGCCACGCTGGCCACCGCCACCGCCACCGCCACCGCCACCGCCACCGCCACCGTACTCCTGGCGCGGCGCCTGCTGACGCTGCGGGCGATCGCCGCCGTAGTTGCCACCACCGCCACCGCCGCCGCCTTCACCGCGGCCGCCCAGCATCTGCATTTCATCTGCAACGATGTCGGTGGAGTACTTCTCAACGCCGTCCTGGCCGGTGTACTTGTCGTAGCGCAGGCTGCCTTCGACGTAGACCGAGCTGCCCTTGCGCAGGTACTCGCCGGCGATCTCGCCGAGCTTGCCAAAGAACACCACGCGGTGCCATTCGGTACGTTCCTGCTGGTTGCCATCCTTGTCCTTGCGGACGCTGGTGGTGGCCAGGCTGATGCGGGTGATCGCCATGCCGCTCTGGGTGTACTTCACGTCCGGGTCGTTGCCGAGGTTGCCGACCAGGATGACTTTGTTGATGCCGCGCGCCATAGGTAAGTGATTCCATTGTCCGGGGGCTGGTGCCTGTCATAGCACACAGCCGGAGTTGCCGATACCCGGCCGCCCATGGTGGGCACTGCCAGAAACCCGGCATTCTATCATCGCGCCCCGGCCCACCGGGCTTGCCTCTACTCCCCCGACCGCCAGCATGGCGGCCGGGGCGGGCGTTTACCCTTACCGGATCAGGCCGCCTGCGACGGCACGCCGCCCAGGGTCACCTTGTCACGCCGGCCGGTGGCCGGATCGGTCCGGTGCATGGACAGGCTGCGCCCCGCGAACGGCCCGGTCAGCAGATCGCCCAGCATGGCCTCGGCCAGGCCGTTGCCGGGCTGGGCGAAGGGGGTGATGAACTCGATCAGCCACAGGCGATCGCCGCTGTTCCAGTCGTCCAGTTCCAGCCGCTCGCCGACTTCCAGCTTGCGCTCGGCCTCCTCTGAAAGACTGGCCCAGATTGCAACGCCAAGCGGCAACTGTTCCAGTGCCTGCTGGGTCACCCCGGCGAAGGCCGCACCGGCTTCCTGCATGCCCGGCAGCGGCGGTAGTGTGCCGAAACGGAACACCCGGAACTGCTCCTTCAGCAGCGGCGGCATGAATGACCATTCGAGGTCCTTCAACTGCATCTCACGGTGCAGCGGCGACTGTGAAAGCAGCCAGACGATCTGGCCGAGGGCCTCGGCAACGGTGCGCGGCGCCCCGTCGGAGGCGGCGGTGGCGGTCGTGGACGTGATCATGAACGGGAAATCCTATAGTCGGGAATGGCGGTCAACAGTTCCATGGCGGCCGGATCGCGCGCCGCCGTGCTGATGCCCTGGGCATAGGGCTGAGCGTCGAACGTGGACATCGCTTCGATCATCTGGAACCGCTTCTTCTGTGCCAGCGCCAGATTGTCATGCAAGGCGGAGCGCTGTGTTGTCGGGCCGGACGGAATGCTTTCATCGATGGGGGCACGCTGTTCCGACCGAGCCGATTGCTGCATCCGCTCGGCGGCGGTGGGCTCAACGCCACCGAAATGATCCCCCAGTTCCGTCACGGCTTGTGCCACCGGGGCCTGCGGCAGGTCAGTTGCAGGCGTGAAGCGTGGATCCCCGCCACGGCGGTTGACGCGTCCGGAGGCGGCATCACCGCTACCCAGGTCACGCCCGTCCTTTCCGGAGCCAGCATTCAGGTTCAGGCCGTCATCGTCGCCCTCCTGATTGCGCTCGCCGAAAGCGAAGAACATGTCCGACAGGGCCGCCTGGGTGCCATCGATACGGATGTACTGACCGTTGGCATAGGTGGTGTTGTCCACCGACGTACCCGGCATCTGCCCGGTACGGCGCGCATCAAGGTTGATCGACGCCACGCCGGCCTGCTGCAACGTCAGCAGCTCACCCGCCTGGCTGATGCCATCGCGGTTGGCATCGCGCCAGACCTGGAACTCCCTGAAGCGGGCGTCATTGGCATCCAGGCGGCGGTCGCCGTTGCTGTCGTAGGCGGCCAGTCCCTCAAGGTCGGAATGGGCGCCTGCAAGATCGGCCGTGAACGAGATCTCGGCGCCGGAATCGATCGTGCCGTTGCGATTGCGGTCGAGCACCAGTAGACCGTCGTGCGGCCCGACCCAACCGGTCAGATCACGCACGCCATCACCGTCCATGTCAAAGCGCGTGGCGCTCTGTGCCCAGCCCACGGTCTCCACGCCGTCGCCGTCCAGATCGAGAACCACAGGGCCGAGGCGAGCGCCGAACTCGTTGACGACAAACTTCAGCGGATCACTCCAGAGGCCAGCGCTGTCCACGCTCTGGATGACGATTTCATAGTAGGTGTCGTAGTAGGTCTCCTGGTAGTAGCCCGCGCCGCTTCCGCGCGGATCGCCCCAGTTTCCGTCGTTCACCTGACGCCGGTTTCCACGATTCACGATCCGCGTGGCAAGCGTGCCGTTGTAGTAGTAACCGTTCAGGAAACCATCACCGGAAATGGCCTTCGACGTGGTCCCATAGTCAAAGAACGATGTCTCGTTGGTATAGGTGTCCCAGTACTGGCCAGTAGTACTCACCAGTTCCACCGCGCTGGTGATCACCAGACGGCTGAAGATGTCCTCCTGGTCACTTCCCCAGAGCACGTACACGTAGTTGCTGTCCTGCGTCTGGACGACCGTCGGCCGCTCATTGACGTTCTGCACATTGATCGTCACCCAGGTGCTGCTGGAAAGGCCACCACGATCGGTGACCGTCACCTGGATCTGGTGGCTCTGCGCGGTCTCATAATCCAGCTGCCCGTGCAGCGCGATCTGACCCGTGGTGGCGTTGATGCCGAACAGGTTGCTGGCACCACCGGTGATGGCAAACCGGTGGTCGCGGTTGTACCACTGGCTGTCCGGGTCGGACCAGTTGGTGAACTGGAACACGGTCTGCCCCGCCCCCGGCGCCGATTCGGCCAGCGTCAGGCTCTGGCCCCAGGTCGTCGGTGCCTCGTTGACGTCTTCGATGCGTACCGTGATCTCGCGATTGCCCGACACCAGCGCTCCATCCGTCGCACGAACGGTGACGTTGTAGTACGCCTCCAGCTGGCCATCGCCGTCGCCGTCGATCAGCTGCAGGTACGGTGCAACCGCTTCGAAATCGAAGCTGCTGACGTTGTACTTGAGCTGGTTGCCGGAAATGGCGAACCAGGCAAACGGATCGTTGATGATCTGGTACGAGGGCGCGGTCCCGTCCGGATCAGACGAGGACAGCGTGGCCACCACCTGCCCGGACACGCCGGTGTTCTCGGAGGTGAGCGCCACGTGCTGCACGACGTCAGGCGTTCGTGGCGCTTCGTTGACGTTGGACACGCCCACTTGGAACACCTGGTCGCGGGTCGCGCCGTGGGTGTCGGTCACCCTCACCGTGATTGCATGCGAAGTGGCGGCCTCGTAGTCCAGTAGCCCACCATTGGCGACGCTCAGTACACCAGCCGCGGTGATGGCAAAGCGGCCGCCAGCATTGTTGACCAGGGTGAAGGTCAGGCCGTCGGTCACGTCCTGGTCCTGGCCACTGAACTTACCGACCTCGGCGCCGTTGGCAGTGTTTTCCGCGATGCTCAGCGTGCGATCAACGGTGATGCCATGCGGCGTATCGTTGACGTCTTCAAGGCGCACGGTGATGGTGCGCGCCCCCGCCGAGGTCAACCCACCCGACACAGCCTTCACCGACACCGAGTACACCACCTCCTGGCGGCCATCGCCATCAGCGTCACTCACGGCCATTCCAGCAGCCTTCAGCGCTTCGAAATCCAGGGCCAGGCCATCACGGAACTTCAGCTGGTTGCCGACCAGGGTGAACCAGCCGCGCGCGTCGCCCTCCAGCACATAGCTGTAGCTGCCATTGCCGCCACTGGAGGCAAGGTTGGCGATCACAACGCCGCCCAGCGCCGCATTCTCGGCGGCGATTGCCACCGGTTGGCTGGAGACGGTCGGCGTAGCCGGCGCCTCATCAACGTTGGTCACCGCCACGGTGAACGTCTTGTCGCGGGTCAACCCTCCCGAGTCGGTCACCCGCACCACGATCTGGTGCGAGGTGTTGGCCTCGTAGTCGAGCAGGCTGGCATTGGCCACCGTCAGCACGCCGGCCGCGGAAATCGCAAAGCGCCCGCCTGCGTTGTTGGTCAGGCTGAAGGTGAAGCTGTCATTGTCCGCATCCACCCGTGCGAAGTTGCCCAGCACGGTGCCATTGGCCACCGGTGCATCCGAGGTCGACTCGACTGTGCTCAGCGCACGGTCCACGGTGATGTCGGTCGGACGCGCATTGATGGTGACCGACAGGGTCTGCGTCTTGCTGCTGGTCTTGCCCGTCGCGGTCTCCTTGGCGATGGCGGTCACCGTCAGCGCCGCAGTGCCGGTCAGGTCGGCCGACCACGTGGCCGGACCGACCAGCGCCAGACCGGCCAGCTGCGCCGGCGTCAGCGACCACACGCCGTTGCCCAGGTTCGTGCCCTTGTTCAGGGTCAGCCCGGTCGGCAGGTTCGAGATTCGGATCTCCAGCGTTTCCGACCCGTCGGTGTCGGTGAGGGCAGCCTGCACGTCCAGCGTCAGCGTTCCGCCATCAAGCGTCTTGCCGACCTGCACGGCACGGGTAATCACCGGCGCGTCCACTACCGGCGCCACATTCATGAAGAACACGCGCTCGGTCACCAGCCCACCGGCATCGGTTGCGATCAGCTTGATCGCAACGCGTCCGCTGGCGTTGCCCTTCGGCACCAGCGTCACCGTACGCTCGCCGTTGGCCCCCGCAGTGATGCTCGGAGTATTCATCCAGGCCACCACCGTCGTGAGGTCAGTGGCATCCACCGCCACGGCACGTACGGTGACCCCGGATGCCGGGGTCAGGTCATCACCGACGGTGAACTGCAGGGCGACCTGCCCATCCTCGTTGATCGACTGATCCGGCACGATGCTGATCGACGGCAGGCCGTTGCCATCCCAGTAGTGCCGCCACTGGTTCTCGAACGTGCCGTCGGCATGCAATGCCTGATAGGCCGCCACCGTGGCCGGCTTGGTGCGACCGGCCATCAGCGCGACCAGTCCCTCTGCATTGATCGTGCTGCTGGCGTGCTCGCCGGCCAGGAAGAAATCAATCTTGTAGTTGGCGCGATCATTGGCATTGGTGGTCGTGTACCAGCCCTTGATCGTGGTCACCACGCTGGTGCCGATCACCGAGATCACCAGGTCATCGCCGGTACGGCTGAACCACAGGTCATTGCGGCTGATGTCGCGATAGCCGATGACGTCGATATCGTCGCCACTGGAGTCGTAGTTGCGGATTTCGTCGGCACCGGAGTTGCGGTCGATCAAGTAGACGTCGCTATCATCGCCACCAATCAGGATGTCGTTACCGGCGCCACCATACAGGGTGTCATTGCCGGCCTGCGCATCGAGCAGGTCGTCACCATCACCGCCATACAGCGTGTCGTTGCCAGCACCGCCATAGAGCTTGTCGTTGCCTGCGCCACCCTCGATGTAATCATCCCCCGCGCCACCAGTGATGACGTCGTCGAACCTACTGCCGATCACGCGCTCGAACGCATCTTCCAGCACATCGCCAGCGGCCGCGCCACCATGTGCTCCGGTAGCCAGGTTCAGCACGATGCCCGCCGTCGCCGAGGCGTAGGTCAGCGTATCGACACCGACGCCCCCGGACAGGGTGTCGGCACCGGCACCGCCATCGAGGATATCGTCGCCATCACCACCGCGCAGGATGTCGTTGCCGACGCCACCGCGCAGCGTGTCATTGCCGATGCCCCCTTCCAGCAGGTCATTGCCGGCACCGCCATCGAGGATGTCATTGCCGGCGTCGCCGTACAGACGATCATCACCGTCTTCGCCATACAGGTTGTCATCGCCATCACCGCCACGCAGTTCGTCGACGCCTGCGCCACCGTACAGCGTGTCGCGACCCAGCTCGCCCCACAGTTTGTCGTCGCCAGCCTCACCGCGCAGATTGTCATCGCCATCGCCACCGTACAGGTCGTCGTTGCCACCGCCGCCGTTGATGATGTCATTGCCACCGAGCCCCTGGATCACATCCCGGTTGGCCTGGCCGACCAGCGTTTCGCCAGCGGCAGTGCCGTACAGGTAGTCATCGCGGTTGACCACGGTGAAGACCAGCTGCTTGCTGACGCTCAACCCGGCGCCGCCGCGATCGGTCGCGGTGACCGTCACGGTGACGTTGCTGCCCGCCTCATAGTCAACGATCGCACCCGCCTTCAGGCGTAGTTGGTTGCCGTTGATGATCTCGAAGCGGCTGTCGGACACGCTGTACACCATCGTGGCGAAATCACTGCCGGCCGTGGTGTCTGGGTCGGTGGCCGACAGCGTGCCGAGCAGGATCGCCGGCAGCGCGGTACCGGTGGGAACGCGATCGGTTTCGCTGAAGCTGGTGGTGGTGGCCGCGAACATCACTGCCGTCGGCGCTTCGTTCTCGTCTTCGATGGCATAGGTGAAGCTGAGCGTCGAAGCAGATGCCAGGCTGCCGTCGTACGCCCTCACGCTGGCGGTCAGCAGCACCTCCTTGATGCCGTCGCCATCCAGATCGACCAAGGTCGCGCCTTGGGCGGCGGCCAGCGCCTCGAAGTCGATTGCAACGCCCGCACGCACGCGTACCTGGTTACCCACCACCTCCAGCAGACCGCCCGGGTTGGCTACAAGTTGCAGGGTCGGCGTGGTCTTGTCGGGGTCCCCGATCACGAAGGTGCCTACCACCGTACCGGCGCCCGTCTTTTCACCGGCCAGTACGGGTGCGGTGTTCGGTGGCCGCGTCGGCGTGAACGGTGCCTCGTTGACGTTGCGGACGTCGATCTTGAAGTCCTTCTCGAACCACGCGCCGGCACTGTCGGTCACGCGTACCCGGATGGTGTGCGCGGTGGCGGTCTCATAGTCCAGCTTGGTGCCGTCACGAACGCTGAGCGTGCCATCGGCCGTGAGCTTGAAGCGCCCGCCGCCATCATTGATCAGGGTGAAGGTGGCCGTATCTTCCGCGCCGTCGCGATCGATATGACCGAAGCGGCCCAGCGACAGGTTGTTGGCGGCGTTCTCGTCCACGGCCAGCGGGCCGGGTGCGAGGATGTCGCTGGGCGCGTCGTTGACCGAGCGCACCACCAGATCGACGATCTGGTCGGCGGTATTGCCGTCCGCATCGGTCACCCGGACCACGAAACGGTCATTGCCGTGGCGGTCCGCAGCCGGCGTGTAGACCCAGGCGCCGGTGGCCGCATTGAGCGTGACGGCCCCCATACCGGGTGCGGTGATCACCGTGTACCCGGTGATGTTCCCATCATGGTCGACGGCATTGACGCTGCCACTGAGCGGCACGTCCTCATCGGTGGCCAGGTACTGCGTCTCGACCAGTGGTGCCGGCTTGTTCGAGTTCTGCCAGTAGGTGCCGAGCAGGCCCTGCAAGCTGGAGGACATCCCGGCCGGCACGGACGCCGACTCTGCCGCCATTGCCGCGAGCAGTGGCTCGGCGTGGGCGAGGAAAAGCGAGCCCGCACCGGTCGCGATCTCGGTGATCCGACTGGAGCCGGTGTAGTAGCCCGCGATGGTGATCCGGGTGCTGCCTCCGATCACGCTGACCAGCAGATCGTTGCCCACCTTCTGCAGCCAGACCTCGTGGTTGGCCACGTTCTGCAGCACGATGCGATTGACGCCCAGTGCGTCTTCGATCCGGTCGTTGCCGCCCTCCCGATCGAACAGGTAGGTGTCATTGCCATCACCGCCCCGCAGCAGGTCGTTACCGGCCTCACCGGCCAGGGTGTCGTTGCCGGTCCCGCCGTCCAGCAGGTCGTCGCCCGCGCCACCCACCAGAGTATCGTTGCCGGCTTCGCCGTAGAGCTGGTCGTCTCCATCCTGCCCCCCCAGGGTGTCATTGCCTTCGCCGCCCCAGGCCTTGTCGTTGCCTACATCGCCGCTGATCTGGTCGTCGCCCAGCCCACCGTAAAGGTCGTCAGCACCCGCGCCACCGGCCAACACATCGTTGCCCGCGCCACCTTCAAGTCGGTCATCGCCGGCATCGCCGGACAACGCATCGTTGCCGTCGCCGCCCATCAGGGTGTCGTTGCCATCACCACCGATGAGCACGTCATCGCCCCCACGCCCATCCAGCCAGTCGTTGCCGCCCAGCCCGATCAGGCGATTGGCCCGCGAATCACCACTGATGGTATCGGCGAAGCCGTCGCTGCCCACCACGTTCTCCAGCGTGCTGACGCCGTTGACTGCGACCAGGGTATCGCCATCGGCATGCCCGCCCGACAGCGTGCCCGCGGCCAAATCCAGCACCAGCGACGCGGTGGACGTCACATAGCGGACCGTATCGCCATAGGCTTCACCCGCCACCGCCGCCTGGCCGAGGCTGATGCGGTCGCTGCCACCGTCGAGGATATCGGCACCGGCACCGCCCTCCAGCGTGTCGTCGCCGTCGCCGCCCCGCAGCGTGTCATTGCCATCTCCACCCGCCAGCACGTCGTGACCTGCAAGACCCGTAAGCGTGTCCGCGCCATCGGACCCGAACAATACATCGTCACTCGCGCTACCGCCTTGGGAAAGCTGGCGGAACTGGCGCAGATCCAGCACCAGTCCGTCCTTCAACTGCATGAACTCGACGCGACGTTGGGCATTCGTGTGATTGGCGAGCTTGATCGTACCGTTCTGTGCGGCGAAGACATCCACCTGGAGCGTCGTCCCGCTCAGCGCCAACCGAAGATTGGAGAGGCTGAGCCCTGCTCCCAGTACCAGCGTATCCTGGCCCCCGTCGATGGCCTGGAACACTTCGCGTACGATCTGTTGCCCATTTGGCCCGTTTCGCCAGGTCGACGAACGGAACTGCCCCTGCGCCGATGGCCACGTGGTGGAGGCTGGCGCGTTCGCCACTGGGGCGTCAAACAGGAAGTCCACCTTGTCCACGCTCTGGTAGACAACAGTGCCGGATCCGATCTCCTTGACCGTCAACCGATACTGATGCTTGTTGCCCACCGTTGTCTCGCCAATGCCCAGATACTCCCAAGACGCCGTGTAGGCTGATCCCAACGTCCCTGAGCTGGACATCACCTCATCAAGATAGAATGCGCCTTCATAGATGACATCACTACCGTCGCCGATGTTGTACTCATAGGCATCGTCGCCCTCACCGCCGTACAACGCATCCGCGCCACCGCCACCACGCAGCACATCTGCGCCTATGCTGCCGCCGAGGCGGTCGGCGCCGGCGCCGCCCTCGATGCCTTCGATGCTGCTGTAGGCATCGCCCTTGGCGTCGCCGGTATTGGCGAACGTGCCTTCCAGGTAAACGCGCACCGCCGCACTTCCCGCGTAAGAGGCGATGTCCACGCCACCGCCACCGAACAGGGTGTCCGCGCCGGCACCGCCGTGCAGCAGATCGTCACCCTGGCCGCCGTACAGGATGTCGTCACCCGCACTGCCACGCAGCGTATCGTCGCCCTCATTGCCCATCAGCAGGTCGTTGCCCGCACCGCCGTCGATAACGTCATCGCCACCGTTGCCGGTCAACCAGTCCTTGCCAGCCGTACCGACGATCGTGTCGTTGCCATCGCCACCCCCAAGCAGGGTCATGTCGGTGAGCGCATGGCGGCCGGTCGCGGCAAACACCATGTTCTCGATCGATCCGCCGAGTGCGTACCAGTCCCTGATAGTGATCCGGTCACTGGACGCCGAGAGGCGCTCCTTCTCACCATCGCGACCGATCACCAGGCGCAGGTCATTGCCATCGCGCTGCAACATCACATCCTGGATATCGATGCCAACGCCAAATTCCAGCGAATCAACACCCGCGTTGCGCGCTATCAGGCCATTGAGCGCGCCCTTGTGCCGGCGCAGCACCTGCGCCTCGTCGTTCCAGTCGTTGTGGCTGATCCAGGTGGAACCGTCGAAATAGACCACGCCATCCTTGCTGACGGTGCCATCGGCATTACGCACATAGCCGTTGACGTAGGCGCCCTTCTCCCAGACCAGATCCCAGTTGTCGACATAGTCGTCCATGACAATGTCGTCGCCATCGCCGCGCTGGTAGCGGAAGACGTCATCGCCTTCACCGCCCACCACTTCGTCGTTGCCACGACCGCCGACCACGAGGTCCGAACCCGTACCACCATACACACGGTCATTGCCATCATCGCCAAACACCGTGTCGTTGCCCGCGCCGCCCAGCACCTGATCGTTGCCGGAGCCGCCCATCACCCAGTCCTGGTCGCCATCGCCAGCAACGAAATCGTCGCCCGAGCCACCATTGCCGAAGTCATTGCCGGCCAGGCCGCGGATCTCGTCGTTGCCAGCCCCGCCATACAGGAAGTCCGCACCGTAGGTACCCAGGATCACATCCGAGCCACCAGTGCCGATGATGTACGAGGTCATATCGCCGATGCGGATGTCCTCGCCATCGGCAAACCGCAGCCACTCCACGCGATGCGAAGATTCGAACCAGTCCTTGATGGTCAGCTCGTCGCCGGTGAGGATCGCGTTGCCGGCGGCGTCATAGCTGACCAGGGCAATGATCAGGTCGTTGCCGGCACCGCTGGCCGAGGAGCGACGCATCTGGATGTTCTGCAGCGACAGGCCGGTGCCGAACACGATCGCGTCCTCCCCCCCCTTCACCGAGCCGTTGACCTCGTAATCGCCGCCACCGGCCCAGTTGCGCGCCAGCTGTCCATTGGCGATCTTCGCGAGGCGGTCATTCAAGCTGTCGCCGCTGCCGCGGATGGCCCCCGCCCCCTCTTCGTCGTAGACCACATCGCGGCCGTCACCGAGCCGGAACAGGTACTGGTCCGCGCCGCCCCCACCGAACAGGCGCGCTTCGCCATTGCCCCCCCGATCATCGCCGGCGCCACCGGCGATGATGTCGCCACCCTCGCCACCCGCCAGCAGGTCGTTGCCAGCGCCGCCTTCCAGCCAGTCCGAACCGGTGCCGCCATACAGGCGATCGTCGCCGGCACCGCCGTCGAGGTAGTTGCCATTGCCACCACGCGCAGCGATCGCCAACGCCTGTGCGCTGGCATCACCGATGGCGAAGTTCACATTGGTGACATTGCCGGCGAACAGCACATCGTTGCCGTCACCGCCAAACAGCCAGTCATCGAGCAGGCCACCCACAAGGGTGTCGTTCCCACTGCCGCCGAGCAGATCGTTGCCGAGATCCCCGCCACGGACCAGATCGTCGCCAGCACCGGCATCGATGACCGCAGCGATGCCGATGCGATGGGTGGCCGGGGCGGCCTTGCCGTTGATCAGCAGGCCAGTGGTGCTGGACAGCGTTGCACCATTGACGATGATGCTATCGTTGCCGGTGCCACCGAGGATGCGATCCTTGTCTGCGGTGACGATGGTGTCGCCAATAGAGAGGAGCTCCTCGCCGCTCCATCCCATGAACAGGAACTTCCGTCCACTCGAACTGTCAAGCGATGCAACGACGTTCGCCGCATTCAGGCCTACGCCATTCAGCTCCCCATCGGGCAACTGATCCATCCATGCCGCAAATCCGCCTACCCAGTCAGTCGATGCACGCTTGTTCAACCCAAGTTCTGTGGCACGCGCAAATGTGATAGCCCATTGTGCTGCCAGTCCGCTTTCCGGAGCGCCGGCAATGAGCGCGTTGATCTGGAAGGGGTCCATCAGATAGCGCCCGTAGTCGGCCGCCATCGCAAGATCCCCGACCAGAGACGTCACGTTGAACTCACGCGAAGACGGCAGCATCCCCAGGTGTTGCACGAGGGCGCGCTTGATATGGATGTCGCCGCCGATCATCTTCCCGGCAAGATTGGTCAGTGCCAGTGCCGATCCGTATCCGATCAGCTCTTCCGCGCTGGAGAACGCGACGGGAGCCGCCGACCAGTATCGATACTCCTTTCCATACGCGCCAAAGGTGCCCCCATCGACAGAGCTACCAGAGGCTACCCGGCTTCCGGACAATTTCAGCACAGCATTGAGATTCTCCGCCACGGCACTGGCGAGGATCTTCGCACCGGCCTTGGAGCCACCGGAGCGTGACCGCACTCCGCTGATGACGAAACTCTCCGATGTCTCTTCCCAGCTGACCGTGGCCCACGACCGCGGCTTTCCACTTGAGAAGAACGAGCCGATCAGTCCTCCCAGGATGTAGCCGACCAATGCGCCGACTGCCGCACCGATCGCGCCGTATGCCGCCCCACCCACTTTACTGCCCGCTGCAGCCCATGTCGTCGCCGCAGATGCACCGACATAAGCACCAATGGCCGATCCCACCTGCGCACCGATCTGGCCACCGATGGTATCGAACTCTACCAGGCTGGCACCGATGCGCGCGCCGACATAAGCCCCCACCGCATTGAACAGCTGGGCGGATTTGATGCCATTGAACAGGCTGATGTTCGCGCCATTGGAAATCGCTGCCGCGTTCTGGATGATCTGCGCGATCGCCGCCGACGCGACGGTTTGCCCCAGTTCGCCAAGCGTTCCTTCAATACCAAGCGAGCTGATCAGCTCTGCGGCCAGGTAGGAGGAGATCGCACCCACACCTGCACTGCGCAGGTTGGCCTGGAACTCTTCCGGAAGGTCGTCAAGGACGTTCTGGACCACTCCCGACGGAAGCGTTACAGACACACCGCCGGCTTGGATGGCCTCTGCCAGATTCTCACCGACGGTTGTCAGGATGGTGGAACTCAGCACCCGCCATGCAGGATCCTTGATACGCAGTGCCGAAGAAACGGCGCCGCCGATGGCTCCGCCGAGCCCACCCGCCAAGGCAATCTTCTGCAAGAGCCCATCGTCGGCATTGAACAGCCAACTCAATGCATACGGGGAGTTCCAGCCGGGTGTCGCTGAGCCCTTGCGCGTGATGGTCGTCCAGTTGTTCGGACCATCCGAGATTCCCAGGGTTTCACTGTTCCCGGTGAAATAGAAGCCCGATGCCTCCAGCTTTGCTCTGTCCACTCCGAGTGCTGAAAAATCGATGGTCAGCGCATTGGGCTTTCCGGCCCCCAAGATGCGGCGATACTCGGATTCGTAATACAGAATCCTGTTGATCGCTCCGAGCGTGTAGTACTCGTGATAGCTCAGATTGGCGTTCGGGCCGAGCTTTGAACGTGGATCATCGAAGTAGCATACGGCCACCGCTTCGATGTTGGCCGCTGTCTGTTGCAGAACGAGATTCTGATCAAGCACGATCCCGGGGGCAGTTTCGTAAAGCCCGCTGGGCAACCTTGTTACGCAGTCCGGGCGCACAAAGTACATGCGTTCCAACAGCGCCTGGCGATCAATTGGCTTGCCCCCATTGCTGGCAACCATTTCATTGCGGACGGCATTCCACCCGTTGATTGTTGCGACGGCCTCGTTGGCACGTGCTGCAAGCACATAGTTCTTGATCGCTATGGTGTAGTTGCGATCCGAATCACGGAACTGCGACAGATTGATCACTACATTCGAGAAATTCCCGGAAGCAGCATCGACAGCACCACTGAACAAGCCATGCCCGATCTCATGACCTAGCGTGGATCTCAGGTTGTCCATCACTGCCGTGCCAACGCCTCTGGAAAGCGCGTTCCTTGACAGCCGCATGACCCCGTCGTCGAGATGCCCGCCCTCGCTGGCACTCTCCGGAAGAAGTTCAATCGCCTTCAGCTTCCCTTGAAGCGCCGCGCGATTGAACTGCAGGATGAGCTGCGGGGAGCCCTCCAGTGCTCTCTGAATCAGATTCGCGGCGCGCAGCGATTCGCCACCTCGCGCCCTGAGAATATCGAGAATCGACTTCAACTGCGAATTGAATTCAGCCATTTCCCTGCTCCGATGGTTCGACCTGGATGCTCTCCACACAGGATTCGCCGCTGACGGATCCAGTGGGGACGTAAGTGATCACGACCACGGGCAGATGTGGTCGAGAAAAAAAATGTATGCGAGGAGAGCCTGGCGGCACCTGGGGACGCGTGTGATCAAAGCCGTTTCTTCTCAGCCGATCGGCAAACTCCGCGAAAGAGAAGGTGCAGTACCCTGGTACCCGGCGGCCTTGCTCCCCCACTACGTAGAACGCAACGACGTTCCCGCCATTGGGGCGCTCTCTGGATTCAATCCAGTAGTTCCAGCCTTCGCGAACCTTGGCGTCTATCCGCAACACACCAGTGCGGTAAGGCGAGGGCGCCATGGGGCGAGCGGAAAGACGATTCCAGCTCGAGCTCGAGATCCCCTTGAATCCGGGTACTGCCCGCTGCTCGGACAGCAGGCTGACAATCCGCTGGGAGAGAAGGTCGGCACTGATATCTCCAGAGGGTGCCGGCTTGCGCTTGGTGATCTCGGCGGCCATGGCATTGGCAGGCACGATCAGGATCATTCCAAGCAGGAAGCCGCCCGCTTCCCGAGTGAACATCTGCCTCAAGCCTTTGACCAGGTTCATCGCTCCCTCCCCGCTTCCTGCACGCGCCTGGACAGCGGCGACAGCAGGTATTCAATGATGCGGCGATCACCGGTCTTGATTTCCGCCGTTGCGGCAAGGCCCGGCGCCAGCGCGCGACGCCGGCCATCCACTTCGATCCAGGGCTGCAGCAGGCGCACGCGGGCCGGATAGCGCAACCCTTCCTTCTCGGTCTGTACCGCATCGCGGCCCACAGTCTCGACCACGCCATCCACCACGCCGTAGCGGGTGAACGGATAGGCCTCCAGCTTCACCTCCACGGGCTGCCCTTCCCGGACGAAGCCGGCATCGCGATTGGGCAGCATCGCATCGACCACCAGCTCGCCGTCATGCGGCACCAGCACCATCAGCGCATCGGCCGGCTTCACCACACCACCGATGGTGTGCACCTGTAGTTGCTGCACGACGCCATTCACGGGTGCGCGCAATACCGTGTGCCCAGCCTTGTCATGGGCCTTCTTCAATTCTTCGCCACGCAGTGCGCGCGCCGCTTCCGCCTCAGTCAGCGCATCCAGTGCTTCACGTGCGAACTCGCTGCGGCTCTTGCTCATCTGCTGGCTGGCCGCCAGTTGCGCGGCGGTCGCTTTGCGCTGCTCTTCACGGCGAATAGCCAGGTCCTGGCGCATGCCGACAACACGCTCTTTCACTTCGGCCACCTGCAGTCGCGGCACGTAGTTGTCGCGGCTCAGCTCCTCCAGCTTGTTCAACTGGTCGGTAGCCAGCGGCAGCTGCTCTTCCAGCTTGGCGATCTCGGCCAGGATCATGCCGTGCTCGCCATCGCGCTGGCTGCGCTCCTGCTGCAAGCCGCCCACGGTGGAATCGAACTCGCGCTGCTTGGCGGCGACGAGTGCCTGCTGGACGGCAACAATACTGTCAGGTGCCCCCTCCGGTGCGATGAAGCGACCGGCCCGGCCGGCAACGTGGTCAACCACGGCCTGCGCCCGTGCCACATCGATCTGCGCGGTCAGCAACGCCTGGCGCGCCTGCTCGACTTCGGCATGGCTGACCGTCGGATCCAGTTCGAGCAGCGGTGTGCCGGCCTTCACTGACTGCCCTTCGACCACATGGATTGCACGGACCACGCCCTGGTCCGCAGCCTGGATCACCTTCACATTGCCACGCGGAATCACCTTGCCTTCGGCCACGGCGACCATGTCCAGGCGGCCAAGGCACGACCAGATCAATGCAATGGCCAGAAAGGCGATCAGCAGCCAGAGAACGGTGCGGCCGATCGGGTTCGGGGGCTTTTCCAGGATCTCCAGCGCCGCCGGCAGGAAGTCCGGCGCGGCCGAACTGCGTGGGTCCTGCTGCGCACGCTCCGCGCGCAGGCTCTCGCGCAGGATGCCCAAATGATGCCTCAGTCCTTTCAACATGCGTGCTGTCCTTGGCTGGGCGCGCGGTGGTCAGTTCAACGGGGCGGCCACGGCGGGCAGGCCCATCTGTTTGGTGTAGAGCAGTGAGTAACGGCCTCCCGCGCGCAGCAGATCCTCGTGCGTGCCGGTCTCGGTGATGCGGCCACGTTCGAGGGTCACGATGCGGTTGGCCTGGCGTACCGCCGACAGACGATGCGCGATGATGATCACGGTGCGGCCGGCGGACATCCGCTTGAGGTTGTCCTGGATGACTTCCTCGCTCTCCGCATCCAGCGCCGAGGTCGCCTCGTCGAAGATCAGGATCTTCGGATCGATCGCCAATGCACGCGCGATCGCCAGGCGCTGCCGTTGGCCGCCGGAGAGATTGCCACCACGCTCGTCGATGCGTGTGTCGTAGGCCTCGGGCAGCTCCAGGATGAAATCGTGTGCGCCGGCCAGCTTGGCCACTTCCACCACTCGGCTCATCGGCATCGCCGGGTCTGCCATGGCGATGTTCTCGCGCACGCTGCGGTTGAACAGCAGGTTTTCCTGCAGTACCACACCCACCTGCCGCCGCAGCCACGCCGGGTCCACCATGGACAGATCGACACCATCCACCAGCACACGGCCACGCTCCGGGGTGTGCAGGCGCTGGATCAGCTTGGTCAGGGTCGACTTGCCAGACCCCGAGGGACCGACCACGCCGAGGATCTCACCCGGAGCAATCTCCAGACTGACTGACGACAACACTTCCTGGCCTTCGGGGCGATAGCGGAACGACACATGCTCCAGCGCGATGCGGCCATCCACTGCCGGCAGGCTGGCACGCGAGGGTGAGCTGGCCGGTTCGGTAGGCGAGTTGAGGATGTCGCCCAGCCGCTCCACGGCGATGCGCGCCTGCTGGAAGTCCTGGGCCAGCTGCGCCAGGCGCAGCACCGGGCCGGCAACCTGCCCGGCAAGCATGTTGAACGCCACCAGTTCGCCCACGGTCAGCTTGCCGTCGATCACCAGCCGCGCGCCGAAGAACAGCAGCGCCACCGTGGCCAGCTTGTGGATCAGCTGTACCGCCTGCGAGCCCCAGTTGGCCAGCATGCTGGCGCGGAAGCTGGCCTGGATGTAGCCCGCCAGCTGCTTGTCCCAGCGGTTCTGCGCCTGCGGCTCGACCGCCAGCGCCTTGATGGTCTCCACACCGGTCACTGCTTCGACCAGGAACGACTGGTTTTCGGCGCCGCGCACGAACTTCTCATCCAGCCGACGCCGCAGCATCGGCCCGACCACCATGACCACCACCGCGTACAGCGGCAGCGTGATCAGCACGATCAGCAGCAATGCAGGGCTGTACAGCCACATCACGGCCAGGAACACGATGGCAAAGAACAGATCCAGCACCACCGTCTGCGCTGAGGAGGTGAGGAACTCGCGGATGGTCTCCAGTTCGCGTACGCGCGCCACCGAATCACCCACCCGGCGCGCCTGGAAATAGGCCAATGGCAGATGCGTGAGGTGGGAGAAGAGCTTCGAGCCAAGTTCGGCATCAACGCGGCTGGTGGTGTGCGAGAACAGGTAGGTACGCAGCCCGCCCATCAGCACTTCGAACACCGAAACCACCAGCAGGCCGAGGGCAAGCACTTCCAGCGTGGTGATGCCTTTGTGCACCAGTACTTTGTCGATCACCACCTGGAAGAACAGCGGCGTGATGAGTGCCATCAACTGCAGGAAGAACGAGGCTACCAGCACGTCACGCAGCAGGCGGCGATACTTCACCAAGGCAGGAATGAACCAACCGACATCGAAGCGCCTCGCGGCGCCGGCCACGCTTTCACGCGTGGTCATCAGCAACAGGCGGCCATCGAACTCCTGCGAGAACTCGCCAAGGGACAGCGTGACCGGGCGTCCGTCGGCCGCCGCGTCGAAGCACAACACGTTCTCGGCGTCAGCCTTGAGCACGAGCGTATAGCGCCCATCGGCCAGGCAGGCGATGGCGGGCAGCGGATGGTCGCGCAGCGCGGTTACCCGCGCCTGTACCACGCGTGCTTTGACGTCCATCCGCTTGGCCAGGCGCAACAGATCCTGTGTATCGATACGGCCCTCGGGGTGGCCCAGCTGGTGCCGGAGTTGCTCGGGGTCGGCAGGCCGATCCAGAAACCCCAACAGGGCGACGAAGCACGCCAGCGCGCCCCCATCGTCCACGCACAGCGACTCCTGCAGATCGATCCCTGATCCGTTACTGCCCACGTCAACTGCCTTGTTGTCCCCTGGTGCGCGGACTCTAGGGCCATGCCATGGCAGCTGTCCATCTGCTGAATGCGTTTTTGTGCAAATCAAGTAAAAATGACAAATTGGTCACATTTTTTAACATCAACCCCGTTCATTCAGACAGGAGCGCACCTGCAAGCGGAGGGCCAGCCTCATGGCATCATGATCGCTGCACGTTCCCTATCCGTTCCCATGACGATCAAAGGCAAAGCCACCTCCCTGGACATCGCCCACCTGGCCGGGGTCTCCCAGCCCACCGTGTCGCGGGCCCTGCGGGGCAGCCCGATGGTCAATGCCGAGACCCGCGAGCGCATCCTGCGCATCGCCCGCGAGCTGAACTACAAGGTCGACAAGAACGCCTCCAGCCTGCGCCTGCGCAACGCCGGCACCCTGGCCCTGCTGTTCTTCGAGGACCCGACCAACGACGACTCGCTGATCAACCCGTTCTTCCATTCGATGCTGGGCTCGATCACCCGCGCCTGCGCGCTGCACGGGCAGGACCTGCTGGTCTCGTTCCAGCAACTGTCCACCGACTGGCAGGCCGATTACGAGGACAGCAACAAGGCCGACGGCATCATCCTGCTCGGCTACGGCGACTACCACGAATCGCGCGACCGCCTGCAGCGGCTGGTCGAACAGGGCACGCACTTCGTGCGCTGGGGCGCCGCCCTGCCCGGCCAGCCCGGTGTCTCGATCGGCAGCGACAACTTCCAGGGCGGGCATGACATCACCACCCACCTGCTGCAGCAGGGCTGCCGCCGCATCGCCTTCCTCGGCCATGCCTCCAGCCATTACCCCGAATTCCAGGAGCGCTACCGCGGCCATGTCACGGCCCTGCAGGACCACGGCCTGGCCGCCGAACCGGCGCTGCAGCACGATGCGATCACCACCGAGGCTTCCGGCCAGGAGGCCTGCCAGGCGCTGCTGGCGCGCGGCGAACCGATCGATGCGATCTGCGCCGCCAGCGACCTGATCGCCATCGGTGCGATGCGCGCCCTGCGCGAGGCCGGGCTACGGGTGCCGCAGGACGTGGCGGTGACCGGCTTCGACGACATCCCGCTGGCGGCCTCGGTGTCTCCGGCGCTGACCACGGTCCAGCAGGACACCAAGCAGGCCGGCCAGCTGCTGGTGGAGCGCCTGCTGACGCTGATCGGCCGGCAACCGGTGGAGGGCCAGAGCATCCCGGTGAAGCTGGTGGTGCGGGAATCGTCGCTGCGCCGGTAAGCGCCACCAGACCTCCCGCCACGCCTCAACGTGCGACGGCGGAATTCTCCCCCCATGACCAACGGCGGATGCGCACGGAAGCCGATGCGCGGATAACGCGCAGACATCGCCCATGGAAAGGTGTACGTCGCATGCTGAAGATCGATTCGCTGTCCAAGACTTACGCCAACGGCGTGCATGCCCTCAACAACGTCACCCTGGACATCCCGCGCGGCATGTTCGGCCTGCTCGGTCCGAACGGCGCCGGCAAGTCGTCGCTGATGCGCACGCTGTCCACCCTGCAGGAAGCCGACAGCGGCACGGCCACCCTCACCATTCCAGGCGAGGCGCCGATCGACGTACTGCGCGACAAGGACGCGGTGCGCCGCCGGCTGGGCTACCTGCCGCAGGATTTCGGCGTGTACCCGAAAGTCAGCGCGCTGGACCTGCTGGAACATTTCGCGGTGCTCAAGGGCCTGACCCAACGCGCGCAGCGCCGCGAGGTGGTCGATGGACTGCTGCAGCAGGTGAACCTGTGGGACGCGCGCAAGCGCAAGCTCGGCACCTACTCCGGCGGCATGCGCCAGCGCTTCGGTATCGCCCAGGCGCTGCTGGGTGACCCGCGGCTGGTGATCGTCGACGAGCCCACTGCCGGCCTCGATCCGGAGGAACGCAACCGCTTCCTCAACCTGCTGGCGGCCATCGGCGAGAACGTGGCAGTCATCCTGTCCACCCATATCGTCGAGGACGTGACCGATCTGTGCCCGACGATGGCGATCATGAACAAGGGCCAGGTGCTGCTGACCGGCCGGCCTACCGAGGCCATCGACGCGTTGCAGCACCAGGTCTGGCGCAAGCAGGTCGATCCGTCGGAACTGGCCGACCATGAAGCACGCTACGTGGTGCTGTCCACCCGCCTGGTCGGTGGCCGCCCGGTGATCCACGTGCACAGCGCCAACGACCCCGGCGACGGCTTCGCGGCCGTGGCTCCCGACCTCGAGGACGTGTACTTCCAGCGCCTGCGCCTGCAGGCCCGTGCCCGCGCGGCAGCCTGAGCGGAGCACGCCATGATCTTCAACTTCTTCCGCTTCGAGCTGCGCGAGCAGCTGCGTTCCCCGCTGCTGTGGCTCCTGGCCGGGCTGTTCGCCCTGCTTGCCTTCGCCGCAGCGTCCAGCGACGCGGTGCAGATCGGCGGTGGCGCCGGCAACGTGCACAGCAACGCGCCCACCGTGATCGCGCAGATGCTGGGCATCTTCACCCTGCTCGGCATGCTGATCACTGCCCTGTTCGTCAGCAACGCGCTCCTGCGTGACTTCGAACTGGGCACCGCCGAGCTGATCTTCGCCAGCCCGGTAAAGCGGCGCGACTACCTGGCCGGGCGCATCGCCGCGGCACTGGCGGCCGGACTGCTGGTCTACGTCCTGATCGCGTTCGGACTGTGGCTGGCGCCGTTCATGCCATGGGTCGATCCCGAGCGCATGGGCCCGATCAGCTGGCAGGGCTATGCGTGGACGTTCGCGGTCATCGTCATCCCGAACCTGTTGTTCACCACCGCGCTGCTGTCGCTGCTGGCGGCGCTGACCCGCTCGATCCTGTGGGTCTACATCGGCCTGGTGGCCTACCTGGTGCTGTACGGCGCCAGCGCGGCCCTGCTGCGCGACATCGACAATACGTGGATCGCGGTGCTGAGCGAACCGCTGGGCATGCGCGCACTCGGCCGCACGATCCGCTACTGGTCCACCGCCGAGCGCAACAACGGGATTCCCGAGCTGACCGGTTATCTGCTGGCCAACCGTGTCCTGTGGCTGGCTGTGGCGGCGGCGCTGTTCGCCGCTACCTTCGCGCTGTTCCGTACCGAGCGCAGCGGTAGCGGCCGCCGTCGCTGGGGCCGCAGGCAAGCGCAACCGGTTGCCGATGCCGCCGGCGCCCGCCCCACCCGCGCGACACTGCCGCGCGTGGTACCGGCGTTCACCGCCACCACCGCGTGGCAGCAGTTCCTGCGCCAGGTCCGCTTCGATACACGCGGCGTCCTGCGCAGCGTGCCGTTCATCGTGCTGCTGGTACTGGGCCTGGCCAACTTCCTGCCCAGCGCGCTGTTCCGGCAGACCCTGTACGGCACCTCGATCTGGCCGGTCACCTCGCAGATGATCATGGGCCTGCAGGGGGCCTTCAGCTGGCTGCTGGTGATCATTGTGCTGTTCTTCGCCGGTGAGCTGGTCTGGAAGGAACGCAGTGCGCGCATCAACGAAGTGACCGATGCCATGCCGGTGCCGAACTGGGTGCCGCTGCTGGCCAAGTTCACCGCACTGCTGGCCGTGATCGTCTGTTTCCAGGCCGCCGGCGCGCTGGCGGCGATGGGCGTGCAGCTGGCCAAGGGCTACACGCATCTGGAGCCGCTGCTGTACCTGCGCAGCCTGGCGCTGGATTCGGTGGTCTACATCCTGATGGGCGGCCTGGCGCTGGTGCTGCAGGTGCTCACCAACAACAAGTTCGTCGGTTATGCGCTGCTGATCGTGGTGATGATCGGCCAGGGCGTGCTCGGCCTGCTCGACTACACGCAGAACCTGTACAACTTCGGCAGCTGGCCCAACGCGCCCTATTCGGACATGAACGGCTACGGCCACTTCCTGACCGGGCAGCTGGCGTTCCAGGGCTACTGGGCGCTGTTCCTGCTGACTTTGATGTGCCTGGCGTCGGCCTTCTGGGTACGGGGTGTCAGCCAGGGCCTGCGCCAGCGCCTGGCCCTGGCCGGCCGCCGCCTGCGTGGTCCGACCGGCGCCTTCGCCGCGGTGGCCGCGCTGGCGTTCGTCGGCGTGGGGAGCTGGCTGTACTGGAGCACCAACATCCGCAACGAGTTCCTTTCTCCGGACCAGCAGCTGGATCTGCAGGCCCGCTACGAGCGCGAGCTGTCGAAATACCGCAACCTGCCGCAACCACGCATTGTCGCCGTGGACAACCGCGTGGACCTGTTCCCGGAATCGCAGTCGATGGTGATCGATGCGAACTGGACGGTACGCAACACCCACGCCACGCCGATCCAGGACGTGCACGTCTCGATGGGCGATGACAAGCAGCTGATCGCGGTCGACCTGGGTGGGCAGACACTTGCGATGCATGACGCCGATCTCGGCTACCGCATCTACCGCCTGCAGAAACCACTGCAACCGGGTGAAACCCGCAGCGTGCATTTCCGGGTGGTGCAGAAGCCCAACGGCATCACCGCCGGCCAGGCACCAAGCAACATCGTCGACAACGGCACCTTCTTCAACAGCCGCGTGCTGCCTTCCTTCGGCTACAACGAAGGCGCCGAGATCAGCGACCGCAACGAACGCCGCAAGCGCGACCTGGGCGAGCCGCGGCGCATGCCCAAGCTGGAAGACGAAGCCGCACGCGCCAACACCTACATCTCCAACGATGCCGACTGGCTCGACTTCCGCACCACGGTCTGCACGGCACCGGACCAGGTGGCGCTGGCCCCGGGGTACCTCCAGCATGAGACCACGGTCAACGGCCGGCGCTGCTTCAGCTATGCCATGGACCGGCCGATGCTGAACTTCTACGCCTATCTGTCGGCGCGCTGGGAGGTGCGCAAGGCGAAGTACAAGAACATTCCGGTGGAGGTCTACTTCGACCCGGCGCACGGCTACAACGTGGACCGGATGATCGAAGCGGTGCAGAAATCGCTGGCCTACTACGAGGCGAACTTCACCCCGTACCAGCATCGCCAGGTGCGCATCATCGAGTTCCCGGGCTATGCGCGCTTCGCGCAGTCGTTCGCCAACACCATCCCCTACTCCGAGGCCATCGGTTTCATCGCCGACCTGCGTGACCCGGACAAGGTGGACTACGTGTTCTATGTGACCGCGCACGAGATCGCACACCAGTGGTGGGCGCACCAGGTAATCGGTGCCAACGTGCAGGGCGCGACGGTGCTGTCCGAATCGCTGTCGCAGTATTCGGCACTGATGGTGATGGAGCAGGAGTACGGCCGCCAGCACATGCGCCAGTTCCTCAAGCGCGAACTGGACGGCTACCTGTCCGGGCGTGGTGGCGAGGCCATCGAGGAACAGCCGCTGGAACGTGTGGAGAACCAGCAGTACATCCACTACCAGAAGGGTTCGCTGGTGTTCTACCGGCTGCGCGAGGAGATCGGCGAGCAGGCGCTTAACCGGGCATTGAAGCGTTTCCTGCAGGACAAGGGTTACCAGCAACCGCCCTACACCACCTCGCGCGAATTGCTGGCCTACATCCGCGCCGAGACCCCGGCCGACCGCCAGCCGCTGGTTACCGACCTGTTCGAGAAGATCAGTTTCTACGACAACCGGGTGATGGTCGCCAGCGCCCGCAAGCGCGATGACGGCCGCTACGACGTGACCCTGGACCTGCATGCTGCCAAGCAATATGCCGACGGCAAGGGCCAGGAAAGCGACGGGAAGATGGATGACTGGATCGAGATCGGCGTGTTCGCCAACGGGCCTTCAGGCAAGGAACGCGACCAGAGAGTGCTGTACCTGCAGCGTCATCACATCACCAGCGCCGATCCGAAGATCACGGTGACCGTGGATGAAAAGCCGGATGAAGCGGGCTTCGATCCGTATAACAAGCTGATCGACCGGGTGAGCGACGACAACCGGCGCAAGGTGACGATGTGAGGCAACGTGGCGCCGGCCTGTGCGCCGGCGTTCCACGCAACACGTGCGGGCTTGGCTCGGCCTTGATGTTTGGCTTGGCCCTCCTGTAGTGCCGAGCCATGCTCAGCACATTGTCTACGGCAGCCGCGAAAATTCAGTGCACCGCGGCCTTCGGCCCCAGCAATGCCAGCAGCACATAGACCACGATCGAGGCGACGGTGCCGAACGCTGCCGGCAACCCGAACGCCCACGCCGAACGGCCCTGCTGGCGTGCCCACTGGGCCAGATGCCAGGCCGCGCCCAGGTTGATCAGCCAGGCAATGACGAACACCGGCCACAGCACCATGCCCACCGCGCGCAGCAGGGGCATGGACACCAGCGCGGCAGCGATCGCTGAGATCAGGAAGATCAGTGCGGAGCGGGAATGGCGTGATCGTGCTGGTGAGCCGGCAGGTAGTTCCCTCAATTCCATGGCAGAGCCTCGATCCTGGTGTCAACCAAAGGGGATCACGTACGGCACCCGAAGGGAAGCGTTCTGTAGGGTCGGGCCGTGCTCGACTGATCCGGCATTGCGCGAACGGCAGCCGAGCATGGGCTCGGCTCTACAGGACAATCAGCCTTGGGCGAAGTCCTTCAGGATCTCGCCGACGCCGCTGGGCGAGATCTCGAAGCCCAGCGGAGTGCCTGGGTTGATCACCACGCCGTAGCCCCCCGGCACGCGGCGCAGAACGTCCAGCATCAACCAGCGGATCTGGTGTTGGGCCTGCTGGCTGTAGATGCCCACCCGCGATGGATCGGTGAACACGGCCACGTGCAGGATGCCCTGCTTGTCGAACAGCAGCGGGTCGAAGCCGCTGCCGTCGGGCGTGACCAGGCTGCCGGTCAGCAGCACTACCTCGGAAGCGACGAAGGCCTCCATGAAGGCGCGGATCGGCACCGCCCCGTCCATCGCCGCCTTCAGCAGGGTTTCGATCGGGGTCTGCGGGGCGAGGTCGGTCATGGCGGTACGGCAGGGCGTGAGGGGGGCCTATTGTAGGGTCGAGCCTGCTCGACTGCTCGAAGAGCGTGCCAACCGAGGTTGGCACCCACCAGAGCGGTAGCGCCGGGCCATGCCCGGCGGCGCCCTCATCGTCCCAGACGCTGGTCCCGAGCCTTCTGGTCGGTCATCGCCTTGTCCAGCTCGGCCTGCAGCGCTGGCTGCTGCACGGCGGCATCCAGCACGTACACCTTCACGCCATGCGCGGGCACTTCGGCCTTCAGGGAGGCATCCACCTGCAACGAACCGCCGTCCAGCGCATCACGCCAGCGGCCCGCCTGGACGTAACGCGCCACGGTGAAGCTCCTGGCCTGGTCGCCCTTGTTCAGCAGCACCAGCGCGGTCTGCGCCACCTCGCCCTGCTGCAGCACACGGAAGAACACCGCCTCATCACCCTGCAGGCGCTCGTTCACCTGCAGGCCGCGCTGCAGCGCCGGGGTGGCTTCACGCAGTCGCGCGATACGCTGCAGCGGCGCGAAGATGGGGCTCTTCGGCGCCGCATCCACACGCGGCTGGCCGAAGTAGGCGCGGTTGCCGGCGTGCTCGGCGCGACCACGCATGAAACCGGTCTCCGAGCCGTAATAGACCACCGGAATGCCGCGCGCGGTGAACAGCCAGTTGTGCGCATCGATGAAACCGCTGTCGCTGGCCTGCAGGCGCGGCATGTCGTGGTTGTCGTAGAAGCTCATCAGCTCGTACGGGTTGGCGTACGGCCCCCCGCTCAGGTGCAGCGGCTCGGCCAGCGTTTCAAAGCCCTTGCCGGCGGTGCCGAAGGTCTGCTCCAGTGCACCGCGCAGCGGGAAGTCGAGCACGCTGACATTGGCGTTGGCCGGCCAGGTGTGCTCGGCAATGGTCGCCGCGTTGTAGTCGAAGGCTTCGCCAAACATGAACATGCCCGGATGCTCGGCGCGGATGCGCTTGACGAATTCATGCCACCACGGGTGCGGCAGCCAGCCGATGGTGTCGATGCGCAACGCGTCCACGCCCTGCGCGGTCCACTGCAGGTAGGCGCCGACCAGGTACTCCATCACCGCCGGATTGTCCTGGTTGAAGTCGGACAGCTCGGCCAGGTTGCCATCGAAGATCGAGCCATCCTTGCTGTCGACCGGACCAACGTTGTTGTAGAACGCGTGCAGCGGGTTGTGCTTCGGATCCAGCTTCTGCGGGGGCAGGTTCTGGTGGTCGGCAATCAGTTTTCCATCCCTGTCGAAGATCTGGCCGAACTGTGGCTGCCGCGTCGGCATGGTCCAGGCCGGCGAACCGTGGTTGCCCACGATATCCAGCACCACCTTCAAGCCAGTACCGTGCAGCCCCTTGGTCAATCCGGCAAAGTCCAGGTCCTTGCTGGGCAGGTGTTCATCGAGTTTGTAGAAGTTGATGCCCCAGTAGCCGTGGTAGCCGGTCTTGCCACGGTCGGTCAGCGTGCTGGTGCAGCTGATCGGCTTGCTGCCGGTAAAGGCTTCGTCCGGGTTGTCCACGATCGGCGTGATCCACACCGCGCCGAACCCCAGATTGCGGATGTACTGCGCATTGTCGAGCACGCCGCGGAAATCACCACCGAGGTAACCGATGTTGCCGTCCACCTTGTCCGGGCACGGCACCGGGATATCGAAGGTGCGGTGCTTGCCGCCCTGGTCGCGGTGATCGTTGGACGGATCGCCGTTGACGAAGCGGTCGGTGACCACGAAATACACCGCATCACTGGCGAACGGTTCGGTGGTACCGACGTAGTCCGGACGCGGCGCGGCCACCGCCTGACCAGCCAGCACCAGGGAAACAGCAACAGACAGCGCACCACGCATCACACCACCTCCGGACGGGACGGAACCCGCAGCACGCACAGGCCGGCGACGAACAGGCTGCAGCCGCCCAGCACCAGCACATGCATCGGTTGACCACCCAGCCAGGCGCGCAGGGCAAAGCCGAGCGCGCTGGCCGCGACCAGCTGCGGGATCACGATGAAGAAATTGAAGATGCCCATGTACACGCCCATCTTCGACGCCGGCACGCTGTCGGACAGCAGTGCGTAGGGCAGTGAGAGGATCGACGCCCAGGCGAAGCCGACGCCGGCCATCGACAGCAGCAGCCAGTGCGGGTCGCGGATGAACATCAGCGAGACCAGACCGGCGCCACCCAACCACAGGTTGAGCAGGTGGCTCCAGCGCAGGCCGATGGCACGCACCATCGGTGGAATCAGTACCGCGGCCAACGCAGCGAAGCCGTTGTAGGCGCCGAACAGTACGCCCACCCAGTTGGCGCCCTCGTTGTAGGCCGCCGTCTTCGGGTCGTCCGAACCGAAGTGGACACCGGCCACTGCGGCAGTGGTGTAGATCCACATGGCGAACAGCGCGAACCACGAGAAGAACTGCACCCAGGCCAGCCGCCGCATCGTGACCGGCATCGCCCGCAGGTCGCCCACGATGGCGGCCAGCATATGCGTGCCAGGCAGCGCGCGGGCCACGGCCAGCAGCAGGCCGTAGCCGGCACACAGGCCGGCCAGCACGTAAAGCATCCGGTCGCCCTGCCGCCACGCGATCAGCAGCGCCAGCAGCACGCCCAGCCCCAGCCATACGGCCACCTGCGCCCAGGGCGCCGGACCGCTGATCGTCGCCGCTGCGTGATGTGCCGGCGGCTCGGCATCATCGAACCCGGCCAGCTCCGCCGGTGAATATTCGCGGGTGCTGACCACCGTCCAGGTGATCGCCGCCAGCAGCACCACCGCGCCGAAGTAGAACGCATAGCGCACGGTGTCCGGCACTTCACCTGCGGCGGCCGTATTGGCGACGCCGAAGTGGGCCAGGATGAACGGCAGGAAGCTGGCGACGATGGCGCCCACGCCGATGAAGAAGCTCTGCATGGCATAGCCGGTGGGGCGCTGGCGTGGCGCCAGCTGGTCGCCGACGAAGGCGCGGAATGGCTCCATCGATACGTTGATCGAGGCATCCAGCACCCACAGCGTACCGGCGGCGATCCACAGCGTTGGCGAATTCGGCATCACCAGCAGGGCCAGCGTGGTCAGCACCGCACCGATCATGAAGTATGGACGACGGCGCCCCCAGCGGGTCCAGGTGCGGTCGGACAGGTAACCGATCACCGGCTGCACCAGCAGGCCGGTCAGCGGCGCGGCGATCCACAATCCAGGTACCGCGTCGATGTCCGCGCCCAGCGTCTCGAAGATGCGGCTGGCGTTGGCGTTCTGCAGGGCGAATCCGAACTGGATGCCGAGGAAGCCGAAACACATGTTCCAGATCTGCCAGAACGACAGTTGTGGCTTGGCGGGACGATTCATCGTGCGTCCTCTTCCGCCGCCACCTGCGTCACCTTCAACGCCTGCACCTGCGCATGGTTGAGCACGCCGTCGCGCCCGCCCTTTCCGCCGGTGTAGTGCGCGAAATGCTGCAGCGCGCTCATGTTGAAGCCTTCTTCAAGCGCGACCGTGCACGGCCCCTTGTGCACGGCGAACGTTGCCGAGGTCGAGTCCTGCACGGCCACGCTGTGCGGCATCGCAACCGTATGCCGCTGCAAAGGCTGGCCCGGGCACTGCAGCACCAGCTGCTTGACTGCAGCCGTGACGCCGGTGTTGATCGGCCCGTTCGGGTTGCGGTACTGCAGGCGCAGGCGCACCTGCCCGGCCTTGGCCGAGGTGAACTGCCAGCGTTCCTCGCCCTTCAGCACCTGCTGCGGACCGACGCAGAGCATCGGGCTGTGCAGCGATTCCAACGTGCCTTCGCGCCGGGTCAGGCTGAGGCAATGCTGCAGGCCATCGTCGTTGATGCGCGCCACGCCGTTGCTGGCGGTGACCGCCTTGCCGTCCTTCCACAGCACCTGATCGGCTGCCACCGGAACGTTCCAGCCCGTGCCCTTGCGCGGGGCCTGCGGCGCAACCGGCGTGGCCGGCGCACGCACGTTGGCATCCGCAGTCGTGGCAGCGAAACCGGTTGCTGCCGGGGCGGCGACCAGCTGCACTGTCGTGGTGCTGCCACGCGTGGTGGTTCTGCCGGCCACCAGCAGGCCATCGCCCACGTTCTGCGGGCGCTCCAGCACATAGCGCTTGCCGTTGGCTTCCAACGTGATACGGGGATGCGTGCCGAACAGTTCTGGCACCAGCACGGCCGGCAGCTTGGGCTGCACGCGGCCATCGTCCTGCACGCCGAACACGCCTTCGGTGACCATGGCCAGATAGCCGGCCACCGACCACAGCTGGCGCTCGGAATTGACCACCGGCCCGCTCAGCGCGCCTTCGTCCACATGCACGGCCTGGCTGACAAGCTCGTAGTTTTCCATGTTGGAACCGGCCAGCGCGGCGCCGCGCATCAGCGAACGGATCTCGGCGGCAATGCGCGGGACATCATCCAGCTGGCGCGCCGCGCGCAGCGAATAGGCGCTGACGAACGGCCAGATGGCGCGGTTGTGATAGATCGGCTGCTGCCCTTCCTGCGGCCAGACCACCGGACTGCCGGCCGGCCCGATCGGGTACGCCGCCAGCGCACGGCGCGCACGCCCGGTCGGCAGCACGTCGGCCAGGATACCCAGCGACAGGCCCAGCAGATCGACCTTGGCGTACGGCACCGGGTGCGCCGCTTCGCCGATGTAGCTCATGTACTGGCCCATGTCCTCCCGCCAGAAGCGCGCATCGACCTGCTGCGCCAACGCATCGGCCCACGCCTTGTACTCGTCCGCGCGGGCATCGCCGCGCTTGCCGGCCAGGCGTTCGGCCAGGCGCAGCGCCTGGTAGTGCAGCACGTTGGTGGACAGCGCGTAGGAATCACCGATGAAGCGCACGTCCTCGCGGGTCCAGTCCGGATAGGTCTGCTCGCGCCAGTCCAGGAACGAGGTCTCGCCGCGGTACAGGCCCACCTGCGCGTCGAACACCATCGCGCGGTCCTGTGCCAGCGTGCCCTGCAGCGCCTGCCAGACCTGATCGGCAAACGCCGGATCATCCAGCAGGTGGCGCGCGGCCAGGAACCACACCACGCGGTCGCTGCTGATCGGCCAGCTGCCGCCGGACCCGGTGTCCTGCGCCACGAACAGGCCGGGCGTGTGCCCGTCGCGCGCCGCCGACAGCTTGAACTGCAGCGACTGCCGGGTGCGCTGCGGGTCCAGCCGCGCCAACGCCAGATCGGCGGCGAAGCTGACATCGCGGGTCCACACATAGGGCCAGCGCGCGCCGGTCTGGAAGCACTCGCACGGCACCGGCCGGCCTTCGTCGAACGCGGGATCGCGAATCGCGTCCACACGGTCCTGGTCCATCTCCTGCTGGGCCAGCGCGAACAACGCGTCGAACATCACGCTGCCGGTCTGGCTGCGCATCGGCATCGGCGCGATACGCACCTCACCTTTCGGCGCATGCAGTACGAAGCTGCCGTTGGCAGCGGCTTCGGCACGCGCATGGCGGCCGTCGAATTGCAGGTCGGCCGCCTGCGCGGTCGATCCCAGCGCTGCCCCCAGGACAGCGGTCAGGCAAATGATCTTCAGCATCGAAGCGGCGGACCGGCTTGCGCCCGTCGGCCTCCCTCCCTCTCTGCACGCGTTGTAGGTCCGCACCGTCGTTGCCGGCGGGCGGGCACGGCCCCTCCCTCAAGGTGCCTTGGCCCCATGGTAGACGCGGGGCTGTCGGCTGCGTCCAGCTGCATACGTATTCATGGCGCCACGCGGTAGCGCGCCTGCTGTGCTGGCTTATGGTCCGGGTCTGCCAACGGCGCCTTGGGAGGGGAACTGCCGATGTCACCCACTGCTGTACGCGCGGCAATCGCGCACCTGCTCGGCCTGGCCCTGCTGGCCTGGGCCACGCTGGCACAGGCCGCGCCACAGGTCGCCAGCGTCGAATCACCCGGCAAGGTGCTGAAGGTCAGCCTGGTGCTGGACGGCGGGACCGCCCGCTACCGCGTCGAGCGTTTCGGCGAGCCCGTGGTGGAGGATTCAAAGCTCGGCTTCGCCCTGCGCGATGGCCGCCTGGACCGCGATTTCGCCCTGCTCGGCCAGCAGCGGCGCAGCGTCGACGACAGTTGGGAGCAGCCGTGGGGCGAGCGCCGGCTCACCCGCAACCACTTCAACGAGCTGACCGTGCAGCTGGCCGAGACCACGGGCAGCAAGCGGCGGCTGGATGTGGTGTTCCGCGTCTACGACGACGGCATCGGCTTCCGCTACGTGTTCCCCGAGCAGCCGAACCTGCGCGAAGCGATCATCGATGACGAGCTGACCGAGTTTGCCATCGCACAGGATTCCACCGCCTGGTGGATTCCCGCCGGCGAACCGATCCATTACGAGTACCTGTACCAGCGTACCCCGCTGCGCGAAGTGCCGCTGGTGCATACGCCGATGACCCTGCGCAGCCGCGATGGCCTGCACGTGGCGATCCACGAGGCTGCGCTGGTGGACTACGCCGGCATGTGGCTGCGCCGCACCGAGGGCCAGCGCCTGCGCGCGCAGCTCTCGCCCTCGGCCGAAGGCTGGAAGGTGCGCCGTGCCCTCCCCTTCGCCACACCCTGGCGCACGCTGCAGGTTGCTGACCGCGCGGGTGGCCTGATCGAATCGGACCTGATCCTCAACCTCAACGAACCCAATGCGCTGGGCGACGTGAGCTGGGTGAAGCCCGCCAAGTACCTCGGGGTGTGGTGGTCGATGCACCTGGACAACGAGAGCTGGGCGACCGGGCCGAAGCATGCGGCCACCACCGCCAGGACAAAGAAGGTGATCGACTTCGCTGCTGCGCACGGCTTCCGCGGCGTGCTGGTGGAAGGCTGGAATCCGGGCTGGGACGGCATGTGGGTGGGTAATGGCTACAACTTTGATTTCACCCGCGCCACGCCCGATTTCGATATCGAAGCGCTGTCGGCGTATGGCCTGAAAAAGGGCGTGCACCTGATCGGCCACCACGAAACCGGCTGTGCCATCGAGCACTACGAGGATCAGTTGGGCGCCGCGCTGGACCTGTACGCACGGCTGGGGGTGGACCAGTTCAAGACCGGCTACGTCTGCGACGATGGCCAGGTCGACCGGCGAAATCCGGCTGGCGGCTCGCTCTGGCGCGAGTGGCACGACGGGCAGTTCATGGCCCGCCATCACCTGAAGGTGGTGCAGGAGGCCGCGCGCCGGCACCTGTCGGTGAACCCGCATGAGCCGATCAAGGACACCGGCCTGCGCCGCACCTACCCCAACTGGATCTCGCGCGAAGGCGCACGCGGCATGGAGTACAACGCCTGGGGCCAGCCGCCGAACCCGCCGGAGCACGAGGTCAACCTGGTGTTCACCCGGATGCTGGCCGGGCCGATGGATTACACCCCCGGCATCCTCAGCCTGAAGGGCCGCCACGGCCAGGCCATTCCCAGCACGCTGGCGCGCCAGCTGGCGCTGTACGTGGTGCTGTACAGCCCGATCCAGATGGCCGCCGACCTGCCCGAGCACTACCTGCAGCATCGCGAGGCGTTCCGCTTCATCGAAGACGTGGCGGTGGACTGGGAGCAGAGCCGCGTGCTCGATGGCGAGGTGGGCGACTACGTGACGATCGTACGCCGCGACCGCAACAGCCGTGACTGGTTCCTCGGCAGCATCACCGATGAGCACGGCCGCATGCTGCCGGTATCGCTGGGCTTCCTGGAGCCGGGCGTGCGCTATCGCGCCGAGATCTACCGCGATGGTGACGGCGCTGATTTCCGCAGCAACCCGTTCGCGTTCGCACGAGAAACCCGGGAGGTGACCAGCGCCGATGCCCTGACGCTGGTGCTGGCACCGGGCGGTGGACAGGCCATTCGCTTCACGCCTATCCGTTGAACGTCTTCCTGCCTGCGCGCCGCTGTAGCGCCCGAGACCACGCTCGGGCGGCGGTGCGCAGCACCGGAACGCAGCCGAGCATGGGCTCGGCTCTACAGAACGATGCACCTGAAAGCGATTACACCCCTGCAAACGGCATTGAATACGTATGCAGGGTGATTCCCGCGAAGAACGCGCTGCCTACCATAGCGGCGACGACAGCGGCCACCGCGTCGCACGTCCACGGTCACTCCGGGACGTTCACGAATCGATCTGCAACATTGCCTGGGAGGGGAAAATGTTGAACCACAAGCGCAGCGCGCTGAGCATCGCGCTGGCCGTTGTCCTGGCGCCGACGCTGGCGTCTGCACAGTCCACGCAGAGCACCACCACGCCGGCCGCCACCGCCGCCACCAACCTGGATACGGTGCAGGTCACCGGCATCCGCCGCGGCATCGAAAACGCGATCGCGATCAAGCAGGACGCCACCTCGGTGGTCGAGGCGATTTCCGCCGAAGACATCGGCAAGCTGCCCGACGTCAGCATCGCCGAATCCATCTCGCGCCTTCCCGGCCTGGCCGCCCAGCGCGTTGCCGGCCGTGCGCAGGTGATCAGCGTGCGCGGCCTGTCACCCGACTTCGCCACCACCCTGCTCAATGGCCGTGAAGTGGTCAGCACCGGCGACAACCGCGGCGTCGAGTTCGACCAGTACCCATCCGAGCTGGTCAACGGCGTGACTGTCTACAAGACCCCGGACGCGGCTCTGGTCGGCCAGGGCCTGTCGGGCACCATCGACATGCAGACCGCACGCCCGCTCAGCTTCGGCGAGCGCGTGATCGCGGTCAGCGGCCGCTACCAGAAGAGCTCCCTGGGCCGCGCCGCCAACATCGATCCGTATGGCAACCGCTTCAGTGCCAGCTACATCGACCAGTTCTTCGACAACACCCTGGGCATCGCCATCGGTTACGCGCACAGCGACATGCCGATCCAGGAGAACCAGGTCGGCCTCTACGAGCCCTGGACCACCGAACACACCGACAAGGGCGAGCGTCGCGGAATCGCGCCAGGCACCTACTTCACCGATGGCATCAAGGCGCTGCGCCGTACCGGCAACAACAAGCGCGACGGCGTGATGGCGACGATCCAGTTCCGCCCAAGCAACAGCTGGACCAGCACCTTCGACGCGTTCCACACCGAAGCCGAGCAGATCGACACCGCCAACCAGTTCGAGCTGAGCCTTAGTGGCAATGGCGAGGACAGCAACAATCCCAACGCGATCCTGCCGGTGTTCAGCAATGTCGGCCGCAATGCCGATGGCAGCTTCACCGGTGGCACGATCAGCAATGCGTACCCGCTGGTCCGCGGCATGTACAACAAGCGCAAGGACAAGATCGACGCGTTCGGCTGGAACAACGAGTTCAACGTCGGCGGTGTGAAACTGGTCGCCGACCTGAACTACTCGAAGGCGACCCGCCGCGAGATCAACCTGGAAAACAACCTGCAGCTGGTGCCGCGCCCGCAGTTCGACACGATCGGCCTGGTGGTGAACAACAACAGCTTCTCGCAGATCACGCCGGGGCGCGACTATTCCAATCCGGACAGCCTGTTCCTGACCAATACGATCTATGGTTCCGGCTACGGCAAGGTGCCGGAAGTTGAAGACCGCTTGAAGGGCGCCAAGCTGGCGGCGACGCTGCCGGTTCCCGAGGCCATGTCCAGCTGGTTCTCGGATGTGGACGTGGGCGTGAACTATGCCGACCGCCGCAAGCAGAAGGCCCAGGCCGAAGGCAACATCCTGCTCGGCGCCCAAGGCGAATCCACCATCGCCCCGGACCTGCAGTACCGCCCGGTCAACCTCGGCTTCGCCGGCATCGGCTACATCCCGTCGTGGAACGTGCCGGCAGCGGTGGGTCGCTACATGACCTTCAACCCGGTCGACAATCTGGACTACCTGATTCCCAAGTCGTGGACGGTCGAGGAGAAGATCACCACCGCGTGGGCACGCCTGAACATCAACACCGACATCGGCGTGGTCGGCGTGCGCGGCAACATCGGCGTACAGATGCAGCACACCGACCAGAGCTCGGATTCGCGCTACTGGGACAGCTCACAGCCGGCGGGCAGCAACATCCAGCCCTTCTCTGCCGGCAAGACCTACAAGGATTGGTTGCCGAGCTTGAACCTGGTGTTCATGTTCCCGCACCAGCAGACATTGCGCTTCGCCGCCGCCAAGCAGGTCGCGCGCCCGCGCGTGGACCAGATGCGTGCCGGCCTGGAGTTCGGTGTGGATACCAACAACGGCCGCCCCGGTGGCAGCGGCGGCAATCCGCTGCTGGATCCGTGGCGCGCGACCGCGCTGGACCTGTCCTACGAGAAGTACTTCGGCGAGAAGGCCTACGTGGCTGCGGCGATCTTCTACAAGGATCTGAAGAGCTACGTCTACACGCAGTCGGTGGACAACTATGACTTCAGCGGCCTGCTGGGCAATTACGTGCCGCCGCCGGGCATGACCGCACCGGTGCTGACCACCGGTACCTTCTCCACGCCGCAGAACGGCAAGGGCGGCACGTTGAAGGGGCTGGAGCTGACCGGGTCGTTCCCGCTGGAGATGCTGACCGACAGCCTGCGTGGCTTCGGCGTGCAGGCCAGCGCGACCTTCAACAAGAGCGACATCACCATCCTGGATCCGGAAAGCGCCTCCAGCGTGGGCAGTGGCCCGATCAGCCTGCCGGGCCTGTCCAAGCGCGTGTACAACTTCACCGCCTACTACGAGCGCAGTGGCTTTGAAGCACGCGTGAGCCAACGCCGCCGCTCGGACTTCATTGGTGAGATCGGCAACTTCAACGGCAACCGCACGCTGCGTTACGTGGTAGGCGAGAACGTGACCGATGCACAGGTCAGCTACACCTTCAGCGACAGCAGCAGCCTGCGCGGGCTGACCCTGCTGCTGCAGGGCAGCAACCTGACCAACGAGCCGTACCGCACCTACGCCGGCAGCAAGGATCGCCCGCTGGAGTACATCGAGTGGGGCCGCACCTACATGCTGGGCGTGAACTACAAGTTCTGATCACGACCGGGTAGTGCCGGTCGCTGGCCGGCAACCCATGGGGAGCAGGACCGGAAACCCGCTGCGCAGGCAGCGGGTTTTCTTCTGCGCGGATGCTGGCCGTTGGTCGGCCAGGCCCACCCACAAAAAAGGGACGGGGCGCTTCGGCCCCGTCCCCGCAAGTACCGCCACCGGAGAAAACGGTCAGCTGCGTCGGGCGCAATACACCGCGCGCGGCGGCAGCTCGAGTTCATTGCCCTGCACCGTGCCCGCATCCGGGCCCGGTACCTCCACCTGCTGCCAGTTGCCCGGCGGCAGCGGATGGCTCACCGCCTCGGCCGACAGGTTGAAGGCCAGCAGGAGGGTTTCATCTGCAAGCATACGCTCGAACAGCAGCACTGGCTCGGCGCTTTCGATGAACCGGATGCTGCCATGCAGGAGCGCCGGCTGGCTATGCCGCCAGGCCAGGAACCCCCGGAATGCGGCCAGGACCGAGCCCGGGTCGCGCTCCTGCACCGCCACGGCCGCGGCGCGGTGCTCGGCCGGGATCGGCAGCCACGGCTGGCCCGTGGTGAAACCGGCCAGCGGCGCATCAGTCCACGGCAACGGGGTGCGGCAGCCGTCGCGGCCCTTGAAGTTCGGCCAGAAGGTGATGCCATAGGGGTCCTGCAGCGCCTCGAACGGCACCTCGGCCTCAGCCAGGCCCAGCTCCTCGCCCTGGTACAGGCAGACCGAGCCGCGCAGCGAGCACAGCATCGCCACCAGCATCCGCGCCAGGCGCGGGTCAGCCGGGTGGCCGCCCCAGCGGCTGACCGCCCGCTCCACGTCGTGATTCGAAACCGCCCAGCACGGCCAGCCTTCGGTCATCGCCGCTTCCAGCCGCGAGACCGTGTCGCGGATATAGGCCGCGCTGTAGTCGTCCACCAGCAGCTCGAAGCTGTAGCCCATGTGCAGGCGGCCGTCCCGGGTGTACTCGGCGGTGGTGGCCAGCGAGTCCTCCGAGGAGATCTCGCCCAGGCTCACCGCGCCCGGGTACTCGTCCAGCAGCGCGCGCAGGCGCTCCAGGAAGGGCAGGTTCTCCGGCTGGGTGTTGTTGTAGTAGTGGTACTGGTACGCGTACGGGTTGTCCGGGCTGAAGCCGCGGCCCACGCGCTTGTCGGCGGGCTTTGGCGGGTTGTCGCGCAGCTGCGCGTCGTGGAAGCAGAAATTGATGGCGTCCAGGCGGAAGCCGTCCACGCCGCGGTCCAGCCAGAAGCGCACGTTGTCCAGGGTGGCCTGCTGCACGTCCGGGTGGTGGAAGTTCAGGTCCGGCTGGTCGACCAGGAAGTTGTGCAGGTAGTACTGCTCACGGCGCGGCTCCCACTGCCAGGCGCCGCCGCCGAACAGCGACAGCCAGTTGTTGGGCGGGGTGCCGTCCTCGCGCGGGTCGGCCCACACGTACCAGTCCGCCTTCGGATTGCTGCGGTCCTGGCGGCTCTCGCGGAACCAGGCGTGCTCGATCGAGGTATGGCTCAGCACCTGGTCGATCATCACCTTCAGGCCCAGGCCGTGGGCCTTGGCCAGCAGCCGGTCGAAGTCGTCCAGGCTGCCGAACAGCGGGTCGACGTCGCGGTAGTCGGCGATGTCGTAGCCGAAGTCGGCCATGGGGGACTTGAAGAACGGCGAAATCCAGATCGCGTCCACGCCCAGCGCGGCGATGTGGTCCAGCCGCTCGATGATGCCCGGCAGGTCACCCACCCCGTCGCCGTTGGCATCGAGGTAGCTGCGCGGGTAGATCTGGTAGATGACGGCTCCGCGCCACCATGGATAGTGCGACATCGACAGCCCCCCTCCGGGCATGCAGGGCCCACCGGAAGCGGGCCGAAATCCTGTTCCGGCAAGCTTAGCGGTGGCCTCCGGGGCATGGCGCAGCCTGCATACGTATTCACGCTGGCCGCTGGCGTGACCGCGCCGCAGCGGCGTGCCAGTCCGGTTTGCGCCCGGAGTTCACGGGCAACGCCTATAATCAACGGCGAGCCTGAAAGCCTGATCGCATGACCATCACCGAAGACACCCGTCCCGCCCTGGGCCTGCCCCAGATCCAGTCGCTTGCTGCGGCCGACATGGCCGCCGTCGACGCCCTGATCCGGCGCCGGCTGTCCTCGGACGTCGTGCTGATCAACCAGATCGCCGATCACATCATTTCCGCCGGCGGCAAGCGCCTGCGCCCGATGCTGGTCATGCTGGCCGGCCATGCGGTCGGCCAGGCCGGCCCGGATCACCACCAGCTGGCGGCAATCATCGAGTTCATCCACACCTCCACCCTGCTGCACGACGACGTGGTGGACGAATCCAGCCTGCGCCGTGGCCGCAGCACCGCCAACGCGCTCTGGGGCAATGCGCCGAGCGTGCTGGTCGGCGACTTCCTGTACTCGCGCAGCTTCCAGCTGATGGTCGAACTGGAGCGCATGTCGGTGATGCAGATCCTGGCCGATGCCACCAACCGCATCGCTGAGGGTGAGGTGTTGCAGCTGCTGCACGTGCACAACCCCGATACCGACGAAGCCGCGTACCTCCGCGTGATCGAGCGCAAGACCGCGGTGCTGTTCGCCGCCGGCACCCGCCTGGGCGCGCTGGCCAGTGGCGTGGACGAAGCCAAGCAACAGGCCCTGTTCGACTACGGCATGCACCTGGGCTACGCGTTCCAGATCGCCGACGACGTGCTGGACTACTCGGCCAACGCCGACGAGCTGGGCAAGAACCTGGGCGACGACCTCGCCGAGGGCAAGGCCACGTTGCCGCTGATCCACGCGATGGCCCACTCCGACGACGCCACCCGCGAGCGCCTGCGCACTATCGTGCAGGACGGCGACGCCTCGGCGATGCCGGAAGTGCTGGCTGCGATCCGCGCCACCGGCGGCCTGGAGTACAGTCGCGCGCGTGCCGAGGAATATGCCGAAGCTGCCGAGCGTGCGCTCGATGGCCTGGGCGACAACGACGCGGTCGCCGCCCTGCGCGGCCTGGCCCGCTACGCGGTGCAGCGCTCGCATTGATCGGTTGAGGTGTGCCGACCAACGGTCGGCACCTACCGCGGCTGTGGGTGGATGCCGACCATTGGTCGGCACTGGAACATCGGTGGGTGCCAACCTTGGTCGGCACGCCTTTGTTTACCGGAACCGCTCCTCGAAGAACTCATCCAGCGCCTTCCATGCGCGCTTGGCCGCCCGTTCGTTGTACTGGCAGCCCGGCGGACTGTTGGCATCGCGCTCGGCAAAGCAGTGCACCGCACCACTGTAGTTGGTGAACTCCCAATCGACCTTGGCCGCGTTCATTTCCTTCTGGAAACCGGCGATGTCCTCGGCGGTCACGCTCTTGTCGTCGGCGCCATTGAGCACCAGCACCGACGGATGGCTGCCACCGGCCTGCGCCGGCAACGGCGAGCCCAATCCACCGTGCAGGCTCACCACACCGGCCAGCGGCGCACCGGCCCGGGCCAGCTCCAGCACCGTGGTGCCGCCAAAACAGAAGCCCACCGCGCCGATCCGGCTGGCATCCAGCGGCACCTTGCCGGCCTGCGCCTTGAGCACGTTCACCGCCTCCAGCGCGCGGGCACGCAGCAACGGCCGGTCGTTGCGCAGCTTGGTCGCCACCGGCCCGGCCTCGGCATCGGTCTTCGGCCGCACACCCTTGCCGTAGACATCGGCCACCAGCACCACGTAGTCGTCACCGGCCAGCTGCTTGGCCTTCTCGATGGCCGATTCGTTCACGCCCTTCCAGTTCGGCACCATCACCAGGCCAGGGCGCTTGTCATGCTCGCCGTCGTCATAGACCAGCACGCCACTGAAGGTCGTGCCCTGGTGTTTCCATTCCACCGGCTGCGTCTTCATCGCCGCCCACGCCGGCATCGCCGCCAGCCCCAGGATCATCGCCACACCGCATCGCCAACGATTCATGCGCCTGCTCCGCAAGAAAAAGGGGACGGAGGGGATTAAGCCGTAATCGCCCCTCCCGCGTCGCATTCTGCATTGGCGGCGTGACGCAGGTGTGGTTGGATACGACTTAACCCCCTCCGTCCCCTTTTTTCGCATGAATCTTGTTGATCGCTTTCTGTCTGGCCTGATCCCGCGTTTGCCTGCCGAGGATGCCCCGCAGTGGGCACATGTCCAGGGCGCCAGCGCCGAAGACCTGCAGCGCCTGCGTGTGCAGTGGCCGCAGGTGCCGGGCAGCCTGGTGGAGCTGCTGTCGCGCGTGGATGGCACCCACTACCGGGAGTACCCCGCGGGCAAGGTCTGCGTGCTGATGCTCGGCTCGGATGTCGAGGACGGCGGCTATCCGTACTACCTGCGATCGGTCGCGCAGATCTTCGAGGACCAGCAGCGGTGGGACGACAGCATCCGTTCCATCTACGAAGAGTGGCTGGATGACGAGCCGGAGATTCTCGGCGAGGGCATCGATGCGGATCTGCCGATGAGCCGCCGGCTGTGTTTCTCGCACTGCATGAACAACGGTGGCACCTCGATGCTGTATCTGGATTTCGATCCGGCACCGGGCGGCACCGTCGGCCAGGTGGTGCGCTACCTGCACGATCCGGACAGCTACGCGGTGATCGCACCGAGCTTCGATGCGTACCTGCAGCAGCTGATCGATGGCGATTACGCGTTCATCGACGAAGACCAGTAGATCCACGCCATGGGTGGATGAATTCCCCGCTGGGTTGCCGGCCAGCGGCCGGCACTACCCTCAGGCGATGCCCAACCCCGGAATCGCGCTGATGCTGTCCGGATCGAACCCGGCCAGTTCGGCGAAATGGCGGCCACGCGCCACGTAGTCGCGGTAAGCACCAAAGCTCGGCGCACCCGGCGACAACAGCACCACCCCGCCCTGCGCGCCCAGCGCCGTGCGCGCCAACGCCATCGCCTCGGCAAGATCGCCCGCAGCGTGCAGGCCGAAGCGGCCGGCGTCGGCCAGCGGCTGCAGCATCGCGTGGATGCGCGGGCCGTTGCTGCCCATGGTCACGATCTCCACCGGCGGCACATCGTGCGCCATGTGCTGCAGGAAGTCGGTCCAGTCCAGGCCACGGTCGTGCCCGCCCACCAGCAGCGCGATGCGCTGCCCGGCGAAGCACTCCAGCGCAGCCAGGCTGGCATGCGGCGTGGTGCTGATCGAATCGTTGACGTAGGTCAGGCCATCGGCCACGCCAATCCGCTGCAGGCGATTCGGCAGCGGGCGGAAATCCTGCACCGCCGGTGCCAGCGCCACCGCGTCCAGGCCCAGCGCTTCCAGTGCAGCCAGCACCGCGCACAGGTTGCCGCGGTTGTGGCGGCCCGGCAGCGGCGTGTTGCGGGTATCGAACACCGCCTGTTCGCCGCGATACACGATGTCGCCCCGCATATGCCAGCCCTGCGGCTGGTTGAACCAGACCACCTCACTATCGGGCAGCGACAGTGCCGCCAGGTGCGGATCGGCGGCATTGAGCACGGCGATGCGCGGCGCAGCTTCAGTCACCAGCCGCAGCTTGTCTTCGATGTAACGTTGTTCGCTGCCGTGCCAGTCCAGGTGTTCGGGGAACAGGTTCAGTACCACCGCCACCTGCGGATGAGCGCCACTGCGCGCCACTTCACCGGTCTGGTAACTGGACAGTTCCACCGCCCAATACTCGGGTGCCGGCTGCGGATCCAGCACTTCCAGCAGCGGCAGGCCGATGTTGCCGACCAGGCCGGTACGATGACCGGCGGCACGCAGCAGGTGCGCGACCAAGGCGGTGGTGGTGCTCTTGCCCTTGGTACCGGTCACGCACACGGTGTCGTGCACGATGCCGTCGTCGGCCGCGTGTTCGGCAAACCACAACGCGGTGCCGCCGATGAAGGTGGTGCCCTGCTCTGCCGCCGCCAGCGCGATCGGCTGGTAAGGGCTGATGCCGGGCGACTTGATCACCACATCGAACGCGGCCAGCGCATCGGCCGAGGGTTCGCCACGCACGTCCAGCGCGCCCTGCGTTTCCGCACGCGCGGCTTCGGCTTCAGCGGCCGGGCAGAACAGGCTCAGGCCAAGCGTTGGCAGGCGCTCACGCAGCACCGCAAACGCGGCGCGGCCCTCACGGCCCCAGCCCCACAGCGCAACGTGCTTTCCCTCAAGCTTCGAAATCTTCACGGACCCGTTCCCACAGCGCAGCCGGAACGCGGTGCTCGCCCTGCAGCTGCAGCAGCGGCGCCAGTTCCAGTTCGGCGGCATCCAGCTGCGGCTGGATCTCGTTGCAGAAGCGCTTCACCAGCACATCTTCCTTCCACTCCGGGCGCTGCGCCAAGGTCGCCATCGCTGCACGCGATTCGCGGCCCTCGCCCACGCACTCGAACGGCTTGTGGTCCTGGAATTCCAGCAGCGCATCGAAGCCACCGGCCTGCTCGGCATCGTCCAGCAGGTTGCGGCCGAAGATGCGCACCAGGCGCGTCTTGGGCATGAACGGGGCCAGCGCCAGGAACACGAAATGGCACTTCGGGCAGACGCCGCACCAGCGGTTCACCGGGCGCTCGCCGAGGATGTGGAAGTTGCGGTTGCAGCTGGAGAAGTGCGCGTCGTAGAAATCAGTCTTGGCGAACTGGCGGGCCACCGCCAGCTCGGACATCGGGCGCAGCAGCGAGTAGTACTGCAGGTCCGCCGCCACGTGCGCCTGCACATGGCTGCCGAAGGCCTGCTCGAACGCCCAGCCCTTCGACCACTGGTGGTTCACTTCGCCGGTGCCCGGAATCTGGCTGCCGTAGCTGGCCGAACGCTCATTGGAGAACACCACCTGGTCCACGCCCTGCAGCAGCGCGGCCAGCACCATGATCGCCGAGTTCACCGCGGTGACCGGGATATGGCCGTTCCAGGCGCCCTGGCGGTTGAGTTCGAACAGTTCCGGTGCCAGCGCGCGGCCCAGGTTGAGCGTCGGCAGGCCGGTACGCTCGGCACAGGCACGGATCAGTTGCGAACCACCGATCCAGGTCACCGTTTCGTCCACGCCGGCACGGCGCAGCGCTTCGATGCTGACCAGCGAATCCTTGCCGCCGCCGATCGCCACCAGTGCGTGCGGCTGCAGGCCCAGCACCGGTGCCTGCACCACTTCGCCCTGCACCGGCAGGCGGAAACGCCCGCGCAGGTTCAGGCCGTTGCGGTAGGCGAACTCGCCCAGGCCATTGAGGTAGACCGTCTCCACCAGCGCCGCGGTATCGGCATCGATGGCGTAGCTGTCGATGCTGACCGTCTCCGGCACGCCCGCCTTGTAGTAGCTGACACCGGCGATCAGGTGCAGCAGCTGCAGCGCGCGCTGCACGGCGGCGGTACGCGCCTCGTCAAGCACGAACGGGGCGCCCGGCACGGTGATGGTTTCCACCATCTCCGGGCCGTCATCGAAGGCGTAGACCAGCTTGGCCACGCCGGTTTCCGCAGCGAATTCGCAGCGGACGAAGCGGAAGCGGGAAACCTGGTGTTTGTCGAAAGCAGTCATGGTGTATCCGGTCAGGCACGGGCCCGCGCGAGGGCGCGGGGCGTGTCGGTGGGCGGGTGCAGGGCGCGCGCGGCGATCATTCGATCACGTCTTCGCGCGGCAGCATCCGCTGGTTGTAGGTGTTGGCCATCGAATAGCCGTAGGCGCCGGCATCGGCGATCAGCATCACGTCATCCGGCGCGGTCGACACCGGCAGCTTGCGGCGCTTGCCGAACACATCGCTGGATTCGCAGATCGGGCCGACCACATCGAACGCCGCTTCGGCATAACCGCCCTGGCGGCTGAGGTTCTCGATGTCGTGCCAGGCGTCGTACAGCGCCGGGCGCATCAGTGCATTCATGCCGGCATCCAGGCCGACGCGGCGCACGCCCTCCTTTTCCACCACCTGGGTGACATGGGTCAGCAACACGCCGGACTCGGCCACCAGGTAGCGGCCCGGCTCGATCGCCAGGCGGAATGCCGGATGGAGTGCCTTGACCTCGGCCAGGCCCTCGGCCCAGGCGTCCAGGTCAAACGGCTCGTCTTCGTCGCTGTACGGAATCGGCAGTCCGCCACCGATGTCGATGGTCTGCACGCTGCCGATGCGGCGGGCGAAACCGGCCAGCTCATCGCACATCAGGCGCCAGTGCTGCGCGGTCTCCACGCCACTGCCCAGGTGCGCATGCAGGCCGACCACGCGGCTGCCCAGGTCGGTGGCCGCGCGCACGAACTCGTCGACACGGGCGATCGGCAGGCCGAACTTGGACTCCTTGCCGCCGGTGCGGACCTTGGCGTGGTGGCCCTCGCCCCGGCCCAGATCGACGCGCAGCCACAGCTCGCGGTTACGGAACAGGTCCGGCCAGCGCTGCAGCGCTTCCACGTTGTCGACGGTCACGGTCACGCCGAGCGCAAACGCCGCCTCGTACTCGCTGCGCGGGCAAAAGCTGGGGGTGAACAGCACGCGCTTGGGCGACAGTTCCGGCAGGTGCTGGAACACATGCTTCAGCTCGCCGTGCGACACGCACTCCAGGCCGAAGCCTTCGGCTTCCAGCAGCTGCAGGATGGCCGGGTGGCTGTTGGCCTTGATCGCGTAGTAGCGCTGGTCGATCGGCTTGATTGCGGCCAGTGCACGGGCGCGGGCGCGCACCGTCGGCAGGTGGTAGACGTAGCGCGGCGTACCGGCATCGGCCAGCTGCAGCAGGTGCGCACGCTGGCCGCGCCACCACGGCGTGCCGCGCGGGCGCACGGTGCCGGCAATCTCGCGCCAGCGCGGGCCGAACACTTCGGTCTCTTCCACCGGCATCGCGCCGCTGTCGATCAGCTCTGCGTGCAGGATCGGCAGCAGGCCATCGGCATCGGCCTCGTCGATGACGAAGGTCAAGTTCAGGTCGTTGGACGACTGCGAGATCATGTGCACGCGCTCGCGGCCGAAGGTGGCCCACACGTCCGACAGCTTGTGCAGCAGCGACCGCATGCCGCGGCCCACCAGGGTGATCGCCGCGCACGGCACGATCACCTTCACCTTGCAGATCTGCGACAGGTCGGCCGACAGCGCGGCCAGCACATCGGTGTTGACCAGGTTCTCGGACGGGTCCAGGGACACGGTGACGTTGGTCTCGGCCGAACCGATCAGGTCCACCGACAGGCCGTGCTTCTTGAACAGGTTGAACACATCGGCCAGGAAGCCGACCTGCTGCCACATGCCGATGCCTTCCATCGACACCAGCACGATGCCGTTGCGGCGGCTGATCGCCTTTACCCCCGGCACCGGCGCGGCGCTGCCGTCGATGCTGGTGCCCGGCAGTTCCGGGCGCTCGGTGTCGAGGATGGCCATCGGCACGCCGGCATCGCGGCACGGCTTGATCGAGCGCGGGTGCAGCACCTTGGCGCCGGTGGTGGCGATTTCCTGCGCCTCGTAGTAGTCCAGGCGGGTCAGCAGGCGCGCGTCCGGCACGTCCTTCGGGTTGGCGCTGAACATGCCCGGCACATCGGTCCAGATCTCCACGCGGCTGGCGCCGAGCAGCGCACCGAAGTACGCCGCCGAGGTATCCGAGCCACCGCGGCCGAGGATGGCGGTGCCGCCATCGGCATGCCGCGAAATGAAGCCCTGGGTGATCAGCAGGCGGGTCGGCTGCGCGCGGAAGCGCTGCATCCACTCGGCATCGGCACGCCACTGGCAGTTCACCGACAGGCGCTGCGACCAGTCGCTCTGGTTCGGCTGCGGCGGCATCGCATCCAGCCACTGGCGGGCATCCATCCAGCCCATGTCCAGGCCCGTGGCGTGCAGGTAGGCTGCGCCCAGGGTGGAGGACAGCAGCTCGCCCTGACCCAGCACTTCAGCCTGCCAGTCCAGCGGACGGGTCGCGGCGCGCGCGTCGTCCAGCAGGCCCTGCAGCGCCGCCAGGCGTTCGGCCAGTACCTCGCGGCCCAGGCCCAGTTCAACCAGGAAGCCCTCGTGGCGTTCGACCAGCGCCGCCACGCGATCACGGCTGTCCGGTGCGCCGTCGGCAATCGCGGTCAGTTCGTTGGTGACCCCGGACAACGCCGACACCACCACCAGCACGCGCGAGCCGGTCTCTTCCGCACGTTTTTTCGCCAGCTTCCCGATCGTGTCCCAGCGATGACGACGCGACACCGAGGTGCCGCCGAACTTCAGTACGATCCAACGATCGACAAGGGGGGAAGCTGACATGGATTGGCTATGTAGAATGTGGGGAAGCCGCCCTCGGGGGCGGAACCTTTGATTCTAAGCGCAATATCCCCGTAGATGGCCGTCCTCCGTTACCTGCAGCTCGATGTCTTCGCCCCCCGCCCCGGCACCGGCAACCCACTGGGCGTCATCCTGGACGCCGACGGGCTCTCCAGCCGCCAGATGCAGGCCCTGGCCGCCTGGCTGAATCTGTCCGAGACGGTGTTCTTCCTGCGCCCCAGCGCGCCGGGTGCCGACTACCACATCCGCATCTTCACCCCGACCCGCGAGCTGGCATTTGCTGGCCACCCCAGCGTCGGCGCCGCCTGGGCCGCGGTGAGCTGTGGCTTGGCGCAACCGCGCGACGGCGCCCTGCTGCAGCAATGCGCGGCGGGGTTGCTGCCGGTACGGGTGAGCGGTCCGGCCGAGGCACTGCAGATCCAGCTGGCCAGCCCACCGGCACGGCAACTGGACACGAGGGTGGACGCCGCGCCGGAGACGCTGCTGGCGCTGGCGGCCAACGGGCACGTGCCCGAACTGTGGGACAACGGTGCACGCTGGTGGCTGCTGCCGCTGCGCGACGCCGCCGCCGTGCGCGGACTGGCGCCAGACATGGCGGCCCTGCGCGACTGGAGCCTGGCCACCGACGCTACTGGCCTGGCCGTGTTCGCCGACGAGCCCGGCGACGACCACGCCCGCGTGGTGCGCGCCTTCTGCCCCGCTGACGCGGCCGCCGTACCCGAAGACCCGGTGACCGGCAGCGCCAATGCGCTGATCGGCGCCTGGCTGCGGCAGCGCGATGCCCTGCCCGGCCGCGAAGGCCGCTACGTGGCCAGCCAGGGCCGCGAAGTGGGCCGCGATGGCCGCGTGCAGGTGCAGGTCGACGCGCAGGGCACGGTGTGGATCGGCGGCCAGGTGCAGTGCGTGATCGACGGCAGCATCCATTGGTAGCGTCGGGCCACGCCCGGCGAACGCCGCACACGGACGCCGGGCATGGCCCGGCGCTACCGTACCCCTCTCGTTCTACGGAGTTTGCCCCCTATGACCACCCGCCGTTTCCTGCAGCTGGATGTGTTCTCCCCGCGCGCCGGCGCCGGTAACCCGCTGGCCGTGGTACTCGATGCCGAGGGCCTGGACGATGCCAGCATGCAGGCCATCGCCCGCTGGACGCGACTGCCCGAAACCACCTTCGTGTTTCCACCGCAGGCACCCGGTGCCAGCTACCGGCTGCGCATGTTCAGCCCGCAGAAGGAAGTGCCGTTCGCCGGCCACCCCAGCGTCGGCACGGCGCATGCGGTGCTGCAGGCAGGCCTGGCCACACCGATCGATGGCGTGCTGGTGCAGGACGGCATTGCCGGCGCCCTGCCGCTGCGCGTCAGCGGTGAGGGTACGCAGCAGCGCATCGCCATCCGCACCCCGCGCGCGCAGCTGGCCGAGACTGCCGAGGCGACCGATCCTCGCCTGCAGGCCGCACTGAAGGGCTGGCCGCTGGGCACGCTGCCACCGGCACGCATGCAGGGCGGGCGCAGCTGGTGGGTGGTGCAGGTGGCCGATGAGGCCGCATTGCGCGCGCTGCAGCCGGACTGGGATGCGGTGGCCGCACTGGCCGAGACCACCGACAGCATGGGCGTGTTCGCCTATGCCTTCAGCGATGGCAGCGAGGGCTTCGACCTGGCGGTACGTGCCTTCGTCGGCAATGGACGCCGCTTCGAAGACGCCGCCTCCGGCGCCGCCAACGCCGTGCTGGCCGCATGGCTGGACCTGCGCGATGCGCTGCCGCGCGGCCGCGCACCGTTCGAAGTCAGCCAGGGCCGCGAAGTGGGCCACGATGCGCGCCTGACGCTGCTGGTCGACGAGGACGGCGAGGTCTGGTCGGGCGGCCAGGTGCAGACCGTCATCACCGGCACCATCGATTGGTAAAGGGACACTGTAGAGCCGAGCCCACGCTCGGCTGTTCTTCGGCCAGATCACGGGACCTGCAGAAGCCGAGCCTGGGCTCGGCTCTACAGATGCGCCGGCTCAGCCCAGCTCGGCTTCCAGGCTGATCGGCACGGCGCTCAGTGCCTTGGACACCGGGCAGTTCTGCTTGGCGTCATCGGCAATCGCACGGAACTGCGTGGCGTCGATGCCCGGCACCACCGCCTTCACCTTCAGCCGGATCTGCGACAGCTGCGGGCCGCCTTCCAGCGACAGATCGACCTTGGCTTCGGTATCCAGCGAGGTCGGGGTAAAGCCGGCTTCGCCGAGCTTGGCCGACAGCGCCATGGTGAAACAACCGGCGTGCGCGGCAGCGATCAGCTCTTCCGGATTGGTGCCCTTTTCGTCGCCGAAACGGCTGTTGAAGCCGTAGCGGGTCTTGTCCAGCAGGCCACTCTGCGGCGTGCTCAACTGCCCCTTGCCCGACTTCAGATCGCCTTCCCAGTGCGCGGTGGCGTGTCGCGAGATTCCCATGTGCTGCTCCTGCGTGACGGTGATGAACGGTCACCCTCGCACGGGAGGCGTTAGCCCTGCGTCGCTCCGCCGCACGCTGGAGGTCGTCTTCCGAACCCGGCGCGTGGACACTTCCTCGCCAACCGGAAACGCATTTCCCTCTTGTTTTCAGTGGTTTCGCGCATTCCGACGATGGGCGGGCGCCGGCCATGGCGTGCGCTGCCACACCCCCATCCCCCACTGCCGGCCATGTACTGAATCGGCCTGGATATGAAAAAACATGCACTTTCCGCGCTTCGGGCTATTGGCGGCGCCCGAGAGTTGCCCTACATTGCGCTTGCCGACGGGGTTCGGCGCCGACCAAACAACCAACCGTTCACGGAACAGGAAACCATGGCAAAGACCGCTAAGAAGGCTGCCCCGAAGAAGGCAGTGAAGAAAGTCGCGACGAAGGCAGCCGCCAAGCCGGCCGCTCCGAAGCCGATCAAGGAAGTGCTGACCAAGTCCGGCCTGGTTGCACACATCGCTGAAGCCTCCGGCGTCATCGCCAAGGACGTCCGCGCTGTGCTGGCCTCGCTGGAAAGCGCCGTCGCCTCCTCGGTGCACAAGAAGGGCGCTGGCTCGTTCACCCTGCCGGGCCTGCTGAAGATCACCACCGTCAATGTGCCGGCCAAGCCGAAGCGCAAGGGCATCAACCCGTTCACCAAGGAAGAGCAGTGGTTCGCTGCCAAGCCGGCCACCACCAAGCTGAAGGTGCGTCCGCTGAAGAAGCTGAAGGACGCCGCGCTGTAAGCGCGCGCCCCAACGCGGATTCCGACGGGACGGCTCTGGCCGTCCCGTTTTTTTTGTCCCAACCACAGCCCGCAACACAGCGTTGCCGCATCCCCGGGAATGCGCGTACAGGCCCGTCGCCATTGGCTGGGCGTGGTGCGTTGCGGCCCCGGAACGTACCGGGTGGAACACTGCGTGCAGCCCCGGCCATCGCCGCCGGGCACGGCCTTGCCTAAGGTGGGCACATCCTCCACAGCTACGGCGAGCGTCCCCTCATGGCCAGCCCCTCCACCCGCTACCGGATCTCGGTGACCCCCATCGAAAAGGACGGGTTGCAGTGCACCGGGCGCTGCACCATCGAACTGGAACATCGCGCCAGCCGCGACCTGATGCGCCTGCTGGAAGCGGCGCCGCGCACCGCAGGCATCAGCGGCGACGAGCGCGCGACCCTGGTGATCGCCACCCAGCTGCTGCGCGACATCGTGCAGCGCCACGCCGAAACCGAAGGCCATGCCTTGGCCGCCATCGCCGCGCAGGTGCTGCCGGCGCTGGATGCACTGGAACAGCTGCCCTCCTCCCGCTGATCGCGGCACAGCCGATACACTGCCTCCTTCCGTTCGCCTCGGGGAGGAGGCAGACATGCGCAGGTTCCTGATACTGATCGCACCGCTGGTGCTGCTGGCCTGTTCCCGGCCGCCATCGCAACCTCATCCTGCGGATGCCGCTCCGCCGGCCACGACCGAGGCGGCTGCCCGCGCGAAGCCACAGGCCGTCGCAGAAGGCGATGCAGCGGCCGTGCAGGCCATCGATGTCGATCCCCTGTTTGCCGCCGTCGCGGCCGAGGCCGAGCTGCCGGCGGGAATGCTCAATGCCTATGTCATGGCCCTGCTCAATCGCGATCGCAAGGCCATCGACGCCGCATGGACCTTCCCGCCCAGCGATGCACGACGCGCCGACGATGCCGCATTGCGCCAGCTCACGGACGTGCGCAGCCTGCGCCTGACCAGCGAACTGCCAGTCGCGCGCGACGGTCACCAGCCACCGCAGCTGCTGGAGGTTCCGGTGCAGATCCGCGCGGTGACCGCTGAGGGCACCTTCCGCTTCGGCGGCTGGTACCGCGTGCAGCCCAGCAGCGATGGCCGCGCCTGGCAGATCCAGTCGGCGCAACTGCGGCCATCGCTGGACTGAACCGTTGCAGCGGCATGCACGCGCGATTCAGCCGGCAAGGCTACTCTTTGGTCCATCCATTCCGCATTCACCGGTCACCGCCATGCGCCTGCGTTCCCTGATGACCCGCCTCGCGGCCTCCACCGTGCTGATCGCTGCTGCGATCGGCGCCCAGGCCGCCCCTTCCATTTCCGGCCGCGAACTGTCGGTCGGTGCCAGCGACGTGCAGCAGTACCTCGATGGCAGCTTCCCGCGCACCCAGGACGCCCTGGGGGGCCTGATTGCCCTGACCATGAGCCATCCGCAGCTGAGCCTTCCGGCCGGCGAACGGTTGAACCTGGGCATGGACGTCGCACTGGCCACCGCCGGTGGCAACCCGTCCAAGCTGGGAACGGTGAAGCTCAGCAGCGGCCTGCGCTACGACGCGCAGACCCAGGGCTTCCACCTGCAGCAGCCGAGCGTGGATGACTTCACCCCGGCCAACCAGGGCGGTCGCCTCGATTCGCGCACCCGCGGCCTGCTCAATGCCTGGCTGAGCGACTACGCCCAGCGCGAACCGATCTACAAGCTGGACCCGGCCGTGGCCGGGGTGCTCGGCGCGCTGCAGGTGCAGTCGGCACAGGTGAAGAACGGCAAGCTGGTGGTCACCTTCAACCAGAACCTGGGCAACCTGGTGCCGGCAGGCGTGCTGGGTAAATGAGGTAGTGCCGGCCGCTGGCCGGCACTACCGGTAGCGCATCAGGCGGCAAGTGCCTTGACCACCGCCTCACTGAAGGCGGGGATGTCGTCCGGCTTGCGGCTGGTGATCAGGTTTCCATCGATCACAACCGCGGTATCGCGCCATTTCGCACCTGCGTTGACCAGATCCTGCTGCAGGGACGGCCAGGACGTCACGTCGCGCCCCTCAGCAAGGCCGCTGTTGATCAGCAACCACGGGCCGTGGCAGATGGCCGCGACAGGCTTGCCGGCTTCATCCACTGCCCGGATGAAGCCGAGTACAACCTCGTCGGTACGCAGCGTGTCCGGATTGATGACGCCTCCGGGCAGGACCAAGGCATCGAAGCGTGCCGGATCCGCTTCATCCAGCGGAATGTCCACCGCGACGGCGTCGCCCCAGTTCTTCTCCTTCCAGCCCTTGATCGTCGCCTCCTTTGCGGGCGACACCACGCTGACGCGCGCGCCCTCGGCTTCCAGCAGCCGCTTGGGTTCGGTCAATTCGGACTGTTCGAAGCCGTGGGTGGCCAGGATGGCAATCTGCTTGCCCTTCAATCGCTCTGCCATGGGTGCACTCCGGTTGGGGGAGCCGACAGAATGGAAGAACGGCCCTTGCACGGCGGTGACCCTGCCGTGCACGGCAGGTGGAGACCCTCCGGGTAGTGCCGGCCAGTGGCCGGCAGTCCCCGGTACCGGTCAGCGCTTGGGCTGCAGCATGGTGCCGGTGCACTTGGGCGAGCCGCAGCGGCACTCCCAGATCTTCTTCAGCTTGGCGGTATGACGCTCGGCCAGGGTGATGCCGTAGTTGTAGGTCAGTTCCTCACCGGCCTTGATATCGCGCAGCGCCTCGATGAACACCTTGTCGCCACGGCTGTCGCCGTCCTCGTCTTCCTCGATCACTGCCTCGCAGTTCGGGTCGCAGCTGTGGTTGATCCAGCGCGCGTCGTTGCCCTTGTAGTTGGCATCGATCACCCAGTCGTCATTGAGGGTGAACAGGAAGGTATGGCCACTTTCAACGTCGCCGCTGTCATCGGCATCAACGTCGCCGTGGCTGCGCAGCAGGCCCTTGTACTGGATCACGCGCTCGCCCTGCTTGATCGGGGCCACGGAAAACACACCGTTGCCGTGGATGGCGGACTTGCGGGCTTGGATCTTCTTGGGCATCGGCAAGGGAAGTCTGCAGCGAAAGGAACGTTGATTCTCGCCCATTCCGGGTGATTGCGAAAATCACCCCGTTGGCGCAGCATTGCGCCTTGGCAACGGCCCCGGTGTGTCCTCCCGGCCCGGCCCCAGCGCCGGCTGAATGCCCGGGTTGGATGGCGACGAATAAAAGCGTACAATTTCAGTCCGCTTTAAGAGCCACTCGCATCCCCATGTTGCGCGTCACCAAACTCACCGATTACGCCACCGTCGTACTGACCGTGCTCGCCGCCCGTCCGGGCGAGGTGCTCAGTGCCACCGAGCTGGCCGAATTCACCGGTCTGGAGCCGCCCACCGTCAGCAAGGTACTCAAGCCGCTGGCCCAGGCCGGCCTGGTTGAAGGCCTGCGCGGCGTCCGTGGCGGCTACCGCCTGACCCGCCCGGCCATCGAGATCTCGCTGTTCGAAGTGGTCGAAGCAATGGAAGGGCCGCTGGCCCTGACCGAATGCAGCCATGACCACCACCAGTGCGGCATGGCGCCCAAGTGCGGCGCGCGCAGCAGCTGGCGGCTGATCAACGACGTGGTCTCCGAGGCCCTGCGCGATGTCACCCTCGCCCAGATCCTGCCCCCTCTCCCCCTTGCCGATGACGAACAGCGCCGCACCATCGCTGTCGACGTCGTCTCCTGATCCGTAGGCAGCCCCCCATGGCCACCGAAACCATCGAAAACGTCGCCCACGACGACACCCCCAACCGCGAGATCCACGAGCAGCTCGGCCGCAAGTATTCGGCCGGCTTCATCACCGAGATCGAGTCGGACTCCCTGCCGCCGGGCCTGGACGAGGACACCATCCGTGCCCTGTCGGCCAAGAAGGAAGAGCCGGAGTGGATGACGCAGTGGCGCCTGGACGCCTACCGCCACTTCCTGACCATGCCGATGCCGGACTGGGCCAAGCTGGAGATCGCCCCGATCGACCTGCAGGCGCTCAGCTACTACTCCGCGCCGAAGGGCCCGAAGTACGCCTCGCTGGATGACGTGCCCAAGGAGCTTCTGGACACCTACGACAAGCTGGGCGTGCCGCTGCACGAGCGCGCCAAGCTGGCCGGCGTGGCGGTGGACGCGGTGTTCGATTCGGTGTCGGTCGGTACCACCTTCCGCAAGGAACTGGCCGAGAAGGGCATCATCTTCTGCTCGATGTCCGAGGCCATCAAGGAACACCCGGAGCTGGTGCGCCAGTACCTGGGCACCGTGGTGCCGGTCGGCGACAACTACTTCGCCGCGCTCAACTCGGCGGTGTTCTCCGATGGCAGCTTCGTGTTCATTCCCAAGGGCGTGCGCTGCCCGATGGAGCTGAGCACCTACTTCCGCATCAACGCCGGCCACACCGGCCAGTTCGAGCGTACCCTGATCGTGTGCGAGGACAAGGCCTACGTGTCCTACCTGGAAGGCTGCACCGCGCCGATGCGCGACGAGAACCAGCTGCACGCCGCCGTGGTCGAGCTGGTCGCGCTGGAAGACGCGGAGATCAAGTACTCCACCGTGCAGAACTGGTACCCGGGCGACGAGAACGGCGTCGGCGGCATCTACAACTTCGTCACCAAGCGTGCCGAATGCCGTGGCGCGCGCAGCAAGGTCACCTGGACCCAGGTCGAGACCGGTTCGGCGATCACCTGGAAGTACCCGTCCTGCGTGCTGCTGGGCGACGATTCGGTGGGCGAGTTCCACTCGGTGGCGCTCACACACCACCGCCAGCAGGCCGACACCGGCACCAAGATGATCCACATCGGCAAGCGCACCAAGAGCAAGATCGTCAGCAAGGGCATCAGCGCCGGCCGAGGCCAGAACACCTACCGCGGCCTGGTGCGGGTGGACCGCAACGCCGATGGCGCGCGCAACTACACCCAGTGCGATTCGCTGCTGATCGGCAAGCAGTGCGGCGCCCACACCTTCCCCTACATCGAGGTGAAGAACCCGGGCGCCACCGTCGAGCACGAGGCCACCACCTCCAAGATCTCCGACGACCAGCTGTTCTATTGCCGCGCCCGTGGCATCAGCCAGGAAGACGCGGTGTCGATGATCGTCGACGGCTTCTGCAAGCAGGTGTTCCGCGAACTGCCGATGGAGTTCGCGGTGGAAGCCAAGAAGCTGCTGGAAGTCTCGCTGGAAGGTTCGGTGGGCTGACCGCCCGCCCCTGCCCCTCGCAAACGCATTCTCTTTACCGGCGGGCCGCGGCCCGCCCCACGGAAATCCCCACCATGCTGAAGATCGAAAACCTCCACGCCCGCATCGGCGACAAGGAAATCCTCAAGGGCCTGTCGCTGGACGTCCAGCCGGGCCAGGTGCACGCCATCATGGGCCCGAACGGCGCCGGCAAGTCCACCCTGGGCAATGTCCTGGCCGGCCGCGACGGCTACGAAGTGACCGAAGGCAGCGTGCAGTTCGATGGCGTCGACCTGCTCGACCAGGACCCGGAAGCGCGCGCCGCCGCCGGCCTGTTCCTGGCGTTCCAGTACCCGGTGGAAATCCCGGGCGTGAACAACACCTACTTCCTGCGCGCGGCACTGAACGCCCAGCGCAAGGCACGCGGTGAGGAGGAACTCGATTCCATGCAGTTCCTCAAGCTGGTGCGCCAGAAGCTGGCCGTGCTGCACCTGAAGGACGAACTGCTGCACCGTGGCGTCAACGAAGGCTTCTCCGGTGGCGAGAAGAAGCGCAACGAGATCTTCCAGCTGGCCGTGCTGGAACCGAAGCTGGCGATCCTGGACGAAACCGACTCGGGCCTGGACATCGATGCACTGAAGAGCGTGGCCGATGGTGTCAACGCACTGCGCGCTGCTGATCGCTCGTTCCTGGTCATCACCCACTACCAGCGCCTGCTGGACTACATCAAGCCGGACGTGGTGCACGTGCTGGCAGATGGCCGCATCGTCAAAAGTGGCGGCCCGGAGCTGGCACTGGAGCTGGAAGCGCACGGCTATGATTTCCTGAAGGACCGGGTCGTGCCCGAGGCGGCGGTCTGATGAGCGCCCTGCTTGATTCGATGGCCCAGGCCTTCTGCGGCAGCGATGCGCGCCGCGAAGTGCTGGATGCGGCCCTGCGTGACGGCCTGCCGGCCGCCCGCAACGAAGCCTGGAAGTACACCTCGCTGCGCCAGCTGGAACGCCGTGCGTTCGCTGCGGCACCGCTGCAGGGCCCGGCGCTGGACGCCGCCCTGCTGGACGACATCCCGGCGCCGCGCCTGGTGTTCGTCAACGGCCGTCTGGATGCCGCGCTGAGCGACGTGCAGGCCTTGCCGGCCGGCGTGCAGCTGCAGCCGCTGTCGGCCGCACTGGCCGCCGGCGAAGACGCCGTGCGTTTCCTTGGCCGCCGCTACGAGCGCAGCGAGGAGATCTTCGCCCGCCTGAATGCCGCGCTGGCCGATGAAGGCGTGGTGCTGCGCGTGGATGAAGGCGTGCAGGTCGACGTGCCGCTGCAGCTGGTGTTCGCCAGCGTCGCCGGTGACACCGACCTGGCCTGGCATCACCGCCACCTGATCGAACTGCGTGCCGGCGCCAGCCTGGGCGTGGTCGAGCATCGCTTCAGCGTGGGCGACTCCGCCCACCTGGACAATACCGTGCTGCATGCCCATGTCGCCCGCGATGCCGTGCTCAAGCACGCCCGCGTGCAGGCCGGCAGCGCGCGCCAGACCAGCTTCCTGCGCACCGACGCGGTGCTGGCCCGCGACGCGCAGTACCACCGCGTGGACCTGGAACTGGGCGCCGCGCTCAGCCGCCATGAACTGAACGTGCGCCTGGAAGGCGACAATGCCCAGCTGACCGCCAACGGCGTGCTGCTTGGCAATGGCCGCCGCCACGTCGAAACCCGCCTGGGTATCGACCACATCGCACGCGATACCGCCTGCGAACTGCTGTGGCGCGGCGTCGCCGCCAACCGCAGCCGCGTGGTGTTCCATGGTGGCATCCAGATCCGCGAAGGCGCCGATGGCACCGACGCGAACCTGTCCAACAAGAACCTGCTGCTGTCGGCCGATGCCGAGATCGACACCCAGCCAACGCTGGTGATCGACGCCGATGAAGTGAAGGCCGCGCATGGCGCGACCGTCGGCCAGCTCGACGCCAATGCGCTGTTCTACCTGCGCTCGCGCGGCCTGCCGCAGGCACAGGCGCAGGCACTGCTGAGCGCCGCGTTCTGCCACGAGCCGTTGAAGATCCTGCCGGACGCACTGCGTGCGCAGCTGGCACGCCGCCTGGACAAGGCGCTGGCCGAGGCAGGTGTGGCATGAACCTGTCCACGCCGCGCCCGATCGAAGAACGCACCGGCGCCCCCGACTGGGACCGCGTCCGCCTCGACTTCCCGCTGCTGATGCGTGAAGTGCACGGCAAGCCGCTGGTCTATTTCGACAATGCCAATACCGGCCAGAAGCCGGTGCAGGTGATCGGCGCGGTGGACGAGTTCTACCGCCGCTACAACGCCAACGTCAGCCGCGCGGTGCATGCACTGGGCAGCGAAGCCACCGACGCCTACGAAGGCGCACGCAACACGCTGGCGCGCTTCCTCAACGTGCGGCCCAGCGACCTGGTGCTGTGCAGTGGCACCACCTTCGCCATCAACCTGGTGGCCTATTCGTGGGCGCTGCCTCGACTGAAGGCCGGCGACGTGATCCTGATCACGCGCATGGAGCACCACGCCAACATCGTGCCGTGGCAGCTGGTCGCGCAGCGTACCGGCGCCACCATCCGCGTAGCCGAGATCACGCCTGACGGCGCACTCGATCTGGATGCGCTGCGCGCGGCGATGACCCCGGAGGTCAAGCTGCTGGCCGTCACCCACGTCTCCAACGTGCTGGGCACGGTCAACCCGGTGCGCGAGATCTGCCGCGAAGCGCGCAAGCGCGGCATCATCACCGTGGTCGATGGCTCGCAGGCCGTGCCGCACCGCAAGGTCGATGTCGCCGCGATCGGCTGCGATTTCTACGCCATTACCGGCCACAAGATGTGCGGCCCGACCGGCACCGGCGCACTGTGGGCGCGCCGCGAGCACCTGGATGCGATGCCGCCGTTCCTCGGTGGCGGCGAGATGATCAAGGAAGTCAGCTTCGACGGCACCGTGTTCAACGATGCCCCGCACAAATTCGAAGCCGGCACCCCGAACATCGCCGGTTTCATCGGCCTGGGTGTGGCTGCCGACTACCTGCAGCAGCTCGGCCAGGAGAACGTGGAAGCCCGCGAAGCCGAACTGCTGGCGCACTTCACCGAAGAGCTGCGTCGGGTGGATGGCCTGCGCATCATCGGCGAAGCGCCGGAGAAGGCTGCGGTGGTCTCGTTCCTGATCGATGGCGCGCATGCGCACGATCTGGCCACCCTTCTGGATCTGGAAGGCGTGGCCGTGCGCTCGGGTCAGCACTGCGCACACCCGTTGCTGCAGTACTTCGGCGTCGCGGCTACCTGCCGCGCCTCGCTGGCGTTCTACAACACGCATGCCGAGATCGAGCGGTTCATGACCGCACTGACCAAGGTGCGGAAGCTGCTGGGCTGAGGATTCGCAAGAATCAGGGAACTACGAGAACGCCGCAGGGAACTGCGGCGTTTTTTATTGCGCGCTGGACGCAAGCAAGCAGAGGCGTAACGGGGAAATGCTGAGTGATGCCAGGAACGGGCAATCTCACCCTAATGCCGATCCATCCATCATCAACGGCCTTGAGACACCGTCTTCTACATGCCAACAAGCATGGATACCCCGGAGGCAATCAAGAAAACGTACATCATCACGACGCCCCTCAACACCCACCGTTCCCCCTGATGGAGCGTCTGCCCTTTGGAAGTAAGGGCAAGCACTGCAATACCGCGCAAGCACCTAAGCCACCAATCAACCTTGATGATTCCGACTGCAGCGAGTACTTCCGGCCGTTCACGCTCGATTTTCAGCAACATTCTGTGAGCCGCAAATGCGTTTACGCACATGGCACCTAGGATGATGGAAGCCCAAATGGGGAAGCTCTCAACAAGGCTTTTCATCGTTCTTCACCCTGGCACCGCGCTATAAAAATCGTCAAACACGCTCCGCAGATCAAATCATTCCGCAATTTCTGCAATACGGCAAACCCCTCCACCCACATCCGCCTCAACCTTGACGTGGAGATTATTCGTAAAATACACATCCCCATGGCAGACCACTCGGACACTGCTCTCGTAGTAAGTTAAAAGAAGTGAGGAATCAGTAGCGACCTCAGGCTTCACAACCCTGCTTTCACCGACAGGAATTGATCCTACGCCTACCACCACCGCCAACCTCCAAGCTGACGTCATAAATCACCTCCCTTCCAACATTCCAACAATCACCGGATCCGACAACCAATCACAACCTTGCAACCCCAGCGAAAGAACCACAGCAGCCAGGCATGAGTGGATTCGACCACTCCACGCGGCTGAGTGCTCAGCATCCAACTTGCAGTTCGCCATTTCTTGCAGCCTCCGAACATGGAGAAGAATCTGCACCTCCCGAACTGATGTACCGCCCCGGCCAGTGTTCCAAAGCCATCAACAACGCGACGGCGCTCGATGACTCAGCCGCCACACTTACACCCTGCTCAGCTGAAGCGAGAAGCTGGCACCGTTCGCGAGCACTGATCAGCTCGGGAAGCGCGACAGAGATTCTCACGATGCCCGACAGGGTTCACCCTCCCACGGGTGTTTAGTCTCTCACCCGGCGAGCCTAACTATCACAGCGAGTTGATCAACTGAAGTGCTGAACAACGACGCTAGCCACTCCTTCAAGAGAACGGATTGGAGATGGCCGCATAAATCACTTCAGGCGGCTCATCAATTCCGAACGCCTCTCTATGCATCATCTCCTCAATATAGCGATGTTTTTCTATGTCCCCAGGATAGGGGCTTGCCACCTCAAGAAAATCACGACCACCAACAGCTACAACAAAACGCTCATGAATATCCCAATAGCACAGTGAGCCGGACGAATGGTGGCGCAGCACAACTTCGAAACCTTCAGCGCGACTATCAATCTCGTAAATATCGTAGGCATCAGCAATGAGAACATCCTCAATCTGCTCGCCGTCCGCAGATATCCTCGACAGCAGCGGCCGGTCACTGCCAGAGACCTTGCAAAATGCGAGCCATATAAAATAGCAATCCACAATTGACAACGACCACGGGTATACAGCGTTGCTCCGCCCTTTCACATATTTCATAAAAAGCAGGGAATCATCACCAAACATGCAACCTACTCCTCCTTAAGTCCAACCTTAATCACCTCTTTAATCTTGGTTCCGGTTCGTTCAGCGCTGAGCCGGGCTGAGGAGTCGATGCGTTCAAGGGCGCAAGAAGACCCTTGACGTACCCACCGAGGCCAACTACGTCCTCAGCTGTACCAATCAGGTCCCGTCGCATCATCTTCTCGACATGCTCTACACCACCAAGTCGCGCGACAACATCCGCAAGGAAAGTGACATCTCCCGCAAATAACGTCACGTCCTGATCCAGCTTTACGACCCAGCGACCATCACGCGAAAACAAGAAATGATCACGCATGAAGTTCCCATCTTCCAGCCAGTAAAAGCGCAGGCTATCCAGCCCTCGCTCAATTTCCACAGAGCTTCCACCGTCGGAGCACTCTGAACATCGAACCGCGCACATTGCGATATCTGCAAAGTGCTCCGAAAGTGCGCTCAGCCACGCCGCCCAAACATCGTTCGGAGCAAAATCCTCATACAGGTTGCGATCAAACGCCATCCCTGCCCAGTCCTCCCGGAGGAGAGGGAGATCCGGAGGGTTAGCATCCGAGAGGGATGCCGCAATGAAATCTGGCCAGCAACATGTAATGCTCATGGCTTCTCTGAGTGCACTCAAGCCCACTCATCAATACTCCGCCTAACGGCCAACACCTGTGCTTCGGCATAGCGGGGATCGCGAATACGGATATCGGCATCATCAAGATAGTGCCATATCACGTGAGGAACCCCGATTTCATACGAACTTGACCGAATCACGTTCTTGATAAATTGCGCCCTCTGGTACCAGCCAGACACCTGTTCCTCGGAAGCAGGCTCGGATTCCAACAGCCTCCACAGACAGGCTAAAACGAGATTCTTTTCATCGATAGCGCTCAATGCGATACCTCATATTCTTCAACCAAGGCGCAACCCCCCAAAGCCTATCGACGTGATCGATCAGCTCGCAATGACACAGACGCAATCGCGCAACGAGGAGAACTGAGCTGCCCAGGAGTGCCATGGCGTAATGTGACATCTGCGACTCTACCAGCGATCGAGAATGTTCCGAAGCCCCTTCCTGGCAAGTGTCACCCCTAAGACGGGGACCATGTGATCACATGTTAGGCGCGCCTTTGAATCATCCCGCTTTCCTGCCATAGAAGGCAGAAATGAAAGCACATGACGTCATTTCCACAACCTATCACTCACTTCAGATCTTCAAGATTGACGAGCACATCTCCAAATTTCGCACGTGGCACGGGACCAGGGATTCGTAGGGAGCGAACTTCAAGGGGGGCGTGAATTTCGCCAAGCAGCAGATCACCTGTCGAATTGTCAGCTTCTCTTGTCCTGAACACCCCAATTATCGAAACCCATGAATACGCGTATTCGTCAAATACGCCTTGCTGCATATCTACTGGACCTCTAATTCGAACTTGAGTCTCCTCAGTCACTCCGGCCTCAAACAACTCTTTGCTTGAACTCAGTACAAAGAGCTCCCGGCTCACCCCGAGATAGCCCTCCATCCGCACCAACTTTCCATCGAATAGCCGGGGCGTAGCAGCTAGTTCCCGGAAGCTGACTCGGCAAGCGGAGCTGCCCTCGACCCCACAGCTCTTTCCAGACGGTTCGCCCCCGCCTTCTTGATGCCTGCAACCAGCCCCGTAGAAAATAAAAAAAATAACCATGAAAAACCGGAAATCAACATTCACGCCCACACCTCTGCGTCGCCATCCAGCGCCATGGGATACCGCTCACCTTCTTCGCTCCACACCCATAAACCCAAGCTCCTCCTGCCAGCCGAAAAGTGCGCGGAATCATTGATAGCCAAGCTCATCAACAATAGCCTTGCACTCGGGATCCAAATCGACATGAAATGATTTCAACTCCCCGGACGGCAGTTTTCCGTCGTCCGAGCGATGCATTACTGCATATCCTCGCAGCCCTGCCACCGTCCCCTCAGGAGCAATGTCGTAGACATCCCCACCCCACCCCCGCGACGACTTTACATAGTCGGCCACCACCAAAAGACAGTTGTCATCCAGCCGACCGCTTCCTATTTCATGTAGCGAACAACCAGCGACAGATACAAGACATAGCACTGAAGTGCGCGCAAACCCTTGAAGAACCATCGCTGGCCGTCGGCATCGAGATGAACTTGTGGATTTCACAGCACTCCCGCCACTTGTCGAGAAACCCAGGAAGGAACACCGTGGGCCGCGTGTCCACCCGCGTTTGCGGTGGTGATTCTATCAATAGCGCGTCAGCCACTGTTTGGCGACAACGTGCTCCCATTCTACTTGGGATAGCCATTCGCCCATCACCCCTTCAGCCATGACCATCCGAACCACCTCACCAGAAAGCTCATACACCGTACGCTCGATGACATTTCCATTGACAGCGGTAATCACCGCCGGTGAAGCCAACGCATCGGTGCAAGTGTACATGACCACTTCATCGGCAGCGCCCAGCACTATATACAGGCTATGCGCACCAACACCGCGATTGCCGCCCGAATCAGTGGAAAGCCAGCCCTTTTTCCTTACGACAGCCCACCCTCGACCTCTCGGCAATAATCGTCACACACTCATTCAAAGGAAGCCCACAGGTGTCCGCCGACCTGACGACACCTTGATGATCGGCCAAGACGAAATATACCCTCACCCTTTCGCTTCCAGCCTGATCAAATGATTTCCTGACATCAATTAAATGTACCCTGCATATTTGCGCTTCTGGCACGCTCCCGGAATCACTAAAAACTGACTCAAGCGCAAGTGCGTAGTGATTAGCCGCTGCGTTTCCCGGATCATGATTCATGACCACATCCAAACGTTCATCTCTTCCGCCACAGGCGGCAATTCCTAAAAAACAAAGCGCCGCCACAATAATACCGGCCAGCCACCCAAAGCGATCAAGCACTTGGGAATTTCTCACTGAAATACCTCCCAAAACTTGGCGCACCCGCAATCTACATCCTTTCACAGAACCTGAGCATTCGCTTCACAATGATCGAGGCACACTGGCGTTCGTCAATACCACAAGTCCCCGCAGTCAAGAGTTTCCCGCTACCATCAGTCAATACATAGAAAATCCTTCTATTTCTCCGCCCCTCCCGAGAGAGTTCGAGCTGCGATACCACTAACTCTGCATTCACTTCCCGCTCCCCATCCACAGGGCGCGAATGTATGAGTTCATCCATATCAGCATGGATCTTCTGAGATGAGGAGCTGTCGTGGTCCTGGTTGGCCACCCGAAGAAGACAACCGCGGTCCTGCACACAGGAGGCAAGAAGCAGCATCGGTAAGGCAGCAGATAGAGAAATTATGATCTTCATCGAGACCTGCCCAACCAATAACCTCGAGTTCAAACCAGAATGCGCTCCGCACCACCCGTTCCTATCATCGAATCCAAACGAATTATTATCGGCATTCGCGCAACTGCTGCCTCTAATTGGAGAGCCCCACCCCGCAAGGTGGAACCCCGACCCGTTCATGCCGCAATCTCTGAAGATCCATCTCCATCAGTTCGCGCGTAGTCTCCGGCGGATCAAGACGCAAACCTTCCTCGAGGATTTGCATCGCGCGCTTACAGTCTCCCCCGCCTTGCTCAAGGGAGAGAAACAGTGCCAATCGCTGCATTGAACTAACGTCCATTCGTGCGACCCCCTCCTCAAGCCAGTAGCGATACCGCTCCATGTCGCCACGCGTCGAGTAGTGCCATTCAAGCTTAAGACGGGCCCCTGCATTCCCGTTTTCAGCCATCGAAATCTGACGTTCCAACTCTTCCTCGGAAAGGGCCAAACTTGGCGCTTCATCATGCTTCTCATTTCGGGAAAGCCGCTCTTCCTGGGGCTCCCCGTTACCGCAGCCAACAAGCAGCAAAGACAAAACAACGGAATTCGAAAGAATTTTCATTGCTTCACCTTCACCGTTTCCATTCTACGAATTCCGGACCCCAATTCAGGCTCAGCAAACTGATAGGATATTGAACCATCAGCTTTGATCGTAATCGAACGAATAGCTGGACCCGTCGGCCCCGTCCCTCCAGGCGAGAACCTTTGCCATACACCTGCACCTCCGGTTCCGTTCTCACCCATACTGACACGGAGCGTCATGTCATCTCCAGGCTTGTAGTTTTTTGGATAGCGAACGAATCCGTTGGGAGCATATACGGACGACTTATTCAGGTTCGCCCATCCCTGAGCAAAAGCCTTTGCCTGACCGATTTCCGCCCCAAGGTGGCAACCTGCCATGAATATTTCCTGGCCCTGTTTTAGCCCAAACTGGGTCCGAGCCATATTCCATGAGCTGACTGTGGAGTAGTTTTCCATGCGCCCCCCTCGCTGGTCCTGAATGACCATGTTATTGGCGTGCCCTCCGACCGTGAACTTGCCCGGAATGTTGAGCGCATCTCCTGCCGCTCTCAGCCCGTTCGGATCAGCTTCACTGAACACGTTCATGTCTGCCCTGCCGTCCGGATCCTTGAACTTATACGGATTGGCAGAAGCGTAGCGATAGCGATTGAATGAAGCCCCTTCCGAACTAGCTGCAACTGGATCAGCCCCCAGAAATGCGACAGTTTGGAAGTCATAGTACCGCTGCTGCATGTAACTCAGCCCGGTCCCGGAGTCCGTCACATGCCCCGTATATCCCGGCCCATCCTTCAACGGCCGATTCACCACCGCCCCATACGGCTCATACACCGTACGCTCGATGACGTTTCCGCTGGCATCGGTGATCGCCACAGGTGACCCAGTGCGTCAGTGTGGATGTACTCGACGACTTCCTGTGCGACCGCCGGAGCCACACAGGCCGCCAGCAGCACCACCGTGGGCACCGCCCGAATCAACAGCGAACAGAGTCCATTCATGGCTTAGTCCCAATTCAATACGCCGCGGGTGACGGGGAAGTCTGCGGACCATGCCGAACAGCCACCGGCGTTGCAGGCCCTGACAATGTAGAGACTGGCGCAGT